>NZ_BTTW01000001.1:1336165-1670206 GCF_036245865.1 Corallococcus caeni | reverse complement strand
CAAGACGTACCACGTGGCGTTGAAGGCCACGGACGCGCACGGCAACTCCTCGCGCTCGGACAGCCTGGCGGTGTCCACAGTGGACCCGCAGGTGACGCAGCTGGCGTTCACGACGCAGCCTTCGAACGGCAACGCGGGCTCGGCGCTCGCGGACGTGAAGGTGTCGCTGCTGGACGCGCGGGGAGACGTCGTCCCCCTGGCCACCACGGCGGTGACGTTGACCCTCACCGGCCAGCCGGGCTTCCCGGCGGTGACGGTGGAGGCGGTGAACGGCGTGGTCACATTCTCCGGCCTGCGCGTGGATACGGCGGGCACGTTCACCTTCACGGCCACGGCGGGCTCGCTGACGCAGGTGAGCGAGACCTTCACGGTGGGCGCGGGCGCCGCGGCGAAGCTCGTGCTGTCGGCCTTCTCGGACCCGGTCGACGCGGGCGAAGAGAACGACGTGACCGTGTCCGTGGTGGATGCCTTCGGCAACCGCATCCAGGACTACGCCGGCACGGTGCACTTCACGTCCTCGGACGCGCAGGCGGTGCTGCCTCCGGACGCGGTCTTCGCTCCGGCGGTCCAGGGGGAGAAGACCGTCTCCGGCCTCGTGTTCAAGACGGCGGGGACGCAGTCGCTCACCGCCACGGACACCGCGACCCCGGCCCTCACCGCGACGGTGGATGCCGACGTGCGCGCCAGCACGGCCGCGTCCTTCGAACTCGTCGCGAGCGCGGGCCCCTTCGGTGCGGGCCAGTCCCTGAGCTTCGAGCTGGTGGCGCGTGACACCTACGGCAACGTGGCGAAGGACTACGCGTCCACGGTGACGTTCTCCTCCACGGACTCGCAGGCGGTGCTGCCCGGCGCGTATACGTTCACCCTGCTGGACGAGGGCCGGCACACCTTCAACGTGGAGCTGCGCACCGACGGGGACCAGACGGTCCTCGCGGAGGACGTGGCGGACCCGTCGCTCACGGCCTCGCACACCTTCACCATCCTCACTGCATCCGCGGACCACCTGGTCTTCGTCTACGCGCCCACGACAGGCTCGGTGCGGGAGTCCCTGTCGGGCATCCAGGTGGCCGTGAAGGACTCCTTCGGCAACAACGTCACCGGTACGTCGGTGGACGTGCAGCTGGCGCTGGTGGGCGGCACCTTCGCGCAGGGCATCCCCACGCGCGCCACCGTGGACAGCGTGGCCACCTTCATCGGCCTCAGCGTCGATGACGAAGGCACGTACCAGATCCGCGCGAGCGCGGACGGCCTCCAGGACATCACGTCCGAGGACCTGAACATCTACGACACGCAGGCGCCGGCCGCCGCGCCGAACTTCAGCGCGACGGCGGTGGACGGGGCCAGCATCCGGCTGGACTGGCAGGCGCCGGGCGATGACGGTGTCCTGGGGACGGCCGCGCGCTACGAGCTGCGCTACGCCACGTTCGCCCTCAATGACATCACCTTCGGCGCGGGCACGCTCGTGACGGGCCTGGGCGCGCCCCGGACGGCGGGCACGGCGGAGTCCTTCACCGTCACCGGCCTGACGGAGGGCACGACGTACTACTTCGCGCTGAAGACGTTCGACGGCGCGGGCGGCGCCAGCACGCTGGCCACCGCGAGCACCGCCACCACCGACCCGTGCAGCGGCTACGTGTGCACGCCGCCCGCGTCCCAGTGCGCGGAGGACGGCACGTCGCTGGAGGTCTACTCGTCGGTGTGTGAGGTGCAGAACGGCGCGCCGACCTGCGTGGACGGCGATATGACGATTCAGGCCTGCCCTGGCGCGAACGCGGTCTGCTACGCGGGCGCGTGCGCCAACGCGCCGCACCCGGGCGCGGGCGAGCTGGTCATCTCCGAGGTGATGCACTCACCGTCCGCGGGTACCACGGAGTACGTGGAGCTGACCAACACCACGTCGAAGCTGCTGGACGCCAATGGCATGGTGATGGACCTGGTGGACAGCGCCGGCACGGCCACGCCCATCACGCTGAACCATGGTCACGCGCTGCTGGTGCCGGCGGGGGGCCGCACGGTGCTCGCGCAGAACGCGAACTTCGCCAACAACGGTGGCGTGGCGGCGAACCATGCCTGGGGCACGGACAAGTCCCTGGACAGCACGGGCTCCATCACGCTCAAGCAGGGCGCGGTGACGGTGGACAGCCTCACGTACACGAGCGCGTTCCCCCAGACGACGGGCCGGGCCATGAGCCTCGCGTCCAGCATCGTGGGGACGAAGGGCAGCGCGCGGTCCTGGTACTGGTGTGACTCCACCGGCAGCCTGTCCGGCGGGGACCGGGGCACGCCCGGCCAGGCCAACGACGACTGCGGCCTGAACGTGGAGAAGCCGCTCAACTACTGCGTCATCCAGTACCCGAAGACGTTCCCGTCCCCTGACGGCACCTACCCGGCGAGCATCGCCGTCAACAGCAGCTACGACATCTTCAGCCAGTTCTACAGCTACGACGTCACGACGCGGAACCAGAAGGGCAATGACGCCTACCCGCGCATCGAGGCGCAGCTGGGCTACGGCACGGACCCCACCAACCCGGCGGGCTGGACGTGGACGGCGGCGGACTTCAACGCGGGCTTCACCACGCCGAGCAGCAACAACGACGAGATGAAGGCGACGCTGCAGATCCCCACGGCAGGTACGTACAGCTACGGCTTCCGCTACCGGTTCACGGACGCGGGGGCGCCGTGGGTGTACTGCGATCAGAACGGCAAGACCGTGCCGCCCGCGGGCACCTACGGCTCCGTGACGGTGAGCAAGGCTCCGCTGACGAACCACATCGTCATCAGCGAGTTCAGCGGCGGCAACGGAACGGGCACGGCCGCGACGGACGAGTTCATCGAGCTCTACAACCCGACGAACGCGGACGTGGACCTGTCCAACTGGCAGGTCAGCTACAAGTCGGCCACCGGGACCACCTGGAGCTCGACCGTCACCATTCCGGCTGGAAAGGTCATCCGCGCCCACGGATATTTCCTCCTGGCCGGGGCGAACTACAGCGGCGGTGCCACCGCCCCCGCGGACGTCTCGTACACCTTCGACGCCTCCGCCTCCACGACCGCCGGTGGCCACGTCCGCATCCAGCGCCTCGTGAGCGGGACGTACGTGGACGTGGACAAGCTGGGCTGGGGCACCGGGAACGCCCCCGAGGGCACCGCGGCCCCGTCCCATCCGGCGGTGGGCGGAAGCCTGGAGCGCAAGGCCGTCTCCACCTCCACCTCCACCACCATGGCAGTGGGCGGCGCGGACGCCGCCCGAGGCAACGCTCAGGACACGGACAACAACGGTCAGGACTTCGTGACCCGCGCCGCCCGGCAGCCCCAGTGCTCCACGAGCCCGCTCGAGTTCTACTGACGCCCCCGTCTCACCCCTGAGAAGTCCCAGGAAGGCCGCCTCCGGCACGCCCGCCGGGGCGGCCTTCCGCCGTTCCTGGCGCACCGCTGCCCATGACAGACTCCGCCCGCCGCATGCCCGCTCCGGGCGCGGGCTGTCCGGGAAGGAAGGCTCATGTCTTCACGTCGCGTGCTGCTGGTTCGGTGTCTGGTGATGGGACTGCTGGCCCTGGGCGTCCCGGTGGGCTGTGGCGAGGAGCCGAAGGTCCCCTCCACCCGGGTGGCCTCGGAGAAGTGCTCGGTGGACCTCTCCCCGAGCGCGGATCCGTTGAGGGCGAACGGTGAGGACACCATGGTCGTCACGGTCACGGTGCGCAACGAGGACGCCATGCCGCTGTCCGGACGCGCCGTGAACGTGCAAATGGGCACCGGCGATGGCTTCACCCTCCGGCAGGAGAAAAGCCTCACGGACAACCAGGGCCAGAACCGCGTGGAGGTGCGAGCCACCACCCCTGGCACCAAGACGCTGTACGTGTCGACCACCGAGCTGGAGGGGGGACTGCGGGTCAGCATCGCCGAGGTGTCGATCGACTTCCGATGAGCCCCCTCCGCGGCGCCCATGGGGGGCGACTGGCTGAAGCCCGCCCGTCCGCCGCCCGACGGACGGGGCAGGGGAGGGCGTCCACTGCCCGCCACCCGCCTTCGCCGTGCAATACGGATGCTGCCAGGGCGTGCGGGGCGCATTAGCTTTGGGCCCTTCGCCGCACACCCACGGCTTGAGAGGAGCCCTTCCCGTGTCCGAGCCCCTGGTCCCCGACGCCGCCCGCCATGTCACCTGCCCGCCGGAGGAGTTCCGCCGCGCGAGCGAGGAGGCCCTGGCCAAGGCCCGCGACGGCATCGCGCGCCTGAAGACGCTGCCCGCCTCCACGCCCCCCCGCGAGGTGCTGGAGCTGTTCGACGAGTCCTCCGCCGCGCTCGATGACGCCGCCGCGCGCGCCAGCGTCGTGCGCCACACCCACCCCGAGGCCGCCCTGCGCGAGGCCGCGGAGCAGGCCGAGCAGGCCATCGAGAACCTGGCCAACGACATCCGCATGGACCGGGGCGTCTACGACGTCCTGGCGGGCGTGAGCCTGGCCAACGAGGACGCCGCCACGCGCAAGTGGATGGAGAAGGTGCTGCGCGACTTCCGCCGCGCCGGCGTGGACCGCGACGACGCCACCCGCGCGAAGGTGAAGGCGCTCCAGGAGGAGCTGGTCCGCATTGGCCAGGAGTTCAGCCGCAACATCAGCCAGGACACCCGCAAGGTGGCGCTGCCCCCGGCCGCGCTGGACGGCCTGCCGCAGGACTACGTGCGCGCGCACGCCCCCGGCGACGACGGCCAGGTGCGCATCTCCACGGACTACCCGGACCTGGTGCCCTTCCTCACCTACGCGCGCGACGGCAAGGCCCGCGAGGAACTCTGGCGCGCCAACCGCCAGCGCGGCTACCCCGCCAACGTGAGCGTGCTCCAGAGTCTGGTCCAGAAGCGCCACGAGCTGGCCACGCTCCTGGGCTACCCGCACTGGGCCGCCTACGCCACCGAGGACAAGATGGTGCGCACCGCGGACGCCGCGGGCACCTTCATCCGGAAGATCGCGGACGCGTCGGAGGAGCGCATGAAGCGCGACTACGCGGTGCTCCTGGAGCGCAAGCGCAAGGACGACCCGAAGGCGGACCGGGTGGACCCCTGGGACTCCGGCTACCTGGATGACCGCGTGAAGGCGGAGCAGTACGCCTTCGACTCGCAGACGGTGCGCCCCTACTTTGAATACACGCGCGTGAAGCAGGGCGTGTTGGATCTCACCGCGCGCCTGTTCGGCGTCACCTACAAGCCGGTGAAGGACGTGCCGGTGTGGCACCCGGACGTGGAGGCCTACGACGTCTATGAGGGCGCCACGCTCAAGGGCCGCTTCTTCCTGGACATGCACCTGCGCGCGGACAAGTACAAGCACGCGGCCCAGTTCACGCTGACCAGCGGCAAGGCGGGGCGGCGGCTTCCGGAAGGCGCGCTCATCTGCAACTTCCCCAAGCCCGGCGCGGAGCCCGCGCTCATGCAGCACGGCGACGTGGAGACCTTCTTCCACGAGTTCGGGCACCTCTTGCACCACATCTTCGGTGGCCACACGAAGTGGGCGGGCCTGTCCGGCGTGCGCACGGAGTGGGACTTCGTGGAGGCCCCTTCACAGATGCTGGAGGAGTGGGCGCGCGACGTGACGTGCCTGCAGACCTTCGCGAAGCACTACCAGACGGGGGAGGCGCTGCCCGCGGAGCTGGTGGAGCGCATGCTCGCCGCGGACGAGTTCGGCAAGGGCCTCTTCGTGCGCCAGCAGATGTTCTACGCGGCGCTCAGCCTGGAGCTGTACCGGCGCGACCCGAAGAACCTGGACGCCACCGCGCTCGTGCGCGAGCTGCAGAGCCAGTACGTCCCCTTCCCGTACCTGGAGGGCACGTACTTCCACCTCACCTTCGGGCACCTGGACGGGTACTCGTCCAACTACTACACGTACATGTGGTCGCTCGTCATCGCGAAGGACCTCTTCACGGTGTTCCAGACGAAGGGCCTGCTCAACCCGGAGCCCGCGCAGGCCTACCGCCGCGCGGTGCTGGAGCCGGGCGGCTCCGACGACGCCGCCCGACTGGTGCACCGGTTCCTGGGCCGCGACTACGACTTCCGCGCGTACGAGGCCTGGCTCAACAAGGCCGCGTGAGCCCTGGCGTGGGCCGCTTCACGCCGGCCCGCGCCGCACCTTCGGGAGCCCCGCCTGCGCGTAGGTCCGCTTCTCGCGCAGGCGGCCGTTCTCCCAGTGCAGCACGTCCAGCCCGTACCAGCCGAAGTCCCGGCCATACATCAGCCGGTACAGCCACGGCTTGAGCGCGCCCGGGCCGGACAGGTCGTGCTGGCACCTCCAGCGAAGCACCACCTTGCCCGCGGGCGCGTCCACCACCAGGTCCTCCGTGAGGAAGCGGATGCGCCCGAAGTCCCCCCGGAACTGCGGGGCGAAGGCGGCGCGAATGGCCGCGAGCCCCCGGCAGTGGACGCCGTCATACGTCTCGTAGACGGCGTCCGGGTGGAACCAGCCCATCACCGCGTCCAGGTCGTCGCGGTTGAATGCGTCGGTGAAGTCCAGCACCCACCGCTCCAACTGCTCGCGGCCGGCCTGTCGGCTCTCTTCTGAAGGGGATGGGCCCGTGCTCATGGCGGAGTCACTCCACCGTCGTCTGCTGCACCTTCCAGATCTCCTCCGCGTACTGCTTGATGGTGCGGTCGGAGGAGAAGATGCCCGCGCGGGCCACGTTGATGATGCACTTCTTCGTCCAGGACTCCTGATCCCTGTAGGCGCGCGCCACGTCCTCCTGCTTCGCCGCGTAGGCCGCGAAGTCCGCCAGCACCAGGTAGCGGTCCTCGTTGAGCAGGCTGTCCACCAGCGGCTGGAAGAGGTTGCGGTCCTCGGGGGAGAAGAAGCCGGAGCGGATGAGGTCCAACGCCTCGCGCAGCTCCGTGTTGGCCTCGTACACCTCGCGCGGCCGGTAGCCGGCCTTCTTGCGCGCGATGACCTCGTCCGCCGTGAGGCCGAAGAGGAAGAAGTTCTCGTCGCCCACCGCGTCCCGGATTTCCACGTTGGCGCCGTCCAGCGTGCCCAGCGTCAGCGCGCCGTTGAGCATCAGCTTCATGTTGCCCGTGCCGGAGGCCTCCCAGCCCGCCGTGGAAATCTGCTCGGACACGTCCGCCGCGGGGATGATGCGCTCCGCCAGGCTCACGCGGTAGTTGGGCAGGAACACCACCTGCAACCCCGTGGCGCCCGCGTCGCTGTTGACCACCTCCGCGATGCCGTTGATGAGCCGGATGGTCAGCTTCGCCAGGTGGTAGCCCGGCGCCGCCTTCGCGCCGAAGAGGAACGCGCGCGGCGTGATGACGCTCGCCGGGTCCCTGCGCGCCTTCATCCACAGCGCCACGATGTGGATGGCGTCCAAGAGCTGCCGCTTGTACTCGTGCAGGCGCTTGATCTGCACGTCGAAGATGGCGTCCGGGTTGAGCTGCACCCAGCGCAAGTCGCGCACGTGCTGGGCCAGCTCCTCCTTGTTGGCGCGCTTCACCTCGCGGAAGGCCTTGCGGAACTCCGCGTCCTCCGCGTGCGCCTCCAGCTTCTGGAGCTGGTCCAGGTCCGTGGTCCAGCCCTCGCCAATGCGGCTCGTGATCAGCTTGGACAGGCGCGGGTTGCACCACGCCAGCCACCGGCGCGGCGTCACGCCGTTGGTCTTGTTGTTGAAGCGCTCCGGGTACATCTGCGCGAAGTCCGGCAGCACGTCCCGGCGCAGGAGGTCCGTGTGCAGCGCGGCCACGCCGTTGATGCTGTGGCTGCCCACGACGGCGAGGTGGGCCATGCGGATCTTCTTCTCCGGGCCCTCCTCCACCAGGCTCATCCGCTGCTGCTTCTCCACGTCGAACGGGTAGCGGATCTGCACCTGGCGCATGAAGCGCTGGTTGATCTCGAAGATGATTTCGAGGTGGCGGGGCAACAGCCGCTCGAACAGCGACACCGGCCAGCGCTCCATGGCCTCCGCCAGCAGCGTGTGGTTGGTGTAGCCGAACGTCTCCTGGGTGATGGACCAGGCCTCGTCCCAGAGCAGGCGCTTCTCGTCCACCAGCACGCGCATCAGCTCCGCCACGCCAATGGCCGGGTGCGTGTCATTGAGCTGGATGGCGCACTTGCGGCTGAAGTCACGGAAGTCGTTGTGGTTCTTCAGGTAGCGCCGGACGATGTCCGCGATGGAGCACGCCACGAAGAAGTACTGCTGCTTGAGGCGCAGCTCCTTGCCCGCCTGGAACGCGTCGTTGGGGTAGAGGACCTTGGAGATGACCTCCGAGTCGTTCTTCTCCACCACCGAGCGCTCGTAGTCGCCCGCGTTGAACAGCAGCAGGTCGAACTCCGCGCTCGCGCGCGCCTGCCACAGCCGCAGCGTGTTGACGGTGTTGTTGCCGTAGCCCGCGATGGGCGTGTCGTACGGCACGCCCACCACCGTCTTGCCGCCCACCCAGCGCGCCACCGGCCGGCCATCCGGACCCTGGTGGTGCTCCACGCGCCCGAAGAAGCGCACCGGCACCGCCTTCTCCGGCCGGACGATCTCCCACGGGTTGCCGAACTTCAGCCACTCGTCCGCGCGCTCCACCTGGTGTCCCTCCACCAGGTCCTGGGAGAAGATGCCGAACTCGTAGCGGATGCCGTAGCCCATGCCCGGGTAGCCCAGGGTGGCCAGCGAGTCCAGGAAGCACGCCGCCAGCCGGCCCAGGCCGCCGTTGCCCAGGCCTGCGTCCGGCTCCATCTCCAACAGCTGCGTCAGGTCCACGCCGACTTCCTGCATGGCGGCGGCCGCGGCGTCGTACATGTTGAGGTTGAGCAGGTTGTTGCCCAGCGCCCGCCCCAGCAGGTACTCCGCGGAGAGGTAATAGGCGCGCTTGACGTCCTGCTCGTAGTAGGTGCGCGCCGTCTTCACCCAGCGGTCCGTGAGGCGGTCGCGCACGGCCAGCGACAGGGCCATGAAGCGGTCATGCGGGGTGGCCGTCTCCGGGTTCTTGCCGCGCGAATACCGCACGTGTTCGAAGAAGCCGCGACGGACGCTGGCCGCGTCGAGCCCGGTGCGGCCGCTGTCTTCGGGAGTTCCCGAGGCGGAGGGCGGGGGCGGGGCGGGGCGCGCGGAGGCGGGAGGAGCCATAAGTCGGTCGTCTCGAGGTTCGAGAAGGGGTTGAAGTGCTGCCGGAAGCGCCCGCGCTTTTGACGCGGGGCGGCCATGACGGAAGGCTACCGTGTCACGCCAGCCCAGGGCAGGGGAAACCCACGCCCCCCGCTCGGGGTCGGCCGCTTCCCCCGCCAGGGAGGGAAGGTGCCCCACGACCCGCCGTGACGCGACGCGGCCCCAGGGAATGACAGACATGTGAAGCCGCCTTCGGAGAGAGACCGGAAGCACGTGGAATTGGAGTACAACGCAAGCGAATGTCCCTCCCCCTGGACGACCTGGAGCAGCGCATCGCCCTGACCCGGCCCGGGGACACCGTGCGGGGGTTGAGCTTCGCGGCGGTGCTGCGGCTGACGCATGAGCGGCTGGGGCGCGACGCCGCGGAGCGCCTGCGCGCGCCGCTCATGCAGCGCAGCCCGGTGGACTTCTTCTCCTACCCGGCGGTGGACTTCCTGCGGTTGATTGGCTTTGCGTCGGAGGCGCTCCAGCCCGGGTACGGCACGCGCGAAGCCGCCCTGCGGGCGTGCGGGGAGGCCATCGTCGGGACCTTCTTCGAGTCCACGGTGGGGCAGACGCTCCTGCGCCTCACCGCGGGCGCGGGCGACCCCAAGCGCATGTACAGCAACGCGCCCGCCTCGTACGGCACCGCCGTCAGCTACGGGCAGCGCGAGTACCTGGCCCTGGGCGACAAGCGCGTGCGGCTGACCTTCAAGGGGGACCTGCTGCCCGTGCAGGTCCACGAGGGCATCCTCGGCGGCGTCCTCACCGCGCTCCACCGCGAGGGCCACGTGCGGGGCACCGAGCGGGGCCTGGGCGACTCCGAGTTCCTCATCGAGTGGGCCTGACGGCCCGGCGAAAAGCGACGGGCCCCGCTCCACCGTGAAGGGGAGGGGGCCCGGGGGCCTTGCACGTGGGCGGTGTGCCGTTACTTCGCGGCGGCGGGCGGCGGGCCCGCCTTGCCGGCGACGGCGGCCACGGACACGGCGTCCAGCTGCTGGGCCATGTCGTGCGCCTTGGCGAGGAAGTCCGCCGTCAGCTCCTTGGGCAGCGGATCCGCGCGGGGGAACTTCTGGGTGAGGGGGTTGGCGTAGGCGCCGTTGCGCTTCAGGCCGAAGTGCAGGTGCGGGCCGGTGGAGCGGCCGGTGTTGCCGGAGTAGGCAATCACCTGCTTCTGCCGCACGCGCTGGCCGGAGCGCACGCCGTCGCCGAAGCGCGACAGGTGCATGTACTGCGTCTCCATGCCGTTGGCGTGGCGCAGCACCACCATGTTGCCCGCGGCGCCCGCGTTGCCCGCGGACACGACGGTGCCGTCCGCCACGGCCCACACCGGGGTGCCAATGGGCGTGCCGTAGTCCACGCCGTTGTGGTTCTTCACGTACTGGAGCACCGGGTGGAATCGCGACCCGAAGCTGCTGGTGATGTGCGCGTACTTCAGCGGGCTCTTGAGGAAGGTCTTCTTCGCGCTGGCGCCGTCCTCCTGGAAGAAGTTGGCCTCGCCGTTGGGCAGCACGTAGCGGAACACGCGCTTGTTGCCCACCAGGCCGCCTTCATACGTGGCCGCCAGCACCTCGCCGTAGCGCAGCACGCGGCCCTTGGAGACGAACTTCTCCACCAGCGCCTTGGCCTTATCGCCCTTGCGCACGTCGCGGTAGAAGTCGATGTCCCACGCGAACACGTCCGACAGCACCAGGCCGATGGACGGGTCCTCTCCCGCAGCCAGCGTCGCCTCGTACAGGGACGAGTTGATCTCCAGCGACACGAGCGACACCTGCTTCTCCACCTCGATGGAGCGCTTGCTGCCGACGTACTTCTCCCCGTCGCGGCGCACCTGCCACTCGTCCACGGTGCTCTGGCGGTAGTCGAAGAAGTCCAGCTCGCCGTCGCGCATCACCAGCCGGAACTGGTCGCCCACGCGCGACTTGCGGAAGTCGAACACGCCCTCCAGCGCGGCGATGACGGCCTCCACCTGCGCGTCGGGCAGCGCCGCTTCATGCAGCGCGCCCGCCAGCGTCTGGCGCGGCTCGATGCGGCGGTTCTTGATTTCGAAATGGGTGGCGGCTTCGGACGTCGAAGCCACCCCGAGGGCGGCCAGGCAGAGGAAGGAAGCGGTCTTCATGGGGGGCGATACAGGAGTGTAGAGGACTGTTGGTCCTCCGCCCAAATCCTGACCGCACTCCCCGAGCCCGCCTGCCTGCTTCCGGTGCCCCGGCCTTACAGCTCCACTTTCTTTTCCGAGTGGTGCTGCCCGTCGTAGCGCAGCAGGGTCCCCTTGCCGTCGTAGCGGGTGACGATGTTCACCGGCCGGCGCCAGAGGCTCTGGAGGTTGCGCAGCGTCTCCCGCGCGTAGTCGCCCTTCAGGTCCTGCCCGTCGTGCTTGTGCGCGAGCAGCAGCTCCGAGCGGTTCTCGTAGTTGCCGTCCACCACTTCGATGATGGGCTGGCCGAAGTTGGTGAGCGACGTGAGCAGCTTGTTCTTCACCTTGCGGAACTCGCGGTCCAGGATTTCCCACGAGTTGCGCTTGTCGTTGAAGCCGTAGACGAAGAGCTTCTGCTGCTGGGCGAACTCGGCGGTGAGGAACGTGTCGATGAAGGTGATGTCGTTGTAGTGCTTGCGCACCTCGAAGATCTTCTCCCGCCCCGCGCCCAGCTTCCGGTCCCAGGCCTGGCGCGCGCGAAGGTCATCGCACTCGTCCCACTCCTTGCCGAACTTGCCCTTGTTCCACCGGTCCTCGATGTCCCGCCACAGCTCGATGCCCAGCTTGTACGGGTTGATGGCGCCGGGGCGCACGCCCATGGTGCCGGAGTGGTGGTCCGCGTAGTCGATGATCTCATCGTCCCGCAGCGCCCGGCGGGTCATGATGGTGGAGTGCCAGTAGCTGGCCCACCCCTCGTTCATGATCTTCGTCTGGCCCTGCGGCGCGAAGTAGTACGCCTCGTCGCGCAGGATGGAGAGGATGTCCACCTCCCACGGCTCCAGCGGCGCGTGCTCCAGCAGGAAGTAGAGCACGTCACGCTGCGGGCGCTCCGGGAAGCGCTTGCGCTGCTGCTTCTCGTCCTCCGCGCGCTTGCGCTGGGAGTCCATGAACTCGGAGGGGTTGATGAAGCCGCGCATGTACTCGCGGTTCACCTTGAAGCCCTCCACGCGCTCGTTGGACTTCGCCTCCTCCTCCGCGCGCTGCGGATCCGGGTTGCGGCGGATGTGGGGCGCGTGCTGGTCGATGAGGTTCTCCAGCGACAGCGTCCGGTCGATGAAGTCCTCCACCTTCTCCACGCCAATCTTGTCCACCCACCGCCGGACGCGGGTGGCGTGGTTGGCCATGTCGTCAATCATCCGGCGGTTGGTGTGCCGGAAGGAGAAGTTGTTCTTGAAGAAGTCGCAGTGACCGTAGACGTGGGCCATCACCAGCTTCTGGTCCACCTCCGGGTTGCTCTCCATCAAGTAGGCGTAGCAGGGGTCGTTGTTGATGACGAGCTCGTAGATCTTCGACAGCCCGTACTCGTACCCCTTCGCCAGCTGCTCGTACTCCATGCCCCAGCGCCAGTGGGGATAGCGGGTGGGGAAGCCGCCGTAGGCGGCCACCATGTTCATCTCGTCGTAGGACACCATCTCGAAGACGGTGTCGAAGAAATCCAGGCCGAACTCCTTGGCGTAGCCGTGGATTTCATCCCGAAGCGCTGCGAGTCGCGGTGTGAGGCTCTTGGGCATGGGGCGGTGGCTCCGGTGGGGGATGAGACAGAAGCGCTCTTCGTCAGCGCCCCTTGCCGAGGAAGTCCTTGATGGAGGCGTAGATGGCGTCCTTGTCGGAGATCTCGCTCAGCGCGACGTTGGTCGTGTCACCCACCGCCTCGCGCAGGTCCTTGATGAACTGCCCGCTGCCGTAGGGGGACTCCACCTGCCCGTAGGCGAACTGGTTCACCTGCGGGAGGATGTCGTTGCGGAGCATCTCGATGCACTGGCGCGTGTCGTCCGCGCTCCAGTTGTCCCCGTCGCTGAAGTGGAACGGGTAGATGTTCCACGCGCTCTTCGGGTAGTCCGCCTGGATGATGTCCCGGCACAGCTTGTACGCGCTGGAGATCATCGTCCCGCCGGACTCGCGGGTGTGGAAGAACGTGTCGCGGTCCACTTCGCGCGCCACCGCGTCGTGGATGATGTAGCGCGACTCCAGGCCCTTGTACTGGTGCTTGAGCCACGTATCGAGCCAGAAGCTCTCGATGCGGACGATCTCCTTCTGCTCGTCCCCCATCGAACCGGACACGTCCATCATGTAGATGATGACCGCGTTCGTCTCCGGCAGCTCCTGCAGCTTGTAGCTGCGGTAGCGGCGGTCCTCGCGCGTGGGGATGATGACCGGCATCTTCGGGTCGTAGGTGCCGGTGGCGATCTGCCGCTTCAGGGCCTGCTTGAAGGTGCGCTTGAAGTGGCGCAGCGACTCCGGGCCCGTGGTGTTGACGCCCGTGTACTTCACCTTCTGCGTGACGATGCGCTCGTTCTGCCGCCGCTCAATCCGCGGCAGCTGGAGCTCTTCCCCAAGGATCTGCGCCAGCTCCTCCAGCGTGACGTCCACCTCCAGGGCGTGGTCTCCCTCGCCCTGGCCGGCCTGGTGCCCGTCCCCGGGCTCTACCGCCCCGGGGCCGAGCTGCTGACCTACGTCACCGTCACCCTGTCCGACGCCGCCCTGCTCCTTGTGGCCGTACTTGAAGCGCGGGATGTCGATGAAGGGGATGGGGATGCTGATGGCATCCTTGCCCTTCTTGCCCAGCATCTCGCCCTTCTGCACGTACTTGCGCAGGTTGGCTTTGATCTTCCCGCGGACGATCTGTTTGAAGCGGGAGTGGTCCTGGTGGATCTTCAAGGTCACGGTGTCACGTCCCTCTTGGGCAAGTCGCTAGGCGTTACTCCTTGGCATCCCCGCGGGCGAAGATGCTGGCCACGAAGTTCAGCACGTCCGTGGAGCAGATCTCGCAGTACCCGTAGTTCTTCATCATCCGGTCCTTCACCAGGTCGATCTTCTCCTGGGTCTCCTTGTCCACGACGGAGGACACCAGGTTCTTGAGCTTGATGCTGTCCTTCTGGTCCTCGAACAGCTTCAGCTCCAGCGCCTTGTGCAGCCGCTCGTTGGTCCGGTAGTTGAAGGTCTTGCCCTCCACGGCGAGCGCGCCGATGTAGTTCATGATCTCCCCGCGGAAGTCGTCCTTGCGGCTCTCCGGGATGTCGATCTTCTCTTCAATCGACCGCATCAAGCGCTCGTCCGGCACCTCGTAGATGCCGGTGTACTTGTTGCGGACCTTCTCCTTCTGGGTGAAGGCCTTGATGTTGTCGATGTAGTTGCCGCACAGCTTGCCGATGGCGTCCTCGTCGGCGCTGATGGCGCGCTGGACCTCGTTCTTGACGATGTCCTCGTACTCCTGCTTCACCGTGGTGAGCAGCTCCTTCATGCGCTTGCGCGCGTCCTCGGTGTTGATGAGGGAGTGCGTCTTCAAGCCGGCTTCCAGCTCGTTGAGCACCATGAAGGGGTTGATGCAGCCCTCGCCCTTGTCGCTCACCAGGGCGTTGGAGATTTTATCCTGGATGTAGCGGGCGCTGATGCCCTCCAGGCCCTCGCGCACGGATTCCTTGCGCAGCTCCTTGATGTTGTCCTCGGTGAAGTTGGGCAGCGTCTTCCCGTTGTAGAGCTTGAGCTTCTGCAGGAGCGACAGGTTGTGCTTCTTGGGCTCCTCCAGGCGCGTGAGGACGGCCCACATGGCGGCCATCTCCAGCGTGTGCGGCGCGATGTGCTTGCCCTTGATGGCGCGGGAGTTGAAGTCCTTCTCGTAGATCTTCACCTCCTCGGCCAGCTTGGTGATGTACGGGATGTCAATCTTCACCGTACGGTCGCGCAAGGCCTCCATGAACTCGTTGTTCTCGAGCTTCTTGTACTCGGGCTCGTTGGTGTGCCCGATGATGACCTCGTCGATGTCCGTCTGAGGGAACTTCTTCGGCTTGATCTTGTGCTCCTGCGACGCGCCGAGCAGGTCGTAGAGGAACGCGACGTCCAGCTTGAGCACTTCGACGAACTCGATGACGCCGCGGTTGGCGATGTTGAACTCGCCGTCGAAGTTGAAGGCGCGCGGGTCGGAGTCCGAGCCGTACTCGGCGATCTTCCGGTAGTTGATGTCGCCGGTGAGCTCGGTGGAGTCCTGGTTCTTCTCATCCTTGGGCTGGAACGTGCCGATGCCCACGCGGTCCTTCTCGCTGAAGATGAGCCGGTTGACGTGCACGTGGCCCATGACCTTGGCGAAGTCACCGCCGTACTGGGTCATCAGCTCCTTGAAGACGAAGCGGCAGGCCGGGCACAGCTCGCAGCCGTTGGGAATCGTGTAGCCGGACTCCGGCGGGGACAGCTCCAAGAAGACCTTGTCACGCCACTCGCGCGGGATGAGGTTGAGGGGCTCCTCGTTCATCGGGCACTTCATCTTCTCCTTCGTCACCGTGCCGTCCGGCTGCTTCTTGTCGGTGAGCCAGGAGAAGGTGTACGCGGCGCCCTCCGGCGTCTTCGAGTACTCCTCCATGCCCTTCTTGAGCAGGCGGGCGATGGTGGACTTGGACGAGCCCACGGGGCCGTGCAGGAGGATGACGCGCTTCTCCGTGCCGTAGCCCTGGGCGGCGGACTTGAAGACGTTGACCAGCTTCATCAGCGGCACGTCCAGGCCGAAGATGGCGTCCCGGCCGCCGAAGCGCTCGTCACTGAAGAAGTGGTAGCGGGTGAGCTTCTTCTTGTTGTCGATGTACTCCGACTTCCCGTGGCTGAGGATCATGTCGTAGATCCTCTGGAAGGCAGTGCGGGTGACCTTCGGGTTCTTCCGGACGATTTCGAGGTAGTCCTCGAAAGAGCCCTCCCAGTTGAGTTCCGCGTAGGTCTTCACGTCCTGGAACGCGGCGATTCTGGAGACCCACGAGCCCTTCTCAGCGTCCTTCATGTCTCTCCCTCGTAGCCTCCCAGGAGGACGCGAGGACTCGCGTGCTTCCGGGGGGCCAACATGGTGAACCTGGAGGGCTGGAAGGCCATTCCACACCCACTCCGAAGAGGTCCCAGGCGACGACAATCGCGATGCTTCAGCCCCTTCGGGACCCCGCCGCGGAGTGGGACCGCGCGTTCGGCTCGTGTCGGAGGGGAGCCGCCCTCCTCCACGGGGTGAAAAGGCACTTCGATTATAAGGACCGGGACGCGCGCTGGGAGGAGCCCCCCCGGTGCGATGTGTCCGGTCCCACCTCGCTCAAGCGCGTACTTCCCGACGCTTGGCCTTCCGCTGGAGGACACCCCGTCCAGGCAGGCCCTCACTGTGGGGCGGCGTCCGTGTCCGCTCCACATGTCGGCGTGACGGCCGGCGCACCGGTTCCGTCCCGCCCGGAAGGGTGCGTAACGGCGCGAACCCCCCGGTGCCCGGGGATTTGGCGCGCGGGGCGGGGCAGGCGGGCGGGCATCAGGCAGGTGGGAGGGTCGCTGGCTTGGCTTTGAGCCCTGCCTGCGTATCCTCGCGCGCGCCATGGTTCCCGCATCGAGTCCCGCCGCCCTTGCTTCCCCTTCCGCCGCCGTGCCCGGCCTGTCCGCGGTGCCCGCACCCCAGCCCGAGCCGTCCACCCGGTGGTTGGTGGGCCTGTTGCTGGTAGCGGCGCTGCTCCCCCGGTTGGGGGTGTTCTTCATCAACGAGAACCTCTTCGGTGACGCGGTGGTGCGCACGGAGCTGGCGGAGCGGTGGCTGGCCGCGCCGCACGTCATCACCTCGTACAAGGACGGCACGTACCAGTTCGGCCCGCTGCACCTGTACCTGGTGGGCGCGGTGCTGTCGGTGTTCGAGCGCGACGTGGCGGGCCGGCTGGTGAGCCTGGTGTTCGGCGTGCTGTCGGTGGTGCCGCTGTTCGCGCTGACGCGGCGGCTGTTCGGCTGGCGCGCGGGCGTGGCCGCGGGGCTGGCCTTCAGCGCGTGGGGCATGCACCTGCAGTTCTCCACCACCGCGGGCAGCGAGGCGGTGTCGCTGTTCTTCATGCTGGCCGTCTTCGCGCTGGTGGCGGAAGGGGTGGAGGAGAACCGCTTCCAGCCGCTGTTCTGGGGCGCGGTGCTGCTCAACTTCGCGTGCGCGCTGCGCTACGACGCGTGGCTGTACATCCCGCTCATCACGGTGGCGCTGGTGTTCAGCAGCGAGGACCGGGTGGCGTCGCTCACGCGCGCGGTGGGCTTTGGCCTGGTGTGCCTGCCGTTCCCGCTGTTGTGGATGCAGGGCAACGAGCTGGCGCACGGCGACCCGTTCTTCCCCATCAAGGCGGTGGAGGACTTCCACAAGCAGTGGGTGGCCGACTCCGGCGGCGCGGGCGGCGCGCTGGGCTGGCGGCTGCAGCAGCTGGGGTTCTGGCCCGCGGTGGCGCTCTTCACGCTGACGCCGGGCGTGGCGCTCCTGGGCGGGGTGGGCATGGTGCGCGCATGGAAGAAGCACCCGGAGACGCGCTGGCTGGTGGTGATGGCGGTGCTGCCCGCGCTGTACTTCACCTTCCGCGCGGCCGTGCTCCTGAGCTTCGTGCCCCTGGCCCGCTTCACGGTGACGCAGCTGGTGCTGGTGCCCGTGTTCCTGGCGCCGGGTCTGGCGGCGGTGGTGGGCAGCCGGGGTGACTTCGCGCGCCGGGCGGTGGTGGGCGTGAGCGCGGTGCTGGCGGTGGTGATGCCGGTGGCGCTGGGCATCTACACCTTCCGCACCGAGGGCGGGCTGCACGACTCGCTGCGCCCGGTGAGCCCCACGTCCACGAACCCCGTGGCGGTGATGCAGGTGGCGCGCTTCCTCAAGGAGGAGGTGGCGGCGAAGGGCGGCGCGGCGGCCATCGACGACGACCCGCGCTACATGGACCTGCAGGTGGCGTTCTTCTCCGGGCTGCCGGAGATGCGCATGGCGCGCGTGCGCTGGGACACCTTCCGCCAGCGCCTGGGGGACGCGCGCCCGGAGGTGCTGGTGCGCTTCGACGGGGGCTCGCTGGTGAAGGACCCGGGCGTGAAGCTGGACGGGCGGATGCTGACGCTCGACGGCGTGGCGTACCATGAGCAGGACGGCTTCTCCTCGCCGCTGCACGTGTACCGGCGCCAGCCGTAGCAGGGCGGGTCGTTCCCGGAGGCGGGGACCAGGTGGTGCTCAGGCCTCCGGGTCGTAGTCGTCGTAGCCCGTGTCGTAGCCGTCCGTCCTGGGACGGTGCGCGTCCAGCCAGCCCTGAAGGATGAACTGCGCGGCCAGCTGATCAATGACCTCCCGCCGCTTCTCCCGGCGCACGTCCGCCTCCAGCAGGGTGCGCTGGGCGGCCACGGTGGACAGCCGCTCGTCCCATAGCTCCACGGGCAGCCCGAGCGCGCTCTCCAGCACCTCCGCGAACTTGCGCGTGGCCTCCGCGCGGGGCCCCTCCGAGCCGTTCATGTTGAGGGGCAGCCCCAGGACGAAGCGCGTCACCTCGTGCTCCTTCACGAGCCGGGACAGCTCCGCGAGGTCCGCCTTGAGCGACGCGCGCCGCACGGTGGTGACCGCCTGGGCGGTGAGCCCCAGTCCATCCGAGACGGCCACGCCGATGGTCTTGGTGCCGTAGTCCAGCCCGAAGGTGCGCATGGGCGCGGGACTCTAGCCGCAATCCTCCGCGACGGACCGGACCGTCCGCGGGTGGGGACGCGGACCGGGGGCCCTCGCGCACAACCCCCCGAATCGACTCGACCCGCGCGCTGCTGCGCCCGGCACCGCCGCTGCAATGCCTGCCCGCGTCCGAAGAGACGGCGCGCGGCACCCTGGCAGCACCCACTTCAACCCGTCGCGCGGGAGTATCGATGCTCGACATCCTCAAAGGCGTGGCGAACCTGCTGGGCGGTCCCATGGCCGCCGTGACCGACCTGGCGGGGGACGCACTGGGGCTTCCCCCCGTCCTCACGAACTCCATCAAGACGGCCGCGGGGGTGATGACCGGCAACGTGATGATGGCGGCCAGCGGCGCGCTGGGCGTGGCGGATGAGCTGAAGAAGAACCCCTCCGCGAAGACGGAGTACTGCGCGCCGCAGGACGTGGCGAAAGCGGGCCAGGGGTACGCGGGCGCCTCGTCGGCGGGGGGAGCGCAGGTGGGAGGCATGTCCGGGAGCCGCAGCCCGCTGGACCCCAAGCTGCTGGACTACGCGGACTCGCTGCGCACGCTGGAGGCGAACTTCGGCTACCTGGACCTGCTGGACGGCAAGAAGGACGGCTCGCTGTCGCACGCGGACCTCCAGCGCATCTCGCAGGACCGGAACGTGTCGCCGTCGCTCCGGGACGCGGCGAGGTTCCTCGTCGACAACCGCACCTTCTTCGAACAGGTGGACACGGCGAAGAAGAAGGTGCTCGGCCTGCCGATGCCGGTCTTCAACGACGACCGCATCGACCTGATGGGCCTCCAGCAGGAGTCCAAGCGGCTGGCCGCGGACTTCGCGAAGTACGGACGGCCGGACCGCCCGGGCCAGCCGTCGCCCACGCCGTCGGACTGCAAGCCGGCGCCGTCGGACTGCGCGCCGCCCTCCAAGGGCGGTGGCTCCGGGCCGGGAGGCGGGGTGGGGCGGCCGGGGAGTGGTGGCCCCGGGAAGCCGGGCAGCGGCACAGGGAGCACGGACGGCGTGTCGGGCCGGCCGGGCCATGGCAGCGGGGGAACCGGGGGCACGGGGCGGCCGGGGAGTGGCGGCGGGAGCAGCGGAGGCACGGGGGCGCTGGACCCCAACCTCGCGGGCTACGTCGACGCGCTCCAGGTGCTGGACCAGAACTGGGACACCTTCGATACGGCGGTGGGGGCGAAGGACGGCAAGCTGACGATGGCGAACCTGGAGGCGGTGCTGGCCAACCCGGCGGCCTCCCCCACGCTCAAGCGCGCCGCGCAGTTCTTCAAGGACCACCCGGAGTACTTCCGTCGCCTGGAGATGGCGGAGAGCGGCGGCGGCCCGGACGGCGTCGCCAGTTGGAAGGACCTGGACGCGGAGCTCGGCGAGGTGGCGAAGCCGCCGGGCGGCGGCCGGAGCACGGGCGGCTCGCGGGCGCGCGACATCGTGGACAACCCGAACATGAGCATCGAGCAGAAGGTGCAGGCCCTGCTCATGGGCATCACCGAGGACACCGACTCGGAGCTGCTGGGCGTGATGAACGAGATGGCCAGCGCCCGCGAGGAGCGCGCCACGCTGGGCACCAGCGACTCGGACAAGGCGCGCGGCGCGAAGCTGGACACGAGCATGCAGGAGCTGGAGCTGCGGCTGCAGACGCTGATGGAGAAGCGCAAGGCGATGTTCGACCTGATGAGCAACATGTCGTCGAAGTTCAACGAGATGGCGAAGACGGCCATCTCCAACCTGCGCAGCGCGTGAGGGCCGCCATGGGACGCATCATCAAGCACGAAGGCGGCGGGGAGCAGCGGATGGAGACCGGAACGGCGCGCAGGCTGAAGGCGTTCGCGCGGGGGGAGACGACCTGGGCGGAGGTGGAGGGGATGACCTTCGAGGAGGCGAAGGCCATCGCGCAGGTGGGCTGCGACCTGGCGGCGGCGGGCCGGCTGGAGGAGGCGCGCATCCTCTTCGAGGGGCTCGTGGAGGGGAACCCGAAGGACTCGGCGGCGCACGCGGCGCTGGGCACCGTGTACCAGAAGCTCGGGAGGGTGGAGGACGCGCTCACCGAGTACACGCACGCGCTGTCGGGCGACCCGCGCAACCCCGTGGCGCTCACGGGCCGGGGTGAGCTGCACCTGCGCCGGGGCGAGCGGCAGGGCTTCACGGACATCGCCAACGCAGTGGAGGTGGACCCGCACGGCGAGACGTCCGCGGGCCGCCGCGCGAAGGCCCTGGTGAAGGCCATCACCCTGGTGGCGGTGGAGAAGCTGAAGGAGGGCGCACCGCCGACGTAGCGGGCCGCTTTGCGCGCGGGCCGCCGTCAGGAACGCGGACGCCCGCGCGAGAGGAGCACGGAAGGGAGAGACGCTTTCAAGACGGATGTGCCGCCGGACAGTTGGGGAGCGGTCCGGGGGCGGCCGGCCGGAGGGTGGGCCTGGATGGCGAGGGGGAGTGGAGTGGAGGCCCATCCACCGGCGGCTTCTTGAAAGGCGGTCAGGGCGCGTCGAGCGCGGCGAGCCGTTCCCCGATGGGCGGATGGCTCATGCCCTTGAGGACGACCCAGCGGGGCGGCTCCGGGTCCATCTTGTTCACCCGGGCGGCCTTCACCAGCATGCGGCGGAAGGCGCCCGGGTCGCCGGTGAGGTTCAGGCCGTAGCGGTCCGCCTCGCGCTCGCGCTCACGGGAGAGGGCCCCCGACACGGGGGCCGCGAGCGTGATGAGGAGGAACACCCCGAGCGACACCAGCGGCAGGGTGCGGATGTCGCCCGCGCGCTGGACGCCCCACCAGCCCCGGCGGGCGGACAGGCGCAGCGCCTGGTCGATGAGGAAGAGCAGGGCCAGCACCGCGAGCGAGGAGGCGATGCGGCCGGACCAGCGGGCCTCGTTCACGTGGCCCGCCTCGTGCGCGACCGCGGCCAGGATTTCGTCCTCGGCCAGCTCCCGCAGGATGACGTCGTTGAGGACGATGGTGCGCGTGGGGCCCTGGCCGGCGAAGTACGCCTGGATGCGCTTGGACGACACGGACGTCTTCTCCACCAGCACGTCGGAGAAGGGGATGTCCGCCTTGCGCATCAGCGCGGTGATGCGCGAGCGCAGCGGCCCTTCCGGCAGGGGCGTCTGGTCGAAGTAGAGGCGGGCGCGGTACGGGTCCAGGGCGGAGGCGACCAGCATCAGCAGGGCCACGGGCACGCCCAGCACCAGCCACCAGCGGCGCACGCGGCGGGCCAGGCCGTACAGGCCGACCACGAGCGCGGTCAGGGCGATGGCGCCCACGAGGCTGCCCTTGAACCACGTCCACGCGAAGGTGGCGGGCGTGTCGTTGGACAGGCCGTGCCGGTGCTCCAGCACGTAGAAGAAGTACACGTTCGCGGGGGCGTAGAGCAGCTGGGTGGCCAGGTCGATGAAGAGCGCGAAGAAGATGGCGGTGCCCCAGCCGGGCTCGCCCCACAGCCGGTCCATGGCGCTGAAGAAGGCGCGGCTCACCGGGGCCGTGCGCAGCGCGCCACCGAACCTGTGCTCCAAGGCCGCCGCCGCGGCCGCCGCTCCCCGGTACACGGGCCGCACGAGCACGGCCAGCAGCAGCGCCGACAGGGCCAGCCGCACCAGCGGCTCCACCGCCGCCCGGATGTAATAGGGCTGGTGGTAGGCGTGGATGTCGGCCAGCTGCTCCGGGGTGAAGAGCGGTTCCATGTCCGGCGGAGGGCTTCAGCGGTGCTTCGCGCCCGCGTTGGAGGCGGGCATGGGCACGGAGACCTCTTCCGACTCCGCGTCGGCGTCCGCGAGCAGGAGCGACTTCACCTTCTCCAGGCTCTGGCGGGTGCGGTCCACGAAGGCGCTCTGCGAGCCGATGCGCTCGGCGGCCTCCAGCGTGCGCTCGTAGATGTTGATGGACTTGGTGAGCAGCACGCGGATCTTCTTGCGCAGCTCCTGGCGGTAGACCTCCGCCTCCTCGCCGTTGAGCTCCGGAGGCGTGGGCGAGTTCACCATGTGCTCGTAGAGGTTCTCGTAGAGGGCGCCAATCTGCGAGCCCGCGGCGGTGGCCCAGTAGCCGTTGCCCACGCGGATGGAGCGCAGGTAGTGGCCCTGCGCGGACAGCAGCAGCTCCGCCTTGTAGTTGAGGTCCTGCGCCAGCCCGTCGCTGCCCCGACTGGCCTCCAGCTTCACGGCCTCGTAGTGCAGCCGGTAGATCTCCCCGACGAAGAAGTGCGCCTGCGCGGGGAAGTAGTCCTCCACCTCCGCCTTGTCCGGCAGGGCGTCATACGCGGCCAGCGCCTTGCGCAGCGTCGCTTCCGCGTCGTCGGTGCGGCCGGCCTCCACCTGGCAGATGCCCTGCTGCACCTGGGCCTCGATGCGGCGGCCCGCGGGCAGGTCCTCTCGCGCGGCCAGCGTCGTCAGGAGCTTCGTGGCCTCCTCGTAGCGCTCCAGGTGGTAGAGCGTCTCCGCCACGCGGAAGGACGCGTCCAGCGCGTCGCCCTGGCCCTTCTCGGGCTCGGCCAGCTCGGAGAAGCGCCCGAAGGCGTCGTCCCATTCCTTGAGGCGCTGGTGCGCGAGGCCCGCGTTGTAGAGGGCCTGACGGCGGTGCGGGCTGTTCGGGTGGAAGTCCGCGAGCCGGCCGAAGTAGCGCGCCGCCTGCTTGAAGTCGTTGGCGGCGAACGCGGAGGTGCCGCCCGCGAAGAGCTCCTCGTCGTTGAGCTTGTCCAGCTCCAGGTCCGCCGTCACCATGACGGGGTCGAACTCCACGACCTGCTTGTTCGCCGTGGCGTCCGGCTTCGTCGCCGCGCCCGTGGTGCGGCAGCCCGTGAGCGTCAGGCCCAGGCCCAGCACGCCCACCCACAGCCACCGCCGGGCGACTCCGGCTGCCTCCATCCGCTTCCTGCCGTGCATGCACCTGCTCCCGTCCGGACGCCCGCGTCACCCGGCGTGGTCCCGGACATCGACACCCCGGAGACCCGACAGGTTCCCCGGATGGCTTCAAGCGCCCGCTACTCTAATGCGGGCGGGGCTCCGGTGCTCTGTCGCCCGCCTGCCCGGCATGAACGGCCGCGCGCGCCGGATATGCCCGGCGCTGGCGGCGTGTCACCTGAGGGTGGGGGAGGGCCCTCAGGCGAGGACGTCGTCGCCCAGGAGGTAGCGGCCGGTGCCCCACAGCGCGGTGAGGTCGTGCACGTCCAGCCCGAAGCGGGGCACCTGGATGAGGGGCGTGCCCGGGCAGGCCGCGCGCAGCTGCGCCATGCCCTCCAGGTCCTGCTGTGCCAGCACCTGGGTCTCGCGCAGCGTCTCCTCCACCTTCGCGCGCCGGGTGGGCGTCAGCGTGGCCGCGTCCGCCCACTGCGCGGGGGTGGGCATGGGGTGCACGCGGTTCACCACGATGGCCGTCATCTCCATGCGGTTCTGCCCGAGCAGCTTGTGGAAGTGGATGGCCTCGTCCAGCCGCTCCGGGTTGGGGCTCGTCACCAGCACGAACCCCGTCGTCTTGTCCTCCAACAGCTCGCGCACGCCGCGGGCGCGCTCGCGGAAGCCCTCGTTCATGGAGGAGAGCGTCACCATGAAGGAGGACAGCTCCTGGAGCATCTCCGTGCCGGTGAAGCGCGACAGCGCGCGCGTCACGTAGCTGCCGCCCAGGTTGAAGAGGGACAGGCCCACCTTGCCCGCCTTCAGCGCGGGCGTGAGGAGCCACTTGGCCGCTTCGTTGTCCAGGAAGTCCAGCACCCGGTTGGGCGCGTCCAGGAAGTCCAGCGCGTGCGCGGTGGGCGGCGTGTCCAGCACCACCAGCTCGTAGTCCGTGCTGCGGCGCAGGTCCCAGACCTTCTCCATGGCGATGTATTCCTGGCTGCCCGCCAGGGCCGTGGAGAGGGACTGGTAGAAGCGGTTGGCGAAGATGCGCTCGCGCTGCTCCGGCGGGGCCACGCGGGTGATGAGGTCGTCCCAGGTGGCCTTCATGTCCAGCATCATCGCGTGCAGGGCGGCCTTGGGCTTCACGCCCAGCGGCTCCAGCACCGACGCGGGGACCTCCGCCTCCGTGTTGCCCAGGCCGGACAGGCCCAGGGAGTTGGCCAGGCGCTTCGCCGGGTCGATGGTGCACACGATGCTGGGGCGGCCATCCACCGCCGCGCGCAGCGCGAGCGTCGCCGCCACCGTCGTCTTGCCCACGCCACCGGAGCCCACGCAGATGAGCACGCGCTTGTTCGCGAGCGCCGCTTGCAGCGCCGTCATGCTCCCGCGCCTCCCTTCACCATCGCGTCCAGGTGCCCCATCACCGTCTCCACCGCGTCGCGTCCGAAGCGCGGCACGAACAGCCTGGGCACCGTGTACACCGGCGCGTGGAGGTTGCGCTCCAGCTTCGTGCCCGCGAGCACCGCCTGCGACGCCCGGTCATGGTGCGCCTGGGCCACGCGCAGGAGGTCCGGGTGGCCGGAGAGCGCCTCCAGGTCCGCCTCCGTGAAGCGCAGGGGGAAGGCCTGGTTGAGCACCGCCGCGTGCGTGCGGATGTGCACCCGGTCCCGCAGCGCGCCGTGCAGCTCCAGCGCCTCGTTCACCGGCATCTCCTCCGGCAGCGCCACCAGCACCGCGGCGGTGACGGAGGGGTCCACCAGCAGGTCGCGCATCTTCATCGCCTCGCGCGTCATGGGCCCCGGCGGCACCGTCTGCAGCAGCACCTGCGGCACGCTCAGGAAGGAGATGGCGTGGCCGGTGGCGGGCGCGTCCAGCACCACCGTGTCGTACTTCCAGCGGCCGTCCGGCAGCTTCTCCTGGAGGTGGAACATGATCTTCCCCAGCAGCACCAGCTCCTGGAGCGACGGGATGAAGCGCAGGAAGTAGCGCACCAGTCGGTTCTCGAAGACCGTCTTGTAGAGGGTCTCGAAGCGCAGGACCATCAGGCCGTACTCGCGCATGGCCTCCTGGGGGCGCACGTTCACCGCCCAGAGGTTCTCCTCCAGCAGCTTCACCTCCGGGCCCGCTTCGGGCAGCTCCAGGAAGCGGCTGACGCGCTCCTGGGTGTTCACTTCACACACCAGGGTGCGCCGGCCGGCGCGCACCGAGGCGAGGGCCAGGGCGGCGGCGACGGTCGTCTTCCCCACGCCCCCCTTGCCAGAGACGATCCACAGGCGTTTGTCGAGCAGTCCGGCCATAGAGGGCGCGCGAACCGTAGGGATGGCCCCCCGGAGAGTCAACGAGAGTCCACGAGGAGAAATCCCCATTGTTCCCCTGCTTGACACGTCGCGTTGGCCCCTCCCAGAGTGCGGCGTCCTCTTCCTGACGTCCCGCCTGTCCCGCCGGCCAAGTCGCTTGGACCGGGAGTGGGCCGGACCTGAACGGTTCCAAGACCATGCTCAAGAACAACCCGGTGATGAAGAAGCTCGTGGAGACGGGCGAGGAGCGCGTGGGCAAGCTCGCGCAGCAGCTGCTCTCCAACGAGAAGTTCGTGGCGGCGGTGCAGGGGCTGGTGTCCCGCTCGCTCGCGGCGAAGGGCACGCTGGACTCCGCGCTGCGCACGGCGCTGTCGGCCATGAACCTGCCGTCCACGGCGGACCTGGAGCAGCTGCGCTCGAAGGTGGACGACCTGGAGCGGCTGCTCGCGTCCGTCGAGGGCAAGGTGGACACGCTCGTGTCGAACACGTCCTCGAAGAAGAAGTAGGGCGCGCGTCTTCCGCTTCCCCGGAGGAGCCATGCGGCGCATCGCGTTCATCAACGAGAAGGGCGGCACCTGCAAGACGACGCTCGCGGTGAACACCGCCGCGTGGCTCGCGCTCGAGCAGCGCCGCCGCGTGCTGCTGGTGGACCTGGACACGCAGGGCCACGCGGGCAAGTCACTGGGGGTGGACGTGCGCACGCTGCCGCGCAACGTCTTCCACCTGCTCACCGACAGGGAGGTGTCGCTGTCTTCCGTGGTGCGGCCCACGGGCGTGAGCGGGCTGGACGTGCTGCCTGCGTACAGGGAGATGGCGGAGTTCCCGGTCGTGGTGGCGCAGGACCCTCGGCGCGCGCACCGGCTGGCGGACCGGATGCAGGAGGCGGAAGCCGCGGGCTATGACGTGGTGCTGTTCGACGCGCCTCCGTCCATGGGGCTCACCACGCGCAACATCCTGGTGGCGGCCACGGAGGTGGTGGTGCCGGTGGCGCTGACGTACCTGGCGCTGGACGGGTGCGCGGAGCTGGCGGAGACGGTGCGCCAGGTGGGCGAGGCGGAGGGGCGCACGGACCTGCGCGTCACCAAGGTGGTGCCCACGCTGTACCGCAAGACGGCGCTGGCCACGGCCATCCTGGAGCGCCTGCGCGCGTACTTCCCCGGCGCGCTCGCCGCCACGCCGCTGGGCTACAGCGTCAAGGTGGACGAGGCGCAGAGCCACGGGAAGACCATCTGGGAGTACGCGCCCCGGAGCCCGGGGGCGCGGATGCTCGCGGCCATCGCGGCGGAGATCGACGGCGGCTCTACTCCGACGAAGCGCAAGCGGACCGCGGCGAAGGTGGCCTGAGCGGCGGCGCCCGCTTCCTCGCGGGCGCCACGTGCCTTCAGCCGCACCGGCGCTTGCTTCAGGACGCGCTGGTGTCCTTCTTGTCGCCCTTCTCCACGGCGTCGAGCTTCTTCTCCAGCTCCTCCAGCCGCTGAGAGAGCGCCTGCATGTCGCGGCCCAGGGCGGGGAGGTTGCCGGTGAGGTTCTCCACCACCTGCTTCACGCGCTCGTCGATGCGGCGCTGGAAGTCCTCGAAGGCGCGCTGGCTGGCCTTGAGCAGCTCCGCCGGGTTGAGGCTCGCGGCGTTGCCCTCCGCCTGGGGCGCGGGCGTGGCGGCGGCCGCCTCCGGGGTGGCCTCCTGGGGGCTGCCGTCCTCGCGGCGCAGCAGCTTGTCCAGCCGCTGCTCTGCCTCCTCGCGGATGGAGGCCACGCGCGGCGTGACCTCCTTCTGGATGAACCCGGAGATGGACTCGCCGGGGTGGCGGATGATCTCCCGCAGCACCGACAGCGGCATCTGGTTCTTCTTCTTCTCCTCCTCGAAGATGATCTGCGCGAGGGTGACGGAGGTCAGGTCTTCCTTCGTGCGGTTGTCGACAATCCGCACCTCGGTGCCCTCCTTGATCATCGCGGCGATCTCATCGAGCGTGACGTACCGGCTCTCCACGGTGTCGTAGAGTTTCCGGTTCGTGTAGCGCTTGATGATCTTCGGCTCCTTGTTGCTGGGAGCGTTTGCTTGCTCGGCCTCGCTCATGTCTGTCGTCTCCGACCCCGGCTGCGCCTTGGCATTTACTGGTTTACTACCTGATTTCCAAAGGGGCGAACCTCGTATCAAAGGGGTTGGAAGCGAGCAAGTTGCCCGGGTCCGACTCGCCGTGGTTGGCGGGTGGGCCTATGCTTCGACTCCCCCCGACCCGACCCCATGATCGTCCAGTGTGAACAGTGCCAGACGCGGTTCAAGATCCCCGACGAGAAGGTGACGGAAAAAGGGGTGAAGGTCCGCTGCACCAAATGCCAGAACACCTTCCGGGTGGCGCGTGAGCCCGCGCCCGCGCTGAGCGCCCCCTCGCCAGCCGTCCCCCCGGCCGGGCAGGCGGACCCGTTCCAGGCATTCGGAGACGCCCCGGAGCCCACCGGGGAGGTCACCCGGCCCGGGTCCGCGTACTACGCGCCCGGCGCGCCCGCGGTGAAGACCCCGGTGAAGACCTGGGGTGACGTGGACGTGGACATCGACGTGGACACGGGAGGGGCGACGATGCCGTTCGACCCGCCCACGTCGTCCCCGGGCATCGCGGCCCGGCGGCCCGCGGCCCCGCTGCCGTCGCCCACGAACCTGTCCGGGCTGGACCTGGAGGACCCGTTCGCGGACTTCATGTCGGATGCGCCCGCGCCCGCCGCTCCGGTGGCGGCTCCCCGGCCCGTGGCCTCTCCTCCGTCGGGGACCTTCCGCGCGGTGCCTCCGGGGGCCTTCGCGCCTCCCGCGGCCCGGGCCGCTCCTCCCGGGGCGTTCGCCGTGGCTCCCACGGGCGCGGCCCGTCCGGCCGCCGTGGCTCCGGGTGGACCTTCCGCGCCGGTCTCCCGTCAGGCCGTGCCGCCTCCGGGGCCTGTGTCCGGTGGAGCACGGCCGCCGGCCGTCGTCGGCCAGGGCGTGGGTGCGCCGGCTTCTGACTTTGGCAGCGTGGATGATCCGTCGTTCCTGGGCCTGGATGACTTCCCCGGGACCGATTCGTCCGCGATGGGGCTCGGGGCTGCTCCGGGTGCCGTTGCGCCCAGGGGGCCGGCTGCGTCCACTCTGGGTCCAGCGGCCTCTGCGTCGGGTTCGGGACCTGCCATGGCGCGCACCGCTCCGGGGGCTGTGGCTCCTTCCGGGACGGGCGCTGCTCCGGGGCGCGCTCCCATGCCTTCGGCTCCCGGCGCCTCCGCGGCCGGGAGCGTGGGGGCTGCTCCGGCACGCGCTGCCATGCCGCCGACTCCCGGAGCCCCTGCGGCCGGAGGCGCGGCGCGCGCGGGCATGCCGCCGACTCCTGGAGCCCCTGCTGCTGGAGGGGCGGTACGCGCATCCATGCCGCCGACTCCTGGCGCCCCTGCGGCCGTGAGCGGGGCTCCGGCGCGTACCGCTGCTCGCCCGGGTGGCGCGCCCGTGGCATCCCCGGGCCTTGCCGCCGCGGGTTCGACGGAGCTCGCGCCGGATCCGCTCTTCGACTTCGCCATGGACGCTCCCGCGGCTCCGGACGCGGGGTCGCTGCGCCATGCCGCGAACGTCGCCGTCGCGCCCTCACCGAGCGGCGCCACGGCGGTGGGGCCGGTGGTGCCCTCGCCGGGCTTCGAGAGCGACGACCCGTTCGCGTCCATCGACGTGGCCGCTCCGGCCCCGGACCCGGACCTGTCCGCCGCGCCCATGATGGACTCCGGCGCGGCTCCGGATCCGATGGGCGACCTGTTCGACTTCTCCGGCGCGGGTGCTTCCGGCGAGGAGGGGATGGCCCCCACGGACACCGGCCGCGCCGCGCTCCTGGGAGACGTGCCTGCGGAGGCTGGCGCGGACGAGCCCGGTGGCATCTCCCTGCTGGGCGACGTGCCCGTCTACGACGACGGCGATCCGTTCAAGATCACCACGCCGCGCCGCGAGGTGGTGGACCTGGCCAACATGCGCGGCGGCCCCGCCGTCACCGTGGCCAAGCCGTCCGCCCGGATGGAGGACGTGGGCATGCCCCAGCGCCGGCTGCCCGGCCGCGCGCGGAAGGTGACGGGGCTGGTCCTCAACCTCGCCATCGCCACCGTGCTGGTGGTGGCCCTGGGCGCGCTGGGCACCGTGTACCTGCGCGACGGCAAGGTGGACCCCTCCACGCTGTCCCCGGACCGGCTGCGCACGCTGGTGCTGCCCGCGTCCCGCCCGTTCATCGCGAGCGACGTGTCCAACGGCCTCTACGAGACGCGCGACGGTCGCATGCTCTTCGTCGTGCGCGGAGAGGCGGAGAACCGCAGCGGTGCCGCCGCCGCCGTGCGCGTGCGCGCCGCCCTGTTCGACGGCGACCAGCGGGTGCGCTCGGCGGAGGGGCTCGCGGGCGCGCTCGCCACGCCGGAGGAACTCCACGCGGTCACCACCCGCGAGGCCGCCACCGCGCTCCGCCAGCGCATGGACGCCGCCGCCCTCCCGGTGCCCCCAGGCGGCAAGGTGCCCTTCCTGGTGATGCTCCAGGAGTTCCCCGCCGACCTCTCCGGCTTCCGGCTGGAGGTGACGCTGGAGCCCGTCCCCTCCGAACCCACCGCCGACCGCACGGGAGGCTGAGCCGTCATGCCCACGCTGGAGGAGGCCCGCGCGCTCGCGCGCAACCTGCACGCCCTGGGCGGAGGCGCCACCGTGCGCCGCAAGGCCGCCGCGCGCGAGCTGGCCCGGCGTGAGCCGTTCGACACGAACGAACTCATCGGCCACCTGCTGACGCTCTCCCGCGCCGGGCAGGCCCCCGCCACCTGCGTGCTGTCGGACTTCCTGGCCGCGTTGGATCAGGAGGCCGAGCACATCCCCCACCTGGTCGCGCTGCGGCGCATGGCCCACGTGCAGTCGCTGGAGGCGGTGGCGGACCTCTTCGCGCAAGGGCCCGCGCGCAAGGAGCTGGACGCGGACGCCGCCGCCCGCGCGGACGCGCTCGCCGCCAACCAGTCCCTGGGTCACCTGAAGCAGCAGGCCCGCCTCACGCGAGACCCGGACGTGCTGTCGCGCCTGGCCACCGTCAGCAACCCGGCCGTGCTGCGCAACGTGCTGATCAACCCGCGCCTCACCGAGGACCTGGTGGTGCGCATCGCGGCGCGCAGGCCCGCGCGTCCGGAGCCGCTCGTCGAAATCTGGAAGTCGCCGCGCTGGTCCGTGCGCCACAAGGTGCGCCGCGCGCTCGCCTTCAACCCGTACCTGCCGCCGGAGGTGGGCGCGAAGCTGGTGCCGCTGCTCACCACCGCGGACCTGCGCGAGCTGGTGGAGGACACGGGGCTGCTCCCCGCGCTGCGGCAGCAGGCCGCGCGCCTGCTCCTGGCGCCCGCGCCCGGCAGTCCGCCCGGTCCGCTGGTCCTCCCGACGGGGGAGGAGTTCTAGGAGCGGCGGTCCTTGTTGGGGCCTTCGGTGAAGTCCGCGTCGGTGTGGCCCCGGCGCGAGTGGGGCAGGTGCTTCACGTCCACCAGGTCGTCGCCGCGCGACGCCTTGCGGAACGAATAGACGAACTTCCCCACCGCGTTGCCCAACTGCCCCATCCGGGCGGCCGAGAAGACCACCAGCAGGATGAAGCCGAGGACGATGAATTCTCCGAGGCCCAGCATGCTTCCGACACTGCAATAAACCCCCCCGCGAGGCAAGTCGCGCCCGCGTCCACCCCTGGACGCCCGTCCGACGTGGACGCTGCGCCGGGGGGCCGTTCCAGCGCACACTGCGCGCCCATGCTCCTGCTCGCTCACCGTGGTGCCAGCGCCGACGCCCCCGAGAACACCCTGGAGGCCTTCGCGGAGGCCGTGCGCCAGGGCGCCGACGGCGTGGAGCTGGACGCCATGGTGTGCGGCTCCGGCGAGGTCGTGGTGTGTCACGACGAGCGCCTGGACCGCCTGGCCCATCAGCCCTGGGAGGTGCGCACCACGCCCTGGTGGAAGCTCTCCCGCGCGGACGTGGGCACGCCCCTGGGCTTTGGCCCCGCGCGCATCCCGCTGCTGGAGGAGGTGCTGGACGCGCTGCCGGAGCACTTCCTCATCAACATCGAGCTGAAGTGCGACCGCTTCGACGATGGCGGCCTGGCGGCGGGCGTGGCCCGGCTCCTGGGGGACCGCGACCTGGCGGGCCGCGTGGTGGTGTCCAGCTTCAACCCGCTGTGCCTCTTCCGGCTGGCGGCGGTGGCGCCTGGCTTGCGCCGGGGCTTCCTCATCGACCCGGACAAGCCCTGGGCGCTCCAGGCGTACGCGCTGAGCCCGCTGGTGTCCTCGCACTCGGTGCACCCCTTCCACGAGGCGTGCACGCCGGAGCGCGTGGCCGCGTGGAGGGACGCGGGCTTGAGCGTGGCGGCGTGGACGGTGGACGACCCCCAGCGCGCCCGCGAGCTGCGGGACCTGGGGGTGTCCTACCTCATCACCAACCGCCCGGGCCTCGTGCGCCAGGCCCTGCGCTGACTAGAAGTCCAGGCCCAGCGTGGTGTTGAAGGCGAAGACGGACGGCAGGTCGCGGTTGCCGGCGCCCTCCTGGTCGAAGCTGCCCAGGTTGGTGAGCGACAGCTCCGCGCCCAGCTGCAGCACGCCGCCAATGAAGCGCGCGCCCGCGTAGAAGCGCGGGGTGAGGTTGTCGCTCGCGTTCACCCGCGAGTACGGCGCGGCGTTGGTCAGCGCGTCGCGCGAGTCGTTGCCCGCCGAGTCCGCCACGCTGCGGCTGGGGTCGAAGTCCAGCGTGCGCGTGGTGGCGCTGACGAAGTTGAGGTCCAGGCCACCGTAGGGCGTCAGCGTCACCATGCCGCCCAGGGGGAACTGCTTGCCCACGCCGATGTCCAGGCCCGTGGTGGCCAGGTCCAGGTTGTGCGCGCCGAACAGCTTCGTCACGTGCAGGCGCAGGCCCACGTCCGGCAGGTAGGTGAAGCCCTCGTTGACGGCCCACTTCAGCTCGCCCGTGGCCGTCACCATGCTGCTCTTCTCGATCCAGCCCACGCGCCCGCCCAGCTCCAGCGAGAAGGGCAGGCCTTTGCGCACGTGGAGCGACGGCACCAGCATGGAGCCCGGCTGCTCCTTCTCCGTGGGCAACTGCACGTCCTCCGGCAGAGACACCACGGACAGCTCCGCGTTGAACGCGAAGCCCGAGTGCCCCGTGGTGCGCGGAGGCATCAGGTTCGCCGACGTCATCACCGCGCCGAACGTGCGCGCGAAGGCCCGGAAGTCCGCGCTGGCTTCGGCGAACTCCGTGGTGGTGATGACGGCGGTGGCGCCCCGGCGCTCGACGCCGAAACGGGAAAGGACCAGGTCGTTGTCGTCCGCATGGGCCGCGGCCCCGGAAAGCGCCGTCGCGAGCAACAGGCACCGACTGAACGTCCGCATGGGGGAATCACGCCTCCGGGACGCATGCCGGCCAAGCGGGCGCCCACCTGCGGCGGACCCTAAATCGGCCCTCGGTGAAGCGTCAACAAAACGGGCGGCCCTCCCCCAGGGAAACGCCCCCTTTCGAAGGGGGACGTCCGCTGGAAGCGAGCCGCCCGTGGGTCAGGCGGTCCGGGAGCGTGCCCGGAAGGCTACTGCTGGCGCGGCTTCACCGGCGTGGTGGCCGCGGCGGCGGGCGTCACGACCTTCTGCGCCACCTCCGCCGGACGGCGGCGGATGACCAGCGTGCGGCGGCTGGCGAACTCGCTGCTCTCGCGGGCCACCACCAGCACGTTGTTGTTGCCCTCCTTGAGCGTGAAGTCGGAGGTGAACTTCAGCGTGTTGGGCTCGCCGCCCTTGGGGTCCACGGCCTTGAAGTAGACCTTCTGGTCGTTGACCAGCACGTAGACGTCCAAGAGGCCGTTGGGGTCCTTCACCGCGCCGGAGAGGGTGAACTTGTCGCCGTTCACCACCACGCCGCCGTGAGAGGGATCCACGTCCAGCTTGATGTCCGGCGGCTGGTGCGAGGTGCTGTACGCCACCGTCTTGGGCGCCGCGGCCTTGCCGGACTTCACTTCCTTCGCGTCCTGCGTGCGCACGAAGGCGAAGCGGTCCTTCTCCAGCGCGACCTTGTAGTAGCCCTTGGTGGTGGCCTCCAGGGCCAGCGTCGCGCCCTGCGGCAGCTTCGCCACCGGCCGCGCGTCCGCGGTGGGGGAGGCGAACAGCTCCGCCTTGTCCGACAGCTTCACCAGGCCCTTCTTCGCCTCCAGCGGGGCCACGGGGCCGTCCTTCACCGGCAGCTGGAGCTTCTCCAGGACGAACTCCTCCAGGGGCTCGTCGAGGATGGCCAGCTTCAGCGGGAAGGTGTCGCCCTTGAAGCCCTTCTTCAGCGACACCTGGAAGCGCGCCGTCTTGGTCTCACCGGGCTTGATCTCCCCCAGCTTGAAGCGGCCCTTCTCGATGAAGATGTTCGCGTCGCCGCCGTTCTTGATCTGCGCGAAGGAGTCCAGCGCCGGGCCCACGCCCGTGTTGGTGACGTCCATCACCACCGTGACGTCCTCGCCGCGCTGCACGACGCCGTCGCCGTTGCAGTCGGCGCAGTCATCCACCACCTGCCAGTTGAAGGCGAACGTGGGGCGGGGCAGCTCCACGAAGGACAGCTCCGACACCAGCGTGTCGCGCAGCGGGCCGTTGTCGTCGAACAGCTTCACCTTCACGTCGTCGCGGCGGCTGGTGAGGTCCTTGGGCAGGCGCACCTGCACCTTCCAGGACTTCTTCTCACCCGGGGCCAGCGCGCCGAAGAGGAACTCGCGGCGGTCGAGGAACGCGTTGTCGCTCTCCGTCCAGCCACGCACGCGCTTGAGCGGCTCCGTGCCCTTGTTCTCCACGTGGATGACCATGTCCAGCTGGTCGCCCGCGGCGATCTTCGCGTCGTTGCCCGGGGAGAAGCTGGCGTCCAGCTGCACGTTCTTCGGCGTGGGACCGGGGCTCCAGTCCAGGCCGAGCGCGGCGATGGCGCCGTTGATGCGCTGCTCCTCCTCGTTGCGCTTCTGCTCCACGAACTGCTTGCCCTTGGCGATCTGCTCGCCGCGCTTCACGGCCGGCACCTTCAGGACGAAGTCGCGGGCGAACTGGACCTCGAAGTCCTCCTTGATCTCCTCCTGGGACTCCGCGTCCAGCTGGTCGTCCAGGTCCTCGCCCTGGCCGGCCACGTCCACGTCCAGGAGCGGATCATTCTCGCCGTGCTCCTTCTTGTCCTTGGCGCCCGGCTTGGCGGCGACCTTCTCCTTGGGCTCCTCCTTCTTGGCGGCGGCGGCCTGGGCGGCCTTCTCGTCCACCTTGAGGTACTTGAGGCTGGTGCCCGGCTTCTCGCGGTCCAGGACCTCCTCGCGCTTCTTCGCGATGGTGGCGGACTCCGGGTTGCCGAAGTGCTGATCCAGGTCCGCCTCGCCCATGGACTTGCGGGGCGCGAACACGTCCACCCGGTCCGCGGTGACGCGCGTCGGCACGAGCTGGATGTCCGGCACGATGCCGACCTCCTGGATGGAGACGTCGCCCGGGGTGAGGTACTTCGCGATGGTCAGCTTGAGCGCGCTGTCGTCCGGGAAGTCGTACAGCACCTGCACGCTGCCCTTGCCGAACGTCTGGCGCCCGATGATGACCGCGCGGTCCAGGTTCTTGAGCGCGCCCGCGACGATTTCAGAGGCGGAGGCGCTGCCCGCGTTCACCAGCACCGCGATGGGGTAGTTCTCCTCGCCGTCCGTGGGGCGCGCGCGCTTCTCCTCGCGCAGCTTGTCGCTGAAGCCCACCGTCGCGACGATGGTGCCCTTGGACAGGAACGTGTCCGACACCTGGATGGCCTGCTCCAGCAGACCGCCCGGGTTGCCGCGCAGGTCCAGCACCAGGCCCTTGAAGCCGCCCTTGGCCTCCGCCTGCTTGCGGATGTCCGCCAGCGCCGACTCCAGGTCGCGCGTGGTGTTGCCCTGGAAGTTCTTCAGGCGCACGTAGCCCACGCCGCCCGCGAGCAGCTTGTGCTGCACGGACTCGATGGAAATCATGGCGCGCGCCACCGTCATGTTGCGGGGCTTGTCCCAGCCGTCGCGCTCCACGGTGATGGTGATGCGGCTGTCCACCGGACCGCGCAGCTTGGACACGGCCTCGTTGAGGTCCATGTTGACGGTGGACTCCTCACCAATCTTCTTGATGCGGTCGTCCTTCTGGATGCCGGCGCGGGCCGCGGGCGTCTTGGGCAGCACCTTCACCACGGTGAGGTTGCCCTCCTTCATCTGGATGACGAAGCCCAGGCCGCCGAACTCACCCTTGGTGGACAGCTTCATCTCCCGGTACAGCTCCGGGCGCAGCAGCACCGAGTGCGGATCCAGCGTGGAGAGCATGCCGTTGACGGCCGCGTACTCGATGTCGCGCGTCTCCTCGATGGGACGCATGTTCTTGGACAGGAAGTCGAACACGTCCTTCAGCGCGAAGGACATCTTCCACAGGGAGTCCACGTGGGAGATGTCGAACTCCTTCTGCTTGCCGTTGACGTTGACGTTGAGCTTGCCCGTCTCCGGGTTGCCGTCCACGAGCACGTCCGGGACGCTCTTCTCCACGTACTCCAGGGAGGCGATCATCATCTCCTTGGGCTTCACCCGCTTGGGGTCGACGTAGTTCTCCTTCACGTAAAGGATGACCTTCGTCAGGACGCGGAGGCTGTTGAGGTCGTGAGGTGCCTTCTCGCCCTTGTTGGCGGAAGGCAGCGCGCCGTCCCAGGAGTCCTGCCCCGCCTCCGCCGCTCCCACGGTGAGCGGGAGGGGGGCACGGTCACTGCCTGCGAATGCCCAGGCCCCCAGAAGAACGGCGACGGCGGTGATGCGGCGGAAGATACGCGGCATGCGGTTCATCCCAGCTGGGGCGCGAGGGGCGCCCCGGGTGATGCGTGAAAAGCCCTGTGAATCCGAACGGTTCGACGAGTGCCAAGGGACCTGGCAGCGGCCGGGCAAGCCTAATCACGGCTTCCAGGTGCTTCAAGGCGTGGCCTTGTCACTAGCGACCGAGAACGTCTGCCGCAGGCAATGCGTTCCCGGGCGGCCTGCATGTACGGACACCCGGCATGCCCCTTTATTTCGCTTCAGGACGTCCCCCGGACGGAGGGTTCGCCGGTCCCAGCGCATCCGGGGGCGGGGGCAGGTCCCCGGCCTCCCGCAGGCCCCGGTACAGCAGGGTGCCCCCGACGACGGCCACCGGGAGGAAGAAGGTGTTGAGGATGGGCACCCAGAGCAGCAGGTAGACGCCCGCGCCGAAGCCCAGGCAGAGGGCCCGGCGCTCGCGCAGCATGCGGCGCACCTGGGCGAAGGGGTACAGGTGACGCGTCATGGGCGCGGCCAGGTGCTCCGCCGCCATCCAGAGCATGGTCCACACGCTGGCCAGCACGGTGAACGCGAGGCTCCCCACCCCCGGCACCAGGTTCAGGGGGAGCAGCACCGCCAGCCCCAGGAAGAGCAGCGCCATGCGGGCGAGCGTGTGCAACAGCCCTGTCGTCATGCTCCGCAGGAAGGAGGCGGGGCAGAGGACGGCGTCCGCTTGCGCACACTCGGCCTCCGTGGCCTCCGACAGCGGGTCCTGCAGCGGCGTCAGCAGGAGGGGGGGCACCACGTTGGCGCCCACCACCCAGGCGACCAGCGCGCCCAGGATGAGCGCGACGGACCAGGCGGCGCGGCCGTACCAGGACTCCGGCCGGGCCCACACGGACTCCAGGAGGCCGGGGGCGTAGCGGTAGAGGAGGACGGCCAGGGCCACCAGGGCGACGGCGGTGAGCGCCGCGCACAGGCTGGACAGGAGGAAGAGGCGGCGCGAGCCGAAGATCAGCCGGAAGGCGCGGCCGAGCACCCCCACCCCCTGGAAGAAATCCGACAGACGGGGCCGCGGGGACAGGGTGGGGACGGGGGACGCAGGACGCATGGGGGCGGGGTGCTCAAATGAGGGCAAGGCCAACGGCCCCCGTTATATAGGGCGCCCTCATGTCCCTCGACCTCAAGCGCGTGGCCTCCGAGCCCCTCACCTCCACTGCCCCCCTGGTGGAAGAGCTTCGCAAAGGGGAGAAGCCCCGGGCCCAGCACCGGCTGGGGCTGGAGCACGAAAAGTTCGTCTACCCCGTGGGGTCCGCCCAACCCCCGACCTACGAGGGACCGAACGGCATCGGCGCCCTGCTGGAGCGCATCGCCCCGGGCGGCTACGAGCGCTTCCGGGAGACGCCCCAGTCGCCGGTCATCGCGCTGCAGCGTGGCATGGCGGCCATCTCCCTGGAGCCGGGCGGACAGTTCGAGCTGTCCGGCAGCCCGTTCCGCACGGCCCGGGAGGCGCACCAGGAGAACCTTCAGCACCTGAAGGAGACGAAGGCGGCGGCGTCCGAGCTGGGCCTGCGGCTGGTGGCGCTGGGCTACCGGCCGGTGGGCACGCCAGGGCCTGGGGGCGTGGAGATGCCCTGGATGCCCAAGACGCGCTACCAGGTGATGCGCCGCACGCTGCCGGAGCGCGGCCGGCTGGCGCTGAACATGATGCTGATGACGTCCACCGGGCAGGTGTCGCTGGACTGGGCGGATGAAGCGGACTGCGTGCGCAAGACGGTGGCGGTGGCGCGCCTGTCGCCGCTGCTCGTGGCGCTGTACGCGAACAGCCCCCTCGTGGAAGGCAAGCCGTCCGGTTACATGTCCTTCCGCAGCCGCGTCTGGGAAGAGGTGGACCCCACGCGGTGCGGCTACCTGCCGTCCTGGTTCGACGGCTCGTTCTCCTACAAGGCCTACGTGGACTGGGCGCTGGACGCGCCGCTCCTGTTCCTGCGCCGCGAGGGCGAGTACCGCCACCCGAAGCTCACCTTCCGCCAGCTGATGCAGGAGGGCTACGAGGGCAAGCCGCCGGACATGGGGGACTGGACGGACCACCTGTCCACGCTCTTCCCGGAGGTGCGGCTCAAGAAGGTGCTGGAGGTGCGCGGCGCGGACTGTGCCAGCGCGGCGATGACGGGGGCGCTGGGCGCGCTCTGGCGCGGCATCCTCTACGACGCGCAGGCGCTGGAGGAGGCGGAGCTGCTCTTGCCCCGGCTGACCTTCACCGAGCACCTGGCCTTCCACGACACCGCGCGCCGCGAGGGCCTGGCCGGGAAGCTGGGGCCGCGCGAGCTGCACCGGCTGGCCGGGGAGATGGTGGCCATCGCGAAGCGGGGCCTGCTGCGGTTGGACCCCGAGGACGCGCCGCTGCTCGCTCCGTTGGAGGCGGTGGCCGCGTCAGGCCGGTCGCCGGCGCAGGCGGTGCTGGACGCGTGGAAGGAAGACCCGCGTCCGGAAGTGCTGATGTCCCGCTTCGAGCTGTGAGGCTGTGAAGCCAGCCGCGTCCGCGGCGGTGTGCCGCGGACGCGACGGGGCGCTAGAAGCGGCCGCCCACGGTGAGGTTGCCGTTGAAGAGGCTGCCCTTGGCCTCGTCCGTGGTGCCGGGGATGGTGGTCAGGTCCTCGCCTCCGACGAGGCGGTAGGTGCCGCGCACGCCGGCGGACAGGTGGCCCATGCGGTATTCGATGCCCGCGGCCAGCGGCCACTCCACCTGCCAGTCATTGCCGTAGACGGGCTGTGAGCCCTGGGACGCGTGCAGGTAGCTCAAGCCGAAGCCCGCGCCCACGAAGGGGTGCCACTTGTGGTCGATGAAGGGCCCCAGCTTGGCCAGGCCCGAGCCGTTGTTGCGCCAGATGTGATTGCCGCCGAGGACGCGGGCGTCATTGATGGGGATGTTCTGGCCTTCGTAGCCGAACTCCAGGCCGATGTACTCCCACGGCTGGGCGTTGGCGGTGATGTTGAACAGCCCGCCCACGCCCGTTTCATTGCCCAGCTTGCCGGTGTAGCCGCCAAAGCCCACGCCCACGTCCAGGCCGGGCGCGAGGTCCTCATTGCTCGCGCTGTACTTGCGCGTCATCTGCGTCGCGTCCACCGCGAGCGCGGGGCCGGCCACGCAGACACCGGCCACCGCCACTCCAGCCACCATCGAAGTCATTCGCATGTCCAGGTTCCTCCTGAGGGATGTGTGGGACCTGGACTGGAAGCTGGGGCGACGGGGCCCGACAGGGTACCTGCCCGCGCGGTGGAGCCAGGAGGCCGAGGGCCTCAGCGCCGGCCGAAGAGCTTCTTCAAACCGGAAAGCAGGCCGCTCGGCCGGGCTTCCGGTTCGGTGTGGAAGGGCGAGCGGGCGATGAGGGCCTCGCGGGAGGCGTCGTCCAGGTCCTCCGTCGCGAGCACCACGGGCTGCCGCTTCGCGCCGGGCAGGGTGGCGCTGAAGGCGAGGGTGCCGTCGGTGGACAGCTCCAGGTGGACCTCCACCTCGCCGGGGCGCTCCACGGTGAGGGTGAGGGCGCCGAGCCATTCGTTCTCCACGGCGGTGGCGGCGGTGCCCTGGAAGACGGCGAGCGCCAGCGGGCCGGGGGCGGTGACGGGGATGACCAGCGTCTTGGCGGTGGGCAGGCGGGTGTTGCGCTCCAGTACGCGGCGGAAGGTGCCGGCGTCCTCGGCGATGCCGATGGGGGCGGTGAGCACCTCCGAGACGCTGGCGGCGGGCTTGCCGGTCTCCGATAGCAGCAGCGCGTGGCCGAGCAGCGCGGCACCGCGCACGACGGCGGTGCGGGCGTCCACGTCGTCGTCGCGCACGGGCACGCCCAGGCTCTCCTCCAGGCGGCGGCGCACGAGCGGCGCGCGGGACTGGCCGCCCACGAGGAGCACGGCGTCCAGGCCTTGAGGGGAGAGGGCGTTGGACTCCAGCACCTCGCGGGTGACGGAGACGACGCGCTGGGCGAGGTCGGCGGTGAGGGCCTCCACGCGCTCGCGGTCGAGCGTGGGGCCGGGGCCCGTGGGCAGGGTGACGTCCACGGAGTCCTTCGTGGAGAGGGTCTCCTTGGTGGACTCGGCGAGCGTGCGCAGGGGGCCCCAGTCGAGCGGGTGTTCGGGGCGCGGGTGGCCCTGTTCGGAGAGGTCGCTGACGAGCGCTTCCGCGATGCGGCCGTCGAAGTCCATGCCGCCCAGCGTGGGGTCACCGCCGGTGGTGACGACCTCGAGGTCGTCGCCCGTGACCTGCACGACGCAGACCTCCAGGCCGCCGCCGCCCAGGTCCACGACGAGGACGCGCTTGCGAGCCAGGCCCCGGCCGTGCGCGTACGCGAGCGCCGCGGCGGCGCTGTTGGTGAGCACGCGGGGCACGTCCAGGCCGGCCATGGTGGCGGCCTCGCGCAGGGCGGCGCGTTGGCGTTCGGTGAAGTGGGACGGGGCGCAGAGGACGGCGCGCGTCACCTTGCGGCCGAGGAACGTGGTGGCCGCCTCGCGAAGCTCGCGCAGCAGCATCGCGGTGAGGAGGGTGGGCGCCACGATGCGGCCCCCCAGCTCCACGCCCGCGTCGCCGTGGAGGTCGGTGGCGATGGGGAAGGGCAGCTGCGGGGAGAGCCAGCGCAGGTTCGGGGAGCGGGCGCGCACGCCGAGCAGGCGCTTGAGTCCGACCGCGGCGCGGCGGGGAGCGCGGGCGGCTTCGACGAGCGCGGCGGCGCCGACCTGGAGCTCCCCGGAGCTGGCCACCGCGATGACGGAGGGAATGCCCGCGCCGTCGGTGCCGGGGATGGGGATGGGCGTGGCGACGCCGTTGATGAACGCGGCGACGCGAGCGTGCGAGGTGCCCACGTCGATGCCGAGCACGACCTCCGCCGCCGCGGGAGTGGTGACGGGCACGGCGGGAGTCAGGTCGAAGAGCGTGCGGCGCCGGCTGCGCGCGGTGGTGGTGCTGCTCGGTGCATCAGCGGCGGGCGGTGGGGCGGCTTCGTCGGCGCGCGGGGCCTGTGTCGCGGCGGAGGCCTGTGACGAGGCCGCGCTGCCTGGCGCGGTGGCTTCGCTGATGCGGGAGGGCTGCTCCGTGGTCGGCGGCTGTGACGAAGCCGTGTTGCTTGGTGCCGCGGATTCATCGAGGCGGGAGGCCTGCTCCGTGGCCGGCGGTTGTGACGAAGCCGTGTTGCCTGGCGCTGCGGTTTCGTTGATGCGGGAGGCCTGCTCCGTGGCCTGCGGTTGTGACGAAGCCGAGCTGCCTGGCGCTGCGGTTTCGTTGATGCGGGAGGCCTGCTCCGTCGTGGCCTGCGGTTGTGACGAAGCCGAGCTGCCTGGCGCTGCGTTTTCGTTGATGCGGGAGGCCTGCTCCGTGGCCAGTGGCTGTGACGAAGCCGAGCTGCTTGGCGCTGCGGTTTCGTTGATGCGGGAGAGAAGCTCCTCGGTGCGCGGTTGTGGTGGAGCCGTCCTGGTGGGCTCCGTGGCTTCGCCGACTCGGGAGGACTCCTCCGTGGCCGACGGCTGTGACAATGCCGTGCCGAGTGGCGCCGTGGCTTCGCTGACGTGCGAGGACTGTTCCGTGGCCAGCGGCTGTGACGAAGCCGTGCTGACTGGAACCGTGGCTCCGGTGGCGCGGGAGAGAAGTTCCTCGGTGAGCGGTTGTGACGGAGCCGTGCTGATGGAAGCAGCAGCTTCTTTGGCGCGGGAGGGTTGCTCCTCGGTGAGCGGCTGTGACGAAGCCGTGCTGAAGGGAGCCGTAGCTTCGGTGGCGCGGGAGAGTTGCTCCTCGGTGCGCGGTTGTGACGGAGCCGTGCTGATGGAAGCGGCAGCTTCTTCGGCGCTCGGAGACCTCGTCGAGACGGGTGCTTGAGAGGGCAGTGATTCCGACGCCGTACTGTGCGGAGCGGCGACTTCGTCGGCGCTCGGAGACTCTGTCGTGGTGGATGCCCGCGCAGGGAGTTGCTCCGAGCCTGCGCTGGCCGGAGTGGCAGCTTCGTTGGCACCGGGCTCGCGCGCGGCAGCAGGCTGCGTGGCTTCTTCCGGAACCGGCTGGGACTCGATGACGGGCGAAGCGGAGGTCCCGTCCGGAACGTGGAGCGCCGCTGTTGCGCTCGGGAAGCCCTCAACCGATGGCCTCGTGTTGGATGCGAGCGCAGTCGAGGAGTCCGGGACCGTGGTGGTGGAGACCGACTGAGGCGAAGCCTCCTCGTGGCTCCCCGTGACCGGTGCTACCGGCGATGCGTACAGCGTCTCTTCGAGAGACCTGCTCGACGGAACCGGGGCGCTCGAGGAGCGCGCTTCCGCCTCGTCCGGAGTCGTGACGACGGACGACACTTCGTCTGGAGCAAAAGCGGTAGGGGGCGCCGCGCTCAGCGCCGCTTCGTCCTCTGTCGCTCGGACCCACGCCCGTTCGGATTCGGGCGAAGCGTCATCCGCAAGCGCTGCATCCGCCGCAAAGGGCTTTTCTGCTTCGGCGGCGGTCGGGTCGTTGGCCGGAGCAGGCGCCGCGGATCCGACAAGCGCCGTCCAGGCATCCTCCGTCGGCAGTTCGACCACGACGACTGTCGACGACTCGTCCTCGTCCTGCGGAGGTGCGGAGTCGGATCCAGGCGCAAGGTCCTGGTCCGCCGTGGGCTCAGCGGCGGAGGTCGTGAAGGCTGGCGAGCCGAGCACGGGCTCCGTGTCCGGCCCGTGCATCGGTTCATCGACGAGTGACGTGGAGACGTCTTCGCTCGATGCCGGCGCCGTGGCTTCGACAGCCTGCTCAAGCGCCGCGCTGAATGGATCCACGTCCTCCGACGCCGTGCCGATTTCGTGCGGAAGGGAATCCGGGTCGATGCCCCACGCGCGAAGGCGGTCGGCCTCCCGTTGGTTCGGCGTCGCAACCGGTTCCGGGGGCGGAAGCGCCTCCTCCGAGCCGCCCATCGCCTCCGCGTCTGGCGCTGCGGAGAAGGACTCCACCGCAGGAGGCGTTGCTTCAGCGTCGACTCCATCCGCGCCGGAGTTCAGTTCAGCCGTGGAGTCGCGCGCTTCAAGAGGCAACGCTGCTTCAGTGGCGACTTCCTCGGAGCCGACGTCCGCTGCCTCCCAGGAACGGAGCTCTCCCTCATGCGGCGCTGTTTCCGCCGCGAGTCCCCCCGCGTCGGAGCCCGGAGCAGCCCATGCACCATGCTCTTCCGGAGGGAGCGTCGCGTCCGCGTCACCTTCCGCCGGGTTGTGCGCCGGTTCGAACGAGGAACCGGGCACGGCCGGAGCGGGTTCCTCCTCCGGCTCCATGCTGAGGTCGACATCGAAATCGAACGATGCATCGGGCGCGGTCGCGGCCTCGGCGCGTTCCGGTTCCGCTTCGCCCAGAGTGCCCGCGAATGCCTGGTCGCCAGGCTCCTCCGGGCTGGCTTCGGAGGCCCACTCGGAATGCTCGGGAGCGTGCGGGGCTCCGAGCACGGCGTTCGGATCAAACGCCTCCACTGACGCGGGAGTGAAGTGGACTGCCGCGGATGCATCGCCCTCGTCAGGGGGCTCCGTTGCTCCCGTCTCCCGTGGAAGCGCTTCGTCCGTGCGAGGCTCCGGACCGGAGGCCTCCCACTCCGATGCCGCGGACCTTGCTTCCGTGGCGGCCTGCTCCCAGGACGCTGCTTCCGCTCGGCCGTCATCACCCTCTGAAGCAGTCGCCGCGTCCGGATTCGAATCCCATGCGGAAGCTTCGGCATCGCCGAACGACTCCGCCGCGACATTCGAGATACCGGCGGACGGCTCCTCCCAGGACGACGCTTCCGCACGGCCTTCATCGGCCGCCGCTGAACCGGACAGCGCATCCGTCCCCAAGGCCTCGGCGGTCCCAGCGGCCTCCCAGGAAGGCGCATCCGTCCCTGACTCACCCGCGTCCCCCGAGGACTCCAGCGGCGGTTGATCCGCGGGAGGCTCAGCCGGACCCGCTCCCTCCCACCCGGCCTCGACCGGAGGCGGCATCACGGCCGCGAAGGTGCCGGAAGCCGCGGGAGGCCGCGCCACGGTGGGCTCCGGCACCGTCGGCTGGACCGTGAACATCTCCTGGGTCGCCCGTTGGGCCCCTTCTCCTGGCGGATTGCGCCGCACCTTCCGCGAAAGGCCGACCTCCGGAAGGGGCGCGAGCGCCTCCTCCTCGTCGACCGGCTCCTCCGGAAAGAGCGACACCGGCTCATCCGGTTCAGCCAGGTCCGGCGCCGCGACGGCGTCGGGCACCGACACGGCCGGCAACGTCATGGACGCTTTCGGCGGCGCGGCGCGCGTCTCCGGTGCCTCGCGGGAGGCGCTCGCCGGAGGCTCCAGCGGCGCCGGAGCCGCGGGCACTACTGCCTCCGCCCCGACGCGTGCGGCGGGCCGTGACGGATTCACGGCCGGAGTCCGCCGGACGAGCCCGGGCGGCAGCGGCGCGGCCTCCGTCCTGGGCGCGGCAGGCGGCGAAGCCACTGCCTCCGTCCCGCTCCGTCGCGCGACGATGCGATCGATGAGCGCCTTGCTCACGGCATCCAGCTTGGTGAAGCGCACCGTCATCCCGGTGCGGGGACTGCCCCCTTCCGGCTGCGCCTTGGCCACCACGCCTTCACCGCGCAACAGCCGCGTGCCGTCCGCGAGGACGAACTCGAACGCCAGCCCCGTGCCCTCCGGCTTGAGCGCCTTCGTGGCCACGAAGACCCCACCGCGCCCCACGTTCGAGCCGTACCGCTCGATGAACTCCTCCTCCTCCGTGTACGGGAGTCGGATGCGCAGGGGGAGGAGCTTGGGGGCCGGCCCGGTCATCGCAAGGGGATCCGCACGTCCCCGCCGGAGCCCTGCACCACGAGCGCCAGCCCATCGTCTTGCACGGCGTCCGGCGGCACCTCGAACAGCAGCACCACTTCCGTGCGCTGCTCGGGCGCCCATGTCGTGGGCAGGGGCTTCGTGCCGGCCACCGCCTGCGCGTCACGCGCCAGCGGGTACGTCTGCCCCTTCGCGTCCGTCAGCTTCGCGCCGTCCAGCGTCAGCGGCGCGGGCATCCCGCCCACGTTCTGGGTGATGAGCTCCACGCGCAGGAACAGGTCCTCCGTCGTGAGTCCCAGCCCCACCTTGCCGGAGCCGCCCTTCACCGAGTGCGACGCCTCCAGCCCCGTCACCTTGAACGCCACCGTGTCCACGTGCACGGTGTCGTTGCGCTCGGGGAGCCGCAGCTTGCGCGGCCCGGAGTCGCCCATGCCCGCGGCCAGGCCCGCCAGCTTCGACTCCTCCGGCTCGCGCTGGGCCGGCTGGGGACGCGTGGTCACGGCGCCGCCCTGCTTCACCCGGTCCGCCTCCGCGCGCAGCTTCTGGAGCGTGCGCGCTTCGGCCTCCTGCCCCTCTTCAGGCGTGGAGGTTTCCTTCGTGCAGCCCCCCAGGAGGAGGGCCGCCGTCAGGAACGTCAGGGAGCGGGATGAAGCGCGGGGACTCACGCCGGGCTCGCGCCCTTCACCAGCTCGTAGAGCTTCTCGAGCGCCACGGGCAGCTTGTCCGCGTCCGGTCCACCGGCCTGCGCCATGTCCGGCTTGCCGCCGCCCTTGCCGCCCACTTCCTTGGCCATCTCGCGCACCAGGTTGCCCGCGCTGATGCCCTTGGCGACGAGGTCCTTCGTGGCCGCCACCAGGATGACGGCGCGGCCGTCCTTCTCACCGCCAATGGCGATGATGCCGGAGCCGATGCGGTCGCGCAGCTGATCCGCCATGCCGCGGAACACCTTGTCGTCGGCGGGGTCCACGCGGGTGGCCAGCACCTTCATGCCGTTGACCTCGCGCGCCTGGTCCATGAGGTCCTTCTGCGAGGCCGACTGCGCCTTCACCGAGACCTCCTCCACCTTGCGCTCCAGCTCCTTCACGCGCTTCTGGGTGGCCTCCACGCGGGTGGCGACCTCCTTCGGGTTCGTGCGCAAGAGCGCCGCGACCTTCTTGAGCTCGTGCTCCTGCTCGCGCACGAACTGGAGCGCGCCCACGCCCGTCACGGCCACGATGCGACGCACGCCGGAAGCGACGCCGCTCTCGCTCGTGACCTTGAACAGGCCGATGTCGCCGCTGCGCTTCACGTGCGTACCGCCGCACAGCTCCGTGGACTCCGGGTGCACGGTGACGACGCGCACCGTGTCGCCGTACTTCTCACCGAACATGGCCACGGCGCCGGACTTCTTCGCGTCGTCCAGGTTCATGACGCGCGTCTGGGCATCCGCGTTGTCGCGCACCCAGGTGTTGACCAGGTCCTCCACCTGCTCCAGCTGCTCCTGGGTGGCGGGGGAGAAGTGCGAGAAGTCGAAGCGCAGGAAGTCCGGCGCGACGACGGAGCCCGCCTGCTTCACGTGCTCGCCGAGCACGCGCTTGAGCGCCTTGTGGAGCAGGTGCGTGGCGGAGTGGTTCGCGCGGATGGACTTGCGGCGCTCCACGTCCACGGACGTCTGCACCATGTCGCCGACCTTCAGCGTGCCTTCCTTCACCTCCACGCTGTGGACGATGAGCCCCTGCACCGGGCGCTGCGCGTCCTTCACCTGCGCCACGGTCTTGCCGCCGTGCGCGACGATGCGGCCGGTGTCGCCCAGCTGGCCGCCGGACTCGCCGTAGAAGGGCGTGCGGTCCAGCACCACGTCCACCGTGGCGCCCGCGGAGACCTGCGGCACCTCCACGCCGTCCTGCACGAGCGCGATGACGCTGCCCTCGCCCTCGTGGCCCTCGCCCTCGTAGCCCAGGAACTGGGTGGGCGCGGTGCGGGCGAGGACGGTCTGGAAGACCTCCGTGGTGGACTTCTTCTCACCGTGGAAGTCCTGGCCTTCGGCTTCCTTCTCCTTGAGCTTGTTGAAGCGCTCCAGGTCCACGTCGTAGCCGCGCTCGCGCGCGATGATCTGCGTGAGGTCCCACGGGAAGCCGTAGGTGCCGTGCAGCAGGTAGACGACGTCGCCGGAGAGCATCTTGCCGCCGGAGGCCTGGAGCTTGGCCAGCTCCTCGTCCATCAGCTTGAGGCCGCGGTCGAGCGTGCGGCGGAAGCCCTCTTCCTCGTGCTTCGCGACTTCGAGGATGAAGGTGCGGCCGTCGCGCAGCTCGGGGAACGCGTCGCCCATGAGCTCGATGACGCGGTCCACGACCTTGAAGAAGAAGGGCTCCTTGATGCCCAGCTGCGTGTCACCGTGGCGGATGGCCCGGCGCATGATGCGGCGCAGGACGTAGCCGCGCGCCACGTTGGAGGGCTGGACGCCGTCGGCCACGAGGAACGCGGTGGCGCGGGCGTGGTCGGCGACGACGCGCTGGGACGCGCCGGTCTCCTGCGTGTACGGCTTGCCGCACAGCTCGCTGACGGTGGCGAGGATGCCCTGGAACAGGTCGGTGTCGTAGTTGGAGCGCTTGCCCTGCACGACGGACGCGATGCGCTCCAGGCCGGCGCCGGTGTCGATGGACGGCTTGGGTAGCGGGATGAGCGGCGCGTCCTTCTCCTTGCGTTCGAACTGCATGAACACGAGGTTCCAGATTTCGAGCCACCGGTCGCAATCACACGCGACGCCCTGGCACTTGCGGCCCGCGGCCTCTTCGACACAGGGGATGTCGTCGCCCTGGTGGTAGTGGATCTCGGAGCAGGGGCCGCACGGGCCGGTGTCGCCCATGGCCCAGAAGTTGTCCTTGTAGCCGAGCTTCAGGATGCGGTCGCGAGACACGCCCTCCTTGGCCCAGAGCTCGAAGGCCTCTTCGTCCCAGGGGATGTTGTTCTCGCCGTTGAACACGGTGACGGCGAGCCGGTCGACGGCCAGGCCCAGGCGCTTCGTCACGAACTCCCAGGCGAAGGAGATGGCTTCGGCCTTGAAGTAGTCGCCGAAGGAGAAGTTGCCGAGCATCTCGAAGAACGTGTGGTGGCGCGCGGTGTAGCCCACGTTGTCGAGGTCGTTGTGCTTGCCGCCGGCGCGCACGCACTTCTGGGACGTGGTGGCGCGGCGGTAGTCCCGCTGCTCGCGGCCGGTGAAGACGTCCTTGAACTGGACCATGCCGGCGTTGGTGAACAGTAGGGTCTGGTCGCCAACGGGCACCAGCGAGGAGGAGGCGACACGGCGGTGGGCGCGCTCCTCGAAGAACTGGAGGAACGCCTCGCGGATCTGGGAGGCGGTGAGGGCGGAAGGCATGGTGTGGGTATATGCCACAAGAGGGCCGGGCGCAGCAGTTCCTGGACGGGTCATCCCCTGGGGGACGGGGCATGTAGGCAGGGCTGACGACCGCAGGGCAGGGGAGCGGCCAGGGCCCGGCCAGGTACCCTGCTGACGACGCTTGGGGTTCCAGGTTCCTGGAAGACGCTGCCCTTGGGGTTCCAGGTCCGCTATCGGTGGGCTCGCCTGGTACGAACAGCCGGAGTTCTGAGAGGAAACGATGACTCATTTTCTGAACATCGACCTGGAGCTTCGCGGCACCGCCGGTGTTCGTGAACTGGTCCAGGCGCTGGAACCGTCCATGCTCGTCCTCCGGGTGACGGACACCGAGGCCAGTTTGGAGCACCGCGAGCAGCCGCAGTCCGTGGAAGAGGGACTGCATTGGCTGGCTCAGGTGGTCGAGAGCCTTCCCTCGGATGCTCGGAAGCATTGGGATGCTTGCGAAACCCGGACGATGGACGTGGGAATCCAGGCCGATTCGCAGCCGACCGCGGCGCTGTTTCCTGTCTCCCGCGATGCCATGGCCGCGCTGCTGCGGATTGGGGCGGAGTTGCTGTTTACGGTCTATGCCCCCATCACTGGCCGGCCTGCTACACCGTGATGCCAAGGCTGCGATGAGGGTTGCGAAAGCGTTCGAGGACAGCGTTGGAGGCGTATTCCCCGGAGCGAAGCAGCCGGTGGGCTCGTGAGCCAGAGCGCCACCTGCTTCAAGCGCAACAAGGAGTGGAAGGGAAGCATTGCCCCCTGGCTGCTGACGGGGTGTGCAGCGCTGATGCTCCTGGCCCTGGCGTTCAGGGAGCATTGGCTGCTGCTGACGCGGACCGACCTGGGCGTGCCTCGTGGGCTCTATCCGTGCGTGGTCCGCATGTCGCATGGGACTCGCACGCGGCAGTGCAACATCGGAGCGGATGGCATCATCTTGCGCGAGGAACAATTCGCGGATGGAACCGTTCGCCGCACCTGGTTCGCCGAGGGGCGAGAGGCTTTGAGCAGGTGATGCGCTCTCCGGAGTCGGAGCGATTCAGGCCCTGGGGCCGCAGTGCTCTTGAATCGCAGCGAGCAGGGCGTCCAGCAACAGGGGCTTCTTGAAGACCCCCGCGACGCCGCAGGCTGCGGACGCGGTCGCCCAGGTGGCCCGCGCTCAGGACGAAGCCGGGGATGTGCTTCAGTGCCGCATCCTCGCGCTGGACCTCGCGGAACGCGGAGCCGTCCATCACCGGCATCACTGGAAAGCAGTGCTGATGCGCTGCGGCATGTGTCTGGGCTCTTGGCTTCTCACGGCCTGAAACGGAGCACGCAACTCCTGGAGCCATTTACCGACAATGTAGGCAAGCCTCCCTGCTGCATTGCTCGGCTCCCCCTCCCGAGGTCCCCTCATGGTCCAGGTCACGCGTCCTTCCAACACCACGTCGCTCCCCCAGACGCGGGTCGCTCCGGAAGCCCCTGCCCGGGCCAGGGGCGCGCAGGGATTCAACGCGGTCGTGAAGGGCGACAGCTTCAGCTCGGCTGTTCCGGCGGGTTCGCAGCAGGTCAATGCCCTGCGCCTTCCCATCCCCTGGCCCGGCAAGGGCGAGGCGGACAAGATCGGCTGGATCCAGAAAGCGTATCCGCCCGCGAAGGACTCCACTGCGGAGTTCATGAAGCTGAACCAGGCGGTGCGCGCGGGCCAGAACGTGATGCCTCCCGAGGCCAAGAACTGCGTGTTCCTGGCGGTGGGCGGGCTGCTCTCGGAAGCGGCGCCCAAGCAGATCTACTTCGACAAGAACCTGGACGCGCTCGAAGCGCAGGGCCTGCAGGTGGGCCGCGTGCCCGTGGACACGGACATGGGCGTGGAGCACAACGCGGCCATCGTCCGGCAGGCGGTGCTGGAGGCCTCCAAGAACGGCAAGCAGGTGGTGCTGATTGGCCACAGCAAGGGCGGCCTGGACTCCGCGGCGGCGCTGTCGATGTACCCGGAACTCAAGGAGCACGTCCGCGCCCTGGTGACCATCCAGTCGCCGTACGGCGGTTCGCCCATGGCGCAGGACCTGCTGGACAACCCGCTGGTGCGCTACGGCGTGGGCGGCGCGGTCGAGGCGCTCGGCGGCAGCATCCAGGCCGGTGAGGACCTGACGTACGACTCGCGCAAGAAGTTCCTGGCCGAGCACCCGATGCCCGCGGGCATCCCCACCGTGTCGATGGCCTCCACGACCGCGAACCCGACGTCGCCGCTGTTCGCGATGCAGGAGTACATGCACCAGCGCTACGGCGTGAAGTCGGACGGCCTGGTGTTGCCGCAGGACGCGTTCATCCCCGGCTCCAAGTCCGTGACGCTGTCCGGGCTGGATCACCTGGACTCGACCGGGACGACACTGAACCCGTTCAAGCCCTACCAGCCGGAGGACCTGACCCTCTCGCTGGTCGCGATGGCGCTGAACATGCCCAAGGGCAGCTGAGCGTCACGTCCCCGTGGGCGGTTCTTGCCGCTTCAGCTCACGCGCCGGAATCCCCGCCACGGTGGCCCCCGGCGCCACGTCCTCCAGCACGAGGGCGTTGGCGCCAATCTTCGCTCCGTCTCCAATCGTCACCGGGCCCAGAATCTGCGCGCCCACGCCGATGTAGACGTCTCGGCCGACTCGCGGCACGCCATCGCGTCCGGGCAGGGGCTCCAGGCTCACGTTCTGGGAGATGAAGCTCTTCTCTCCAATCTCCACGCCCGGCGCGATGATGACGCCGATGCCTCCGTAGCCCAGCTCCACCGTGGGGTGCAGCGCGGCCTTCGTGTCCACGTGGCTGTTGTGGATGCGGTCGCCCACCGTGGCCACCACGTTCGCGAGCCTTGGCACCTGGAGCGCCTGGAGCCGCTTCGCGGCCCTGTAGAACGTCAGCGCCGTCGGACCCATCTGCCCACCATCCTTTTCGCTACCGGCGCCCAGCGGAACTTCGACCGCTGCAACGTCTGTCCCATCCAGGTGTCCCGGTAGATGAACAGCCAATGGTGCTGCCGCACCTGCTCCGTCCACTCGCGCTTGTAGGGGGCGTCGTCCCCCAGCAAGTCCAGCTCGCTCAAACCCCTTCCGATGCAGTCCTGGACCAGGCTCTCCGTCAACAGGTGCCCCGGGCTCACCTCCGCCAACGCCTCGTCGTAGCCCGGCTTCATCGCCAGATAGCGGCCGCCGTACTCCAGCCCGTACTGGAAGGCGATGGGCCGCCCGTCCAACCGCAGGAAATACAATCCCAGCCAGCCGCGCTCCGCCGCCGTGCGCGCCAGCCCCGTGTAGAAGCCGCGCCGGTGCTCGGCCTGCGCGATCGCCGTGCCCTCCTGCGCCTTCCAGCCGCTCTGCTCCAACGCGAAGGCCTCCTCCAGCTTCGACCCCAGGCCCTCGATTCCGGCCACGCGCTCCACCTCCACGCGGCCCTTTTCCTCCAGACGCCTGCGTCTTCGCCTGAGCGGCTTCGCGTTGCTCCGGCCCTTCGTCCACGCCGCCACCGTGGAGGGCAGCGCCAGGTACGGCGAGCGCGCACTCGGCCATGCGCCCCAGGGCATCCCCGCGCCCTTCGCCGCGTGCACCAGCTCCCATGCCGCGCCGCCTTCCGGTACGTCCGACAGCCGGAGGACCTCCCAGCTCGGGTCGCCCATCAGGTGCGACAGGAAGGCCACCGCGGCGCGCTTGGGCTCCTCGGCGACGAGGTCGAAGCGGCAGGAGTGCTTGTTCGTCAGCGACGACAGCTGGCGCACCGGCAGCCCGTACTGGTGGCCCTGCTCCTCCTTGAGGCCCAGCACCGCCACCAGCGTGCCCAGCGCGTTCCTCGCCGCGAGGATGCGCAGGCGCGCTCCTGTCGCGAAGTGCTCCAGCCAGCAGCGCACGAACTCGTGCCGGTAGAACACCTGGTCGTCCACGCGCTTCACCAGCGCGTTCCACTCCGTCTCCAGCGCGTCGAAGGCCGGAAGGCTCCGGACCTCCTCCACGCACAGGGGCTCCACGCGCCCGCGCGGCGCGGGCTCCACCGCCTTCAAGCGGGGAAGGGAAGGGACGCGCTCCCCGAGCATCGCGTCCGTGATGGGACTCTCCTCCATGTACGTCTCTCCTCGGGTGTCGCGCTCGGGGGGACTCAGGACAGCGGCTCGCCCGCGTCATCCGCCGCTTCGGGGGCGGGGAGGTCCGGTCCCTGCTTCTTCAATGGCTCGTCACGCAGCAGCACGGGCCCCTCGCCCTTCGTCAACGCGTTGGTGTCCATGGAGACGTGGCGCACCTGCACCGGGACCTTCGTGCTGGGGAGCTCCACCGTCGTCTTGAACACCGCCTCCGCTGGCGCCTCCGCCACGACGGGCACGGGCGCCTCCACCACCGGCACCGGCGCCAGCCGCTTCGGCTGCTTCTTGAGGCCGCGGAAGAGCCAGCCGCCCTTCTGGCGCTCGTACAGCTTGCGCGTCTCCACCGCCGCTCGCGCGTGCGACACGCGGCCCGTCTCCAGGTCCTCCAGCAACATCTCGCTCAGCCGCCGGCGCGTCACGCTGTCCAGGTAGTCGAACACCTTCTCCAGCTTGCGCACCACCACCTGCGTCGCGCCGCCCGCCGCTGTGTGCGTCAGCGCGTTGATCTTCAACTCGTGCCGCGCCCGGGCGCGCTCCGCCAGCTTGCGCAGCCGGTCCGCTTCGTCCGGCGACGCGGCCTTGCCCACCAGCCCCGGCAGCACCGTGCGCGCCAGGCCCGCGTCCACGAAGCCCGAGTCGTCGAACGTCTCCAGCGACTCCAGCGCCCGCCGCCGCGCCTCCACCGACGTGCCCTCCAGCGCCTTGAGCGCCGTCGTCACGCGGTCCAGCGCCATCCAGCGGTACACCCAGTCCAGGCCCGTGCCCTTGATGTTCTGCGCGCCCATGATGCTCACCTGCATCCCGGGCGGCACCGCGCGGGCGCACGCGTCCACCACCTGGTCGCCCGTCGCCTGCGAGTCGGACACCGGCACCAGTTGCTCCAGCATCAGGGCCTTGTAGGCCTCGCGGAACTTCGCGTGGAACGCCTTCACGCGCCCCTGCGCATCCGCTTCACCCCGGGGCAGCAGCGCCTTCAGCCGCGCGTGCACCGCCATGCGCGCCAGCAGGTACAGCGCGTGCTCGCGCACCTCGTCCTTCGTCGCGGCCGTCAGCACCTCCGGCAGCGCCTGCGGCTGCGCACGCGACACCGGCGACAGCGCCTCGTCGATGAGCGGGCCCACCTCGCGCTCCAGCGCGCGGCGCACCTTCTCCACGCCCACGTCGTCGTCGCCGCCCTCCAGCGCCTTGCCCACCGCCGCCGTCAGCGCCAGCGTGGCCGTGGCCTGGAGTCCGGCGCCGGCCGCGTACCGCTCCAGCCGGTCCATGAACGTCGCCATCGTGGGGCGCGGTACCTTCAGCTTCGCCAGCTCCCTCGCGAGCCGCGCCTCCGCGCGGGCCTGACCCTCGGGGCTCGCGACCTCCTCCGCCGCGACGACCTCCGTGCTCAGGAGGTGCTTGTCCAGCGCGTCGCGCACGTACTTCTGGAGGCCCTCCAGGTTCGTGCCGATGAGCACGTGCCGGTCCGCGGGCGCGTCCTCCACCATGATGCGCGCGAAGACCTCCGAGCGGGACACGCGGTCCCAGCGGTTGTTGATGACCGTGATGACCGCGCGCTCCGGGTTCGCGTCCGGATCCACGTCCCCCAGGCCCGTGCGGATCCAGTTGTTCATGAAGCCCGTGCGCTCGTTCGCCGAGTGCCCGTTGATGAACTGGAGCTGACGGCCGCGCACCAACGCCGGCGGGAAGACCTTCAACACGCCGATTTCGGGCTGCACGTGCTCGGCCATCAGCGCCAGCGCGTACGGCCGCGACACGCCGAGCTGCTCGGCCAGCGTCGCCACCAGCGCCATGTTGCGCGGGTGCTCGCGGTAGGGGAACAGCGCGAGGAACTCCTCCGGGATGAGCTCCGCCTCCCACCACGCGCTGTGCAGCAGCGTCGTGTCCTTCTCCTGTGCCGCCTGCTTGAAGAGCGGCAGGAAGTGGTCCTCCGTCGTCACCACCCGGCCGCCCTTGGGCATGAAGTTGGTGATGACCGACGCGACGTTGATGCCCGCCGGCCCCTGGATGTCCTCATGGTCTGGGTAGGCGTTGGTCAGCGTGGCGAAGTCGTCCTTCATCCAGTCGTTCTGGAGCAGCTCGACGAAGTTGGGCTGCAGCGCCATGCACTCCCAGAGAAAGACCTCCGTGCCCAGGCGCGCGCCCAGCTCCACCATGTCCTTCTGCTCCCAGATGGTGGCCTTGTCGTAGGGGCGGAAGATGAAGAACTCGGACGGTCCGGCGCCCGGGGCGCTGTGCACGAACATCGCCTCCGAGCCCGTCGTCTTCGCGAAGACCTCGAAGCCCATGCCGGAGAAGAGCGCCGCCTTCAGGCGCTCCGTGCCGGACTTGCCGCGCGTGCCCCAGCCGCCGATGACCAGCGGAATCTTCTCCCGCGACTTGCGCACGTTCTGGCGCTTCACGTACGTGTCGCCCAGGAAGATGGAGAAGAGCGCCGCGGTGAAGAGGCCCAGCGCCGCGATGCCGTTGCCTCCCATCCCCAGGAAGTAGCCCTCGTTCTCCATGATGCGCTCGGTGAGGAGCGCCAGGAACCCGCTCTGCAGGCCCAGCAGCGCGGGCGTGTGCAGCGTGGACGGGGGCTTCGGCGCGGCCTCCGGCTCGTGGAAGAGCGTGGCGAGCGGAGAAGGCACCTGCTTGTTCTGACCGTACGGCGTGAAGCGCACCTGGACGCCCAGGTCCTTCTCCACGTGCTCCACGAAGCGGCGGCGCTCGCGGGGCTCCTCGCCGCCCAGCGAGTCCAACCGCAGCGTCGCGAGCCGCCGGTAGTCCTTCGACACCTTCAGGCGGTTCGTCAGCCGGCGCAGGCGCGAGGCGGGCGGCACCAGCACCGTCTCGCCGTGGCTGCTGAAGAGGTGGACCTTGCCGTCCTTCGACAGCGGCATGTCCAGCAGGTCGTCGATGGTGGGCAGGTGGCGGCCCCAGCTGCCCTGGCTCGCCACGTGGACGCGCTCGCCGGGGACCAGCGTCTCCGTGATTTCGTCCAGGTGGCCCGGGTGCGCGCGCAGCGTGCCGGACATGACGCGGCCGGTGGTGTGCAAGAACGCCTGGCGCTTGTTCGGCGCGGGGCGGCCCAGCTCGTGCCACATGCGCCACAGGCGGCGCTCCTGCCGGTCGCCGTGCCACAGCGTCAGCGTCTTGTCCGTGCGCTCCGCGTACAGGCCGTGCCCGTCCTGCGACAGGTCCGCGAGGATGGCACCCAGCCACGCGGCGTCCTCCGGCATCGGCGGCAGGGTCTCCGGCGCGGGCTGGAGCGGGATGCGCGTGCGGCTTCCCGGACGGAGCTTTGAGACGCGGCCCGCGAGGAACGCCGTCCACGCCTGGCGCACCGGGTCCTTCACCCGGCGCAGCACCTGCGCGGCGGCGGCGGCGGCCTCCACCACCGGGCCCGAAGCGCCCGGCTGCGTCGTCAGCGACTCCACGGCATCCAGCAGCGCCGCGTGCGCGGGACCCAGCCCGGCGGCGCCCAGCGCTTCGGCCAGCGCGGCGGCGCGCTCGCACGACACGCGCAGCACGAGCGGCGCGCTGTCACGGCCGAGCACGTCCACCAGCACCTGGAGGGCAGGGCCCTTCACCTTCGGCGATGCGAGCGCCGCGTCCACCGCGGCCAGCACGGCGGCGGTGCGCACGCGCGGGCTCGGCTCCGACAGCGTCTGTCCCGCGACGGCGTGCATCGACTCCAGGCCCGCCAGACGGCGCAGCAGCGGCTGGCCGTCCGGACGCTGCGCGATGAGGGCGCACAGGCCCATGCGCACGTACTCGCTGGGGTCGTGGTGCGCGACCTCCGTGAGCAGCGGCAGGCGGTGCTCCTCCGACAAGAGCGGCGCGCACTGCTCCAGCACCTGACGGCGGAAGAGGAAGTCCTTCTCCGAAGGGGCCTGCGCGCGCAGCCGCTGGCGCAGCAGGGCCAGGCCCGTCAGCGCGTCCACGGTGAGCAGCGCGCGAAGGGCCTCCGCCTGGAAGAACGGGCTCACGTCCTCCTGGCCCGCGAGGCTCGTCAGCGTGGGGCCCACCTCGGGCAGCGACGCGGCGACGCCCGGCATGGCTTGCGCGAGCTGCCGGAAGGCCTCCAGCGCGGCGAAGCGGTTCTGCGCGCGGGGCGCGTCCACGGCGCGGTCCAGCAGTTGCCTCGCCAGCGGCACGGCGGCGGGCTGGAGCTCCTCGGGGTGGGCCGTGGCCAGCACGCCCGTCAGCGCGCGCAGCGCCGTCTCTTCTTCGATCAACAGCTTGTGGCGGCGCTTCTCCTGGCGCTCGCGCAGGGCGTCGAAGCCCATCCACCGGTCCAGGGCGCGCAGGTCCTCCTTGCGGTCCTTGCGGTCCTTCACCGTGGCCTTGAGGTGCTCCACCAGGACCTGGCGGCGCGCGGCGTCATCCACCGCTTCGTTGTGCTGGCGGGTGAACTGGACGATCTCCGCGTGGATCGCGGCCAGCTCCGTCTCCAGCGCCTCCAGGGCCACGCCCAGCCACGGGGCCAGCCCTTCCAGGCCGGCGGGGCGAGGGCAGCCTTCCACCAGCCGCCGGGCCAGGACTTCGACCGAGGCCCCCCGCACACGGCGGTGCAGGGGGGGCAGGGCTTCCAGCAGCTGGGCTTCGAGAGGTTCGTTCGCCGGGTGCATGTCGCGGCCAGAGCTATTCATTGCTTGAGAAACCTGCCCGGCCGCCCCAGGCACGCGTTCGGATCAGGACAGCTCACGACCCTTCAAGGCTGCAAACGTTGTTCATCCAGCAGCTCTTCGAACTCCTCCTCGGTGGGCGTGACGTCCTGCAACCCACGTCCACCCGTCCAATCCCACCGCGCTCCGAGTGAAAAGACGTTCTGCGTGCCGTACGGGCCGGAGAGGAACGCGCGGTCCTCCGCGAAGAGCATGAGGCGGTTGCCGCCCTTGCCCATCCACACGTTCCAGTCCAGGCGGCCCGACACGCGGTGGCGCAGGTAGGCCGTGGAGCGGTGATCATCCTGGAAGCGCTGCGACGCGCCGTAGCCCAGCTCCACGCGCGTGCCCTGGAGCCTGCCGCCCAGCAGCGCCGCCCAGCTCGCGTAGGCGCCCGCGTTGTCCACCGTGTAGAAGTTGGCGTTGCTCACCGCGGCCATGCCCAGCGTGGCCACGTGGTCCTGGAACGGCTGCCAGCGCAGGGACAGCCGGGGCGACAGGCGCCGCGGGTGGTCCTTGCCGTAGAGCCAGTAGACGTTCTGGTCGTAGCGGCTGGCCTCCACCGCGCTGCCGCCCTGCATGGACTCCAGCGTCAGGCCCAGGCCGGGGATGAGGCCCACGTCCGGGGACAGGCGCAGGTAGCGGTCCGCGGCGATGCGGCCTCGCGCGCTCCAGCGCATGGCGCCGTCGAGGGTCTGCGAGAACACGGAGGCCTGCATGGACAGGCGCAGGTCACCGGGCAGCTGGTTCACGTAGCCGGCCACGGTGCCACCGAGCACGGCGGTCTGGTTGAGCGGGTAGCGCGCCTCGGGCGTGAAGCGCAGCCACGCGCGGCCCGGGGACAGCTCGCGGCGCAGGGACAGGCGGACCTCCAGGCCCGTCTGGAGCGGGCGGTTGAGCAGCTCGCCTTCCTCCACGTCCTCGCTGCGGTAGCCCATCTCCGCGGACACCATGCCCAGGCCGCCCGTGCGCGCCTCCGGAGGCATGCCCTCCGGCAGGAGCGACAGGCCAGGCGGCAGCGCGGGCCAGGGCAGCGGCTCCAGGCCCGTGGTGCCCTGGGCCCATGCCGGGGCCGCGAGGGCGCTCGGATCCGAGGCGACACCCAGTTGCACCTGCACCAGGGCTTCACCTTCGGGCGACTCCAGGCTCACGCGGTGCGGACCGCGCGAGGGCAAGAGCAGCCACGTCTCACCCATGCGGCCCAGTGGCTGGGACGCGCCCTGGAGGCCGGGGTCGGCGTCCGCGGGCAGGCCCAGGTGCATGAGCGGGCCGTCCTCCGCGCTGGAGCCGCCGGTGCCGTCACCCGAGGGCAGCGGCGTGCTGCGCAGGAGCAGCTCCCGGCCCGACGAGGGGGCCAGGGCAGAGGCGCGCACGCGCAGGGCGGTGGGGCCCAGCACGGTCATCACCACCGGCGCACCCGGACGGCTGCGCAGCAGGGACAGCGGCTGCGGGGCGGCCACGACGCGGGCGTTGGCGCTGGCTTCCTCGGACTCCACGAAGCGGACAAGGCCGGTCTGCTGCGTGTCGGCGCGCGCCATCACGACTTCCACCTGGTGGCGGCCGGGGACGTCCAGGCGCGTGCCCAGGATGGCCGTCTCGCCTTCGGCGACCTTCAGCTCGCGCACCACGCGGCCATCCACGCGGAGCGCGAAGGCGCAGGTGCCGGCGGCGTCCACGCCCGGACGCGGGGTGGTGCCACAGAGGACCTCGGCGCCCAGCGGCCGGGGCTGCTTCACCACCAGGCTCATCACGCGCGAGGCACCGGCGGGCAGCAGCTTCGCCTCGGACAGCTTCCAGGGCGGGGCGAGCAGCGCCTTGCGCACGGACATGGCGACGTCCTCGTCGTCCGTGCCGGCCTCCGACGTGGCCACGAGCGAGCCCGCGGTCTCCTCCGCGTCGCGCAGGCCTTCCCAGCGCGTCCAGCGGCCCGCGGTGAAGCGCATGCGGCGCACGTCGGGATGATCCGCCCACGCCTGGAGCTGGCTCGCGAGCGCGGCACCGAGCGGCGCACCGCCGTCCTTCCACGCCTGCGGCGAGTCCTGCAGCCGCTCCAGCATGCCGAGCGCTTCCAGGCCCACCTGCGGCAGGCCCGTCTCGCGGTACAGCGCGGCCATGGCCAGCGCACCCGCCGCGTCCTCACCGGAGGCCGACAGCAGCCGGGCGCGCAGGTAGCGGCCCTGGAGGCTCTTGTCGCTCGACACCGCCGCGAGCGCCGCGTCCTCGTGGCCCTCGCGCACCTGGGCGCTGAGCGCGGCGAGCGTCGTATTGCCGGCCTGCGCTGAGCGCGCATCCATCGTGTTGTTGCTCGCGGCAGGCGCTGCATTGCCCTGCGTGTCCACCGTGCCGCCGTTGCGTGCCGAGGCGCTGGTGGCGGCGAGCGAGCCTTCTGTGCTGCCATTGCCCGCCGAGGCGCTGGGTGCCGGCAGTTGTGAGCCGCTCATGTCCAGCGCCGGGAAGGCGGGGGACACCAGCGTGGGCTGCGTGATGGCCTGCGCGAAGCGCACCGTGCGCGGGCCCACCTGCGACAGGCGGTCCATCAGCGCGAGCAGGCGCCGCTGCTGCTCCGGCGTCAGCTTCGCCTGCGCGTCCAGCAACCGACCCACGTCCGCGCGGGCGAAGCCGTCCTCCTGCAGCGACGAGAGCAGCTCGGCGCGAGCGAGGCGCGGCTCCACCTCATCGGGCCCCGTGCGCAGCGTGCGCGAGAGCGCCTGGAGGGATTCGTACGCCGTGCCCGCGGCCTGCGGCTGTGGCGGGGCAGGGGACTCCTCGGGCGTGGCGACCTCCGCGCGGCGCACCGCCAGCGAGACGGCGAGCTGGACCTTCGGATCCTCGGGCTCGAACCACACCTCGCGCGCCTGCGCGGGCAGCGTCACCACCGCGGACACCGGCGCGGACGACGTGCCCTTCGCGCCCTCCAGCGCGAGGTGGCGCGCACTGGCGGCGCCAGGCATCAGCACCAGCCGGCGCGGGTGGCCCACGTCGGTGTTCATGCGCACCACGATGGGCTTCCCCGCTTCCGCAGCCAGCGGACGGAACTGCACGCGCACGGGCGAGGGCAGCTTCGCGTCAGGCACCCGGAAGCGCACCGCCTTCTTGTCCACCTTCACCGGCCACTGCGAGCGCACGTAGCCCACTTCGCCCGGCACGCCGTCCGCCTTCGCGGGCGCGAGCGACAGGAACGCGCGCGTGCCCTCCGCGCCCTCCAGCTTCAGGGCGTGCTCGCCCGGAGGCAGGGCAATCTCCACCGGCTCCACCGCCGACAGCGGCAGCAGCGGGAAGGTGTTGCTCCCCACGCGCAGCACCGGGTTCGCCTTCGCGCCCGGCGGCGTCATCACGTAGGCGCGCAGCAGGGTGGGGGCCTCCGCCAGCCCCGTGGCCTGCACGCGCGTGGTGCCGCCCGCTGCGAGCGGCCACAGCGCGCTGCCCACCATCGACGCGTCCGCCTCCATGCCCTGGAGGTCCAGCCACTGCGAGGCCTTCACCTCGGTTCCATCCTCACGAGGCGCGGGCGTCACCTGCGACCAGCGGCTCGCGCGCCACCACGCGGCGCGGTAGCCGCGGCGGATGTCCTCCGACAGCGGCTCGGCGCGCCACGCCAGCTCCAGCGCGGCCAGCTCGCGGCTGCGCAGCGGGTCTCCCAGCGGCAGGCGGGCCACCAGCTCCGACGCCTCGGCGGTGAGGAAGCCCGCGTCCGGCAGCGCGGGCGCGGTGCCCAGGAGCGCGTGCGCGACGTCGGCCTTGCCCGAGTCCAGCAGCTTCTTCGCGGTGAGCAGCCGCAGGTGCCACGCGAGCGGTGACGCGTCCGTGCTCTTCAGCTTCTCCGCCGCGACGTCCGTGTCACCGTCAACCAGGGCGGCCATCGCGTGCAGGAGCGGCGGCAGGCCCTCCGTCTTGATCCGCCCGTACGTGCCGCGCGCCAGGTCCGGCATCAGCGTCACCAGCCGCTGACGCAGCAGCGACGGCCGAGCGGCGGTGTCCTGCTTCACCACCTCCCACGCCTTCTCCGCCAGCTCCGTCCAGTGCGTCTGGTGCGACAGCGCCTCGGACAGCGTGGGCCGGCGCGTGGCGACGCGCGCACGCACCATGGGCGCCGGGCCCTTCCAGCTCACGCGGTAGTTGTGCTTGCCCGGAGGCAGCGCCACGCGCATTTCCTCCACGATGCCCACGCGCTCACCCGACGCGAGCACCCGCGCGGTGCGCCCGTCCGGCAGCGCCGCGCCCTCGGGCGCCTCCGCCCACGCCGGCTGCGGCGTGAGCTGCGCCTGCGCGAGCACCCCGCCCACGCCGTACACCTCCACCGTCGGTGCCTCGGCGGGCGCGCCATTGCCCAGCACGGCGCGCGCCTCCAGCGAGAACACGCCCGGGCCTTCCAGCTCCAGCGCCCAGACCGAGCCCTTCACCTCCGGGCGGACCCAGGGCGCGTCCATCCCCTCCAGCACCACCTCCGTGCCGGTGGGACGCGGACGCTCCACGCGCACCGCCTGCCCGTAGAGGGGCGACACCAGCGCCCACTCGCGCAGCGCCGCGGCCTTGCGCCAGTCGCGCACCGCGGTCCGGAAGGGCGAGGACGCGGGCTCGTCCTTCACGAGCTCCGCCTCCAGCGCCGCGTCCACGTCCAGCCGCGCGCGCGTGGCCGCGTCGAAGGCCAGCGCCGGACGCGGGCCCTTGCCGTCCACCCACTTGAGGAGCGCGTCGCGCATCCGCTCCTCGGTGTGCGCCGTGGACGTGTGCGTCGGGCGCTCCACCACGATGCGGGCGTTCTTCGGCGCGGTGATCCACCAGATGCTGCCGGCGCCCATGGGCTCCGCCAGGTACCAGCGGCCCGGACGCTCCGACACGCCCTCTTCCTCCACGCGCAGCTCGGGCGCTTCGTCGCCCTCCGACAGCGGCACGCGGGTGAAGCGCAGCGCTCCGGCGGGGCCGGTGACGCGCACCACGTCCAGCGGGCCCAGCCACACGGCGGCGCCCTTCTTGGCGGACACCTCCATCGCGCCCGTCACCTGGGGGACGCCGGAGGGCACATAGGGCGCGTGGCCCCGCAGGTCCTCCAGCGCCACCGGGCCCCGGATGGCGCGCGGCTGCCACGTCATGCCCTCTTCGCTGCGGGCGATGACGGACGGCTGGGAAACGGCGGGCTGCGCGATGACGGGCAGCGCCGCGAGCGCTCCCACGAGCAGGGTGGTGTATCGGGCGCGGCGTCGAACAGGAAACATCGGCGCTCAGTCCTCCAAGGGTGCGAACAGAATCTGGGCCAGCCGGTCCAGACGCGCCGGGCTCGCCAGCGCTTTGCGCGTACGGGATGACATTTCCAGGTGCAGGAAGCGGGCGAGCGGGTAGGCCTGGAGCAGCCGGGCCTGCGCGTTCTGTGTCCCACCGAGCACCTGCACCCCGTCCGGGAACAGCTTCACTCCGGGGCCGAGCGAATGCTCCAAGGGTGCGGCCACCTTGCGGGCCCACGCGCCGGGCTTGCGGGTCCCGTCGCTCACCACGGCCGCGAGCAGCTCCGTGCGGCCCTTCTGGACCTTGGACTCGCCGAAGCCGTGCAGCTGCACCACGCGCGGGGCGGGGAGCTGGCGCGCGGCCAGGTCGGTCACGGTCTGGAAGAGGTGCTCCGGGTTGTGCGCGACGTCGGCGGGGTGCTCGGGGTCTTCGGGCGTCTCACCGGGCGTGCCCTTGTAGCGGTGCGCGGTGGCGGTCATGAACAGGCGCGGCGCGCGGCCCTCCGGCGGGCAGGAGAAGAGGCTTGCGCCGATGTCCTCCGTGCCGATGTCGAAGTACGGGTGGGGCACCTGCACCACGTCGTCGGTGGCCTCGCCCGTGCGGATCACATACGCGCCCGCGCCGTGGAGGTTGTCCGTGCGCTCGCGCAGCACCCAGAAGGTGTCGCGCGGCGTGGTCCACGTCTCCAGGAAGAAGCCCGCGGACGCGGCGACGTTGGTCAGCTCCGGGGGCACGTCCTTCTGCTTCGGCGCGGCGGTCAGCAGCGCGGGGATGAGCCTGGAGAACGCCGCCCGCTCCTCCAGCGTGGTGGGGTGGAACATCACGGCGTCCACGCGGGGCCACAGGCCGGAGAAGCGCGCGTCCACGCGGCACCCCGAATGCTCGGGCACGTTCACGGATGGATCCTCCTGCGGCACGCGCTCCGGCGCGGGCCGTGTCGGGGACTTCGCGCGCATGCCGCCTCGCGAGGCGTCCTGCTTCGAGGCCTTCGCGGCCGGCGCGGTGTTCGAAGCCGACGCGGTGTTCGAGGCCGACGCGTCGTTCACGGTTGTCGGGGCGGGCGATGCGGACGTACCGCTCGATGCCGTCGAGGCGCTCGGGGCCGTCTGTGCGTGGGCGCTCACCGCGGCGCTCAGCACGGACACGACCCCCGCGGCCACGAGCGGGCGCCACGACCCGGTCTTCCCGGGGGACTTCACAACATGTCCTCGTCAGGCTGCCAGCCACCCCGGTTCCACATGCGCGGCGCGGTGTTCTCCACCGACGGGCCGAACATGAAGAACCGCGCCCATAGAGACTCGGAGCCCAGCGCCTGGATGCGCACCGTGTGCACGCCCGGCGCGATGTCCTCGCCCAGCGTCACCGGCACCGTGCGCGCGTACCACTTCACGCCCGGACGGCCCGCCGGCATCGCGGGGTCCCGCTCGGAGGCCGGCAGCACCACCGTGCGCTCGGCGCGGGTGACGTGCGGCACCAGCACGCTGGCGCGACGCACGGGGTTGCCGCCGTCCACCGTCACGGACAGCTGGGGCGCCGTCGCGCCCTCCGCCACCGGCGTGTAGACGACCACGTTGAGGGTGACGGCGCCCGGCCCCGTCTTGCGCACCGGCACGCGCAGGCCGCCCTGGCCCACCGGATACACCGTGCGCGAGCGCAGGCCGCTGCCCGTCGCCGGAGGCCGGTTGAGCATCGCCGTCAGCCCCGGCGCCGTGGAGCGCAGCAGCACCTCATGCTCACCCGGAGGCAGCGGAGGCAGGAGCTCCCGCGTCCGCGTGGAGCGCACGGTGAAGCGGTGCAGGGGCTCGCCGTCGAGCAGCACCTCCACCTCGTTGCCCAGCGCCGCCGCGTCCTTCAACGACAGGCGCACCTCCGGACGGGTGGGCGTGCGCGCATCGAAGCGCGCCCGCACCGCGCGGCCCGGCTCCAGCACCGTGGACAGCGCCTTCACCATGTCCACCGTGTCCGCCTGCGCGGACTCCAGCACCTCCACCACCGCGGGCGAGCCATAGGGGCGCACCACCATCGCGTCACCCGACGGCGGAGGCGTCTCCTCCTCCGGACCCACGGGCTCCAGGCGCACCTGGCTGAGCAGCTCCAGTCGAGCCCCCGCCTGCATCAGCGCGGGCAGGTTCGCCGGACGCATCGGGTGCCACGCGCGAGCGTCCACGGGCGCGTTGCGCCAGCGCACGGCCGTGAGCGCGTCGTTCGTGTACGGCGCCATCGCCGTCAGGGCCTGGCCGCTGGAGAGGAAGCTGTAGAGCTGCACGATGGTCGCGCGCGGCGCCTCCACGCGCAGCTTGCGAGCCCCCATCGGCAGGAACACCCGCGCGCTCGCCGTGCCCGACACCCAGGCCGGCAGGTCCGTGACTTCGCCCGTGCCCGCGTCCTGGGCCACCTGCGCCATCGGCGTGCACGGCAGCGCGCCCCCGGGCAGCGGCGCCAGGGCCGCGCTCTCGAACGGCGCGGGCTCCGGCGTGGCGTCCAGCGAGGCCTGGCCCAGCGACTGGCCCTGGGCATCCAGCACCGTGAGGCTCAGGTGCAGCGGCTCGCGCGAGGGCGCGCGGTCCAGCGTGCGCGCGTCGATGCGCACCAGCCGCCCCACCGCGTCCATGCGCGGATCGATGTCCAGCTCCAGCACCGGGCACGCCGGGCCGGTGGCGAACGCCTCCGTGCGGCGCGTGTCCGGCAGGAAGGCCACGCGGCCCTCCGACGCGACACCGGGCGAGGGGTGCGACTCGGCGGGCAGGAGCCACGACTCGAACGGGCCCTCCACCGTGTAGCGCAGGTCCTCCTGGCCGTCGTTGCGCACCATCACCGTGTGCACGCCCGCCGGCAGCTCCAGCGGATGCGACATGGGCGAGCCCGCCACGGGGCCCGGCAGCTCCAGCGTGTGGGCCGTGCCGTCCGCGGACAGCGTCTGCACCGTCACGGGCCCGTGCGGCTGCGCCTTCGCGTCCGTCGCGTCGCTCCACAGCCACAGCACCGGCTTCGCGGGCCCGGTGACGTTGAGGGCCACGGCGCGGCCGGCGCCCAGGCGCTCCTGCACGGACTCGGTGGCCTCCACCAGCGGCAGCCGGTAGGCGGTGCGGTAGACGGGTTCAATCTGGTAGTCGGTGCCCGCCTCGCCCTCCGCGTTGAGGCGCTCCCAGTGCTCCTCCGCGAGCCAGCGGCGCGTGTCGCCGGAGAGCTTCTCGAAGGGCTCGAAGGTGGCGCGGCCGGCGCGCACCTCCGCGCGGGCCTGGGCCAGCTTCTGCGACGCGAGCAGCGGCAGCGTGCGGTGCGCGCGGACGTACACGCGCGCGAGCAGCGTGTCGTTGGTGCCCGCGGGCCGCAGGTAGAGCACGGAGTAGTCCGGCCGCTCCTTGGGCAGGCGCAGCACGAACTCGCGCTCGTCCGTCACCTGCTGATCCGCGTGCGTCGTGAAGGCGCTCTCCTCCAGGAACGTGCCGTCCTCCTGCGGCTGGCCCTTGCTCTGGCGCGTGCGCGTGAAGATGGCGCGCTCCAGGAGGACGCCGTCCGGTCCGCGCAGGATGGCCTTGAGGCCGTACTGGTACTGCTTCTCCGGCGCGTAGGGCGTGCCGTCGGGGAGCAGCTCGTGCGTGACGACGAGCAGCTCCTCCGCGTCCGCGGGGACGCGCACGCGCATCTCCCGGCCCGGCTCCAGGCGGTAGAAGATGAGGCGCTCGGCGTTGACGAACTTCGCGTCGCGCCGCGCGGTGGGCGTGTCGGTGTTGCCCAGCACGGCGAGGCTCGCGCCCCAGATGAGGGCCAGGCCCACCATCAGGCCAAGGAGCGCCACGAGGGCGCGGCTGCGGGTCTTCATCGACGGGCCTCTTCGCGGGAGACTTCCCCGGTCAACACCACCGGACGGCGGTGTCGCAGCGCCAGGTCCACCGTGCTCGCGAGCTCCGCGTCACCCGCGGTCAGCTCCGCGCGCTTCGCCGGCGACGGGTGCTGCTGAAGGAAATAGACGGCGCGCAGCACCTGCTTGCCCTGCCGCGCTTCCACCAGGAGGAAGGGCAGGCCGTATTCGGCGCTGTAACCGGACTTCACCTGACGCGTGATGTTGCCCACGCGCTTCGTCTGCGCCAGCGCGCGAAGGTCGTGCACGTTCTGCTGCGCGACGTAGCGCTCCGCGCTGGCGGTCAGCTCCGCGAAGTGCTCCTTCAGCGCGGAGGACACGGGCTGCGTGGGCGCCACCAGCCGGTCCGCCAGGAGCGCGCGCTCGGGAGACTCGCGCGGCTCCTCGGGCGTCAGGCCCGTGAGGGCCAGCTCCTCCGCCGCGAGCCGGGGACCCACGAAGGCGCCGCGCAGCGGCTCGGACAGCCACAGCGTGGCCAGCCGCGCCCCGCCGAAGGTGCGGGAGAAGACCTGCTGCGGGCTCGCGTCGTTGAGGCCCGTCAGCTCCGGGGAGCCGTCGTGGTAGCGCACGCGCTGCCCCAGCCAGCCCAGCGGGCCTTCCTTCGACAAGAGCTTTTCCAGGTCCGCCGGCCGCTGCGCCGGGGTGAGCACCGGGCTGCCCACGTCCACCAGCACGTCCGCGTCCACGGAGGGCCGGCCGGAGAAGCCGCGCAGGTGCAGCACCCAGCCCTGCTCCTTCGGCAGCGCGCGGTGCACCGCCTGGTGGAACGCCTGGAAGCTCGTGCGCAGCTCACCGAAGGTGGCCGGGTGGGGCATGTCGCCCGAAGCGGTGGCGAACACCATCGCGGTGGCCCGCGACTCGTGCCACACCTCGGCGGCCACCGGCAGCGTGCCCGCCTCGCGGGCCGGCGACGGCACCTCCAGCGCGAGCGGCGAGCCGCCCGGCCGCACCATCAGCCCCGCGCCCAGCCGGCCCGGCGTCCCTTCCGCGTCCGTCACCCACCAGCATCCGGCCGCGCCCGCGCACTCCGTCACGGGGTGCACCCGCAGGCCCATGAGCGCCGCCATGGCGCCGGCCCAGCGCGTGCGCAGCTCCACCGGCACGTCCGCCGTCCCGCCGCCCAACAGCGGCGAGGCCACCTGCTGCTCCAGCACCAGCAGCTCCGCGTCCGAAGGCTGCACCGCCGGCACGCGCGCCACCTCCGGCGTCACCATCAGCGTGCCCAGCGCGTCGCGCTCCGTCATCGGCTCGGCCAGCGCCTGCGCCTGCTTCAGCACCAGCGAGGCCAGGTCGAAGGCGCCTGCGCGCAGCACGCTCACGCGCGCCTCGCCCCAGTTGCCACCGGGCTCCGGCGGAGCCTCCTCCGTCACCTTCGCGCCCGGCCACAACGCGTCCAGGCCCTGGGGCGCCTTGCCACCCGGCGTGTGCAGCACCACCTGACCCGGCTTCAGCGAAGGGTCCACGCGCAGCTGCACCCGCTCCCGCGAGGACAGCGCGTCGTGGGCGTGGCGCAGCGGCGTCTCCGACTGCGCCAGCGCGTCGCCCAGCACCAGGCCCGCGCGGTGGGAATCCACGCCGCTCACGATGATGGCGCGGCAGCTCACGCGCTCGCACAGGAGCGCGGCGGCCTCGGCGCTCGGCGCCTCCGTCAGCGGACGCGGCACCTCCAGCACGGGCCCCTGCGCGCCGGGGACGAGCAGCGACGTGTCCCAGCCCGCCTTGCCGTCGCCCTCCACGCGCTCCACCAGCGCGAAGCGCGCGGGCCCGCCGTCCTGCTTCGGCAGCTCCCGGAGCTCCAGCCCCAGCGCCACCGCCTGCGTGCGCAGCGAGGACACGGCCTCCGCGCGGCCCGACTCCAGCCACGCGTCCAGCCCGTTCCACAGCCCGGTGTACGCGCGCAGGTCGCCGTGCTTCAGCCGCAGCGAACCGCCCACGTCGCTCTCACGCGCGGTGGCGCGGCCCATCACCATCACGCCCAGCGAAGACTGGTCCAGGCCCAGCCCCGGCACGTGTTCGTGCGGCGCGTCCGCGGTGAGCGCGGTGGCCGGGCGCGGCTCGATGAGCGACAGCCCGAAGCCCGCGAGGCTGCCGATGAGGAAGCCCGCCAGCGACGTGTGCAGCGTGGGCAGCAGCACGCGGGCAATCACCTGCTTCTGGAGCATCTTCACCGCCAGCAGCGTGGGCACCAGGTAGCCGAAGCCGAACAGGTCCGTGACCTTCAGGCCCGGGATGCGGGCGCCCATGGCCCAGCCCACGGTCCACTTCACGAGGAAGCCCAGGCAGAAGACGAGCACCGTCTTGCGAGGGCCCTCCAGGTTGAGCGTGCGCAGCCCCGGCACCGACAGCACCGCCTTCGCGGCCAGCACCAGCAGCAGCACCTCCGCCATCGTGGCCACGAGCTTCAGGGGCTCCAGCCACGTGAGCGCCAGCAGCGCGGGCACGAGGATGCCGTTGAAGTCCCAGCCGTACTTGAGGTTGAAGCGCGCGGCGAGGAACGCCGTCGTCAGCAGGATGATGTAGGCCTTGGGGCTGGACAGGAAGTCCTGCGCCACGTCCTCGTACATCAGCTCCAGGCTGGAGAAGGACAGGTTGGTGCCGGGCAGCAGCACGAAGCGCAGAATCACGTACGTGAGCGCCACCGGCACGAACACCTGCCACAGCCCGCGGCGCAGCTTCAGCTTCCAGAAGGCGTTCGCGGTGAGCGGCACCAGCACCAGGCCGATGCTGTGCAGGCTGCGGTCGACGATGAAGGACGTGCCCCACCGCTCGTCCATCCAGTGGCCCAGGACGGGCAGGAGCCACGTCTCGCTCACCGCGCGCACCACCACGCTGGCCAGCACCACGGCGAAGAAGCGGTCTCGGCCGAAGAACTCGCTCCAGGCCCCCGTGCGGGACAGTCCGCTGGAGAACGCCAGCGCCAGGCCATAGGTGAGCAGCGACTCCGCCACCACCGTGCAGCCCGCCTCCGGGTGGATGACGAACACCGAGGCCAGGTAGCCGGGAACGACGAGGCCCACGAAGACCCACCCGAGCGTCTCCGTGAGGAGCGCCAGGATGAGCACGCCCACGAGCACCGCCACCAGGATGGAGGTGTCGAGGGAGTAAGCCGGAAAGAGTGTCAGGGTCGAAAGGAGCGGCATTGGTGGCCGCTCGAATCTAGGGAGGCGCCCGTCCCCGACCAGGGCCGCCCCTCTCAGCGGGTGAGAAGCGTCCGCTGTCCAACCGATGATCCGGGCCTCCAGTCCCGCTGAATGCCCAGCTGCGGACACTGGAAGTGACCTCTTGGACCGGATCAGCCCGTGCGCTTCACGCGAGGCAAAGCCGGACTGGACCCTGGGTACGGACTGCCTGCGGCGTGCTGCGTCACGGCCCCTACGGACAGTCCTGCGCGGCCACCACGGCCTGACAGCCCAGGCCGGAGCCGGTGAGCGTGCAGGGCACGGTGTCCGCGAGCGCCTGGATGACGGCCTTGGACGACGCGCCGGTGCCGCGCAGCGTGGCGGACTGCTCCAGGTGGACGAAGCGGTCCGAGGCGGCGGCGGCCTCCGTGAAGCACGCGTCCGCGGCGCCGTTGTCGATGCGGCCCTGCACGTTGCTGGTGCCGCACAGGGCGCGGTGCTTGCCCGAGTCCTCCGCCGCGTTGCAGGAGAACGCCTTCTTCGTGCCCACCAGGTGGGTGTTGAGCGCGTCGCGCAGGCGGTTGGAGAGCGCCTGCGGCCGCAGCGCGCTGGTGCCGTCGCTCACCACGGCGGCCTCGGGGCCGTCGCCCGCGTCCATGCCGTGGATGCTGGCGGCGATGGCGTCCGGCCAGGTGGCGCGCAGCGCGCGGTGCGCGGCGGTGAAGAAGGTGTTGCCGTAGTGCGCGGCGTCGGAGATGCGCAGGCCCTTGGTGCCGCACACGCTGGTGGTGCCGCTGCACGGGCTGGCGGTGGTGACGGCGCAGCGGTTGCTGCCGGTGATGAGCAGCGCGCGCGCGCCCAGCGTCACCAGCTGCGTGGCCGTCTGGCGCAGCGTGCCTTCGTCGGAGTCCGCGTGCGGCGCCTCCAGCCACAGGTCGCGCGCGGGGAACAGGTTGATGATGAACGTGCCGCCGCCGCGCGAAAACAGCCCCTGCTCGCGTACCACCAGCCACCCGCCGCCCGTGGCGTTGCGGAAGGTGGACACGCCGTAGCCCATCCCCGCCAGGTCCCGCACCACCTGCGCGGTGGGGCCTTCGGTGAGCAGCGTGCGGAAGGCGCCCTCGAACGCGGCCAGCTCCGTGCCGCCCGGCTCTTTGAAGCCGCCGCTGTTGGCCGCGGTGATGGGCGCCGTCAAAAGCCACTTCGTCAGGTCGCCCGTCAGGCTGGCCAGCGAGCCGAGCGGCGCGCACACGCTCGTCGACGGGTCCGGCGTGCTGGCGACCGGCGTCTCGGCCGCGGGCGTCTCCCCAGGTGTCACCGTGTCGGTGGGCGTCGGCGTGGTGGGCACCTGGCCCACGTCCTCGACGGGGTCGGTGGGCGAGGCGGGTGCCTGGCCCACGCTCCCGGGAGCGCTGATGGAAGAGTTCTCCGCCACGGCATCGCTCGGTCCAGCGACGGCATTGCTGCAAGCGGCTGCGAGGAGCAGGAGGCAGGAAAGGGACGCGCGCAGGGGGGACAAAGACATGGTCCTGTCCCGAACAGCATGCCCTGCGCATGCATTCGCATCCCGTCAATCCGGGATGACAGCCGGAGCGGCGCTCGCACGCCCGTCCGCCCTATGTGCCTGCCTGGCTAGGGCAGGGTCTGCAGCAGGCCCTCCGCGCTCGGCGCGCCCCAGCCGGTGGGGATGTCCCAGCCCGGTCCGGCTTCGTACTGCCGGTCGGTGACCCCCACGGTGATGTCGCGGAAGCTCTTCTGCACGTTCGGCAGCGTGTAGAGCTGCGAGTTGAGCCAGCCCACCGGCGGCTTGGCTTCCTCCGCCCGCGCGCCGTTCACAACCGCGATGAGGCCCGCGAAGATGGGCGACGCGAAGGACGTGCCGGTGTTGGGCGTGGTGACGCCCAGCCACGTGTACCAGTAGCCGGTGTCCGCGTTGAGCGCGACGTCCACCACCGCGCGCTTGGCGGGCAGCGGGACGATGCCCTTCTGCCACTCCGGGGTGGTGAAGGAGCGGCTGATGCCGGAGCCGGAGTAGTACCAGGCCGTCTCGCCCGTCACCGTCATGCCGTTCATCTTCAGTTGCGTGCCGCCCACGGCGGTGACGTAGGGGCTGGAGCCCGGCGTGTCCACGCCCGCGGAGTCGCCGCTCGCGGCGGCCACGGTGATGCCCAGCGCGGCGGCCATCATCCCGGAGGCGCTGTACTGCTCATGCACCGCGCGCGGCTCGGAGTCCTCGCGGTGCGCGAAGGACGTGGTGATGACGGACACCTCGCCGCGGCCAATGGCCTCGTTGAAGGTGTAGAGCATGGACGAGTTGCGCGCGTCCGGGCCCATGTAGACGATGACGTCCGACTTGGGCGCCATCGCCGCGGCCCACTCCACGTCCAGCGTGCCCTCGCGGTAACGCGTGACGGGCGGCTCCATGGTCTGGACGACCTTGGGGTCCTCGCGCTGGATGTCCCACATCTTCCAGAAGGCGCGCACGTCCTTCCACCGGAAGCCGGCGCCAATCACCACGCCCAGCTTCGTGCCCTGGCCGTGGTGGCCCTGCGCGTAGAGCGTGTCCGCGCCGTACGCGCGCGCCACCTGCTGCGGCGTGAGGCCCTTGTTGATGGGGTCCGGCTTGTCCGTGGACGGCTGGCCGAACTCGCCGGGCATCGTGCCCGTCTCCGCCGGCAGGTCCAGCGCGACGATGGCGTGGATGCGCTGCTGCACGAACGTGGGGGCCTTGATGCCCTCCGTGAGGCCGTAGACGTCGTGCGGATCATTGCCGCCCTGCGGCGACTTGCGCTCCAGGACGCGCAGCTTCACGCCGAACGCCTTGTTGAACTGGGCCACCGTCCCCACGAACTGCACCAGGAGGCGGTTGGTGGCGACGTAGGGCACCTGCATGCCCTCGGACTTCAGCCAGTCCGTGACGATGGTGACGTCCTTCTGCGTCGGGGCGTGCTTCGCCATCCACTCGGCCTGCGTCATGTACTTGCGGAAGCCGGAGCCGCCGGGCTTGTAGATGTCGTGGATGCGCTCCTCGAGCGCGTCCTCGTCGCGGATGGGGAAGGACACGAGCCCGCGGATGAGGTCCGTCTCCGGCGCCTCGCCCTTGTCCGTGTAGACGCCGGGCAGCGGCCCGGGGACGCCGTCCGTCGTCGGGATGGGGGTGGGATCCAACACCTCCTCCTCCGGATCCGGCGGCGGCGGGTCCACCACCTCCGGCACCGGTGGTGGCTTGCCGGGCGGCGGCTGGGAGTTTTCGGAGTCGGGAAGGGTGGGCGTGGACTCCACCGGAGTCGGCCCGGGAGGCCGCGGCTTGCCCACCGACGTCAGACGGTCCGAGTCACGGCAACCGCTCAACCACCCTGCCAGCAGCAGAACACCCGTCAGGATGACTCCGCGTTTCATTGCGCCCCCAGCCCGCGGTGACCCGCCTCGGGTCCCCCGCACCCCAGCCGTCCTCCCCCTGTGGAGGACGTCGCCCATTGTGCGCCTGCAAGGTGTGCGCGATTGCCCTGAGAGGCAACTGTCATGGACAGGTAAATCGCGGCTACACTGTTGGCACTTCTTTGCCCATCCCATGCGGCTGCCGACAGCACTCCTGCTCTTCTTCTTCCTGCTGCCGAGCGCTGCGCTGGCGCAGGGAGACACGCGCATCACCTTCCTGGGTCGTCAGTTGGAGAAGGGAAGGGATCCGCGTGCTCGCTCACAAGCCGCGCTCGTGTTGGGGGCCACCGAGGACCCGGAGGCGGTGACGCCGCTCTGCGGCGCCCTCAAGGACCCCAGCGAGCTGGTGCGCGCCGCGGTGGCCAAGGGTCTGGGCGCCCTGCTGGAGCCGGGCGGGCTCGACTGCCTCCAGGCGGTGAAGGGGGAGGCGGACGCCACGGTGCAGGCGGCGGTGGCGGAGTCCATCAAGGCCATCAAGGCGTACCAGGCGCGCCGGCCGCGCTTCTACCTGTCGCTGGACGCGGTGAAGGACAAGACAGGCAGCGTGCCCGCGGACCTGGTGAAGGTGACGGAGGCGCGCCTTCGCTCCAAGCTGGTGCGCCGGGGCGCGCTGATGGCGCCGGAGAAGGAGTCGAAGGCGGCGGCGAAGGGCGCGCTCAAGAAGCTGGGCGTGCACGGCTACCGCATCACGGCGGAGATCCAAGCCACGGACAGCGGAGGGCTGCGGCTGGCCATCCTGTGCATGACGTACCCGGAGCAGTCCCTGATGGGGCAGGTGGAAGTGAACGCCGCGGGGGCTCCGCCCGCGGACCTGTTGAAGGCCCTCATCCCCCGAGCCATCGAGGAAGCCGCCGCGACCTTCGACTGGAGCAGCGAGACATGACGACGACCACGGCCCCGGCCCCGACGACGAAGCGCCGCTGGCGCAACTTCCTGCTCGACGCGCCCTTCCAGCTGAAGCTCACCGCGTACATCGTCGGCGTGTCGCTGGTGCTGGCGGCGCTCTTGGGCATCTTCCTGGTGCGCGCGGCGAACTCGCTGATGCACGAGACGGCGACGGCGGTGGACGCCCGCTCGCGCGCGGCGGAGGTGAGCCGCGAATTGTCCGGGGCCACGCTCTCCAACGAGCTGATGGCCCACATGAACGACCCGGCGTTCGAGAAGCAGTTCCGGGAGCAGGCGCAGGCCATCGACGCCAGCTACGAGGCGGAGCGCACGGCCATCGTCGCGCAGCGCGCGGAGCTGGAGCGCCACCAGCACCTGACGTGGTGGGTGCTGGGCGGCTGCCTGGTGACGTTCATCGTCGTGGTGGCGCTGTCGACCATCGTGGTGACGCACCGGATGGCGGGTCCGCTCTTCCGCATCAAGCGCATGATGCGCGAGGTGGCCGAAGGCCGCCTGCGTCCGCCGCAGCACGGCCTGCGCGAGGGCGACGAGCTGCAGGACGTCTTCGAGGCCGCGCGGGACATGACGCAGCGGCTGCGCACGCAGCAGGAGGAGGACGCGCGCGTGGTGGCGGAGGCCCTGGCCCAGGCGCGCACGAGCGGCGCCACGGGTCCCTGGGTGGATGAACTCAGCGCCCTGGAAGCGCGCTACCGCGAGCGGCTGGCGCGGTAGGGCAGGGCCGGGGGCTCACACCCGCGCGGTGTCGGCGGTGAGCCCCATCTGCATCAGCTCCGAGTGCAAGAGCAGCCGCGCCTGCGCCCACGGCAGCGCGACGACGCGGTAGCCCGCGAGCGCCTGGAGCAACATGGGCCGGTAGCTGGCGTGCCCGGGGTCGGCGACCACGACGATGCCCCGGTCCGTGGTGGAGCGGATGAGCCGCCCGACGCCCTGGCGCAACAGCAGCAACGCGCGCGGCAGCCGGTACTGGAGGAAGCCCAGGTACTCGTTGCCCGCCTTCGCCAGCGGCTCCTCGCGCGCGGCCACCAGCGGCCGTGACGCCGGCTCCAGCGGCAGCTTGTCGATGAAGACACACCCCACGCCGCGCCCGGGGATGTCCACGCCCTGCCAGAAGCTCTTGGTGCCCAGGAGCACCGTGCCCGTGTCGCGCTCCTGCCGCGCCGCCAAGGAGCGCCCGTGCCCGCGCGACTGGCGCAGCACTTCAATGCCGTGCGGCTCCAGCCGCGCCTGCACCTCGCGCGACACGCGCTCCAGCCGCCGCGTGGAGGCGAAAAGGCCCAGCACCCGGCCGCCCATCACCTGCGCCAGCCCGGAGATGCGCCCGGAGGCCCAGTCGATGAACGGCTCCTCGTGCGCGCGCGGCGCGTCGGTGACGAGCACCACCAGCGCCTGCTGTCCCAGGTGGAAGGGCGACGGCGCACGCAGGATGGGCGGCCTCAGCCCCAGCCGCTTCAGCACGAAGGGCACGCCGTCCCCGGTGCCCAGCGTGGCGGACGCCATCACCAGCGCGCGCTTGTTCGCGGCGAAGTCCTTCGCCACGGCCTCGGACACGTCCACCGGCTGCGCGCCCACGCTCCAGCGGCCCTTGCGAGGCTCCGACCGCGCCGAGTAGCAGCGCTTCGCGTCCGGCTCTCCGGCCAGCTCTCCCGCGAGCACCGACAGCTCGCCCAGCTCCGTGGTGGCCCCGGCCAGCTCCCGCTCCAGCGAGGGCTGCTTCACCGCCAGCTCCGGCAGCGCCGCCAGCACGCGCACCGCCAGCAGCGTGTGCACCCGCTGCAGCGCCGTGCGCACCGCCACCAGCCCCTCGCGCACGGGCTCCCAGGCGGGCAGGGCGCGCACCGCGTCCGTCACCCGCAGCTCCGGCGCGTAGGCCGCGTCGTCCGCGTCCTCACCGGGCATCGCGGACGCGGGCTCGCACAGGGCCGTCACCTGCTCGCCCAGCATGCGCGCCTCCTGGAGCAGCGTGCGCAGGGCGTCGTCCACCTCGGACATCAGCACGCGGGACTCATCCCGGCGCGTGGCCGCGAGCGCGCGGCGCAGCTCCGCGAAGAGGCCCCGTCGCCCGTCGCGCCCGTGCAGCCGCTCCGTGAGGCGCAGGAAGGCCAGGTCCGACAGCTCCACCGTGAGCGCGGTGGTGGCCACGTCCTCCAGCTCGTGCGCCTCGTCCAGCACCAGGTGGTCCAGGCGCCCGTAGCGCGCGGGCCACGCGAACGCGAGCGACTGGTTGATGACCAGCACGTCCGCCTCGCGCGCCTGCGCCACCGCCGAGTGGTAGAAGCACTTGTGGTGATGCGGGCAGCGCTCGCCCAGCGTCGTCGCCGCCTCGGAGCGCACCGACGGCACCAGCCCGTGCATCTGCGGGAAGCGCTCGCGGAACCAGTGGCTCAGCCGGTCCAGGTCCCCGTCCAGGCTGCGGCGCAGGTACGCGCGCACGTAGGCCCGGGGCGCTCGCGCCGAATGGTTCATCCCCGGCTCCACGCGCGTGGCCTCCAGAGCGCGGCGGCGGCACAGGTAGTTCGTCTGTCCCTTGAGCAGCGCGTAGCCGAACGCGCCGCCCGTGGCCTGGTGCAGCCGGGGCAGGTCCTTCTCCAGCAACTGGTCCTGGAGCGTCTTCGTGTGCGGCGCCACGCCGACCTTCAGCCCGTTGCGCGCGGCGAACAGCGCCGCGGGCGTGAGGTACGCCAGCGACTTGCCCGTGCCCGTGCCGGCCTCCACCGCCACCTGCCCGCCGTCCGACAGCGTGCGCGCCACCGCCTGCGCCATCTCCAGCTGCGCGGGCCGGGACAGGAACCCGCCCCCACGCTCCAGCGCGCCGCCGGGCCCCAGCACCTGCGACACCTCCTCCGGCCGCACCGGCAGCGGCGTCGCGTCCAGCTCCGGCTCCGGGGGAGGCCTTCCACCGTTCGCGCGCTTGCGCTCCGGCCGCGCGCGAAGGAAGCCACCCGTCGTCTCCAGGCTCAGCGGTACCGGCGAGGCCCGGCACGCCTCCCACAGCCGCGACAGCAGTCCCAGCAGGGGCCGCGCCTCCGCGTCCGCCGCCAGGTCGCGAGCGTCCTCTTCCGAGAGGGCGTCCAGCAGCGGCGTGGGCCCCAGCGCCGCGCGGGCCCTGGGGTCCATCGTGGCCAGCAGGTCCGCCACGTCCTCCGCGCGCCCGTCGCGCACGCAGCCGTCCAGCGCGTGCACCAGCACCGCGTGCACCGCCACGCAGTCATGGAGCGCGCGGTGCGGCTGCTGCGAGCCCAGCTTCGCCCACCGCATCAGCGACTCCAGCGAGTGGCTGGGCAGCTCCGGGTGCAGGTAGTGCATGAGCTCGCATGAGTCGAGCACCGGCACGCCACCGAGCACGTCCGGCAGGAAGCCCTTCTCGAACGGGGCGTTGTGCGCCACCACCGTCCAGCCCTTCAGCCGCTCCCGCAGCTCCGCGCGCTCCGCGTCGAAGCGGGGCTGCCCGGCGAGCTGCGCGTCGGAGAGGCCGGTGAGCCGGCGGATGGTGAGGTTCAGCGGGCGCGACGCGGAGTACAGGCGGGAGAAGCGGTCCACCTCCCGGCCGTCCTCGAAGAAGAGGCAGCCCACCTCGATGACCTCATCCACGCGGGGGTCGAGCCCCGTCGTTTCGAGGTCCAGGAAGACGTGCCGGGTGAAGAGCTCCGAGCTGCCCATGCAGGGCGTCGAGCCTACCCGGCCGGGGGGACATCGCCAGTTAACGGGCGGCTCCCCCCCGCGTGGGCTTCAGTCCACGACGAAGGTGCCGGCAATCATCTTCCCCATCGCGCAGCCGTACTTGAGCGTCCCGGACTGGTTGGGCGTGAAGGTGATGTCCACGGGCGTGTTCAGGGGCAGCTTCGTGTCGATTTTGTACTCGTCCATCACCAGCTCGGTGGCGCACGTCAGGTCCGTCTTGCGCGTCACCACCAGCTTCACCGGCTCGCCCTTCTTGAGCTGCACCGGCGAGGGCTCGAAGCCCTTCTCCGTGACGGCCAGGTCCACCACGTGCACGCCGTTCTCCCGCCGCCCCACCTCCTGTGCACCAGGCGCGCCCGGCTCCTTCGCGGAGGACTCCTTGGAGCATGCCTGCTGCGACGCGCCCGCGAGGACCGCCGCCGCGGTGAGCGCGAGCCAGGGCTTGATGATGCGGGAGAAGAAGGGGCGCATGGATGGGGCTCCTGGAGGAGGAGGGGAAGAACACGGGCGGCCCGCCCGTGAAGGCAGGGGCCGCCCGGAGGTAACAGCACCGCGCGCGGTTTTCAGCTCGCGGCGTCGGGCTTCGAAGCTTCCGAGTCGTCGTCGGAGTCGTCGTCGGCCGGGGCCGGGGGCGCCTCGAAGCGCAGCAGCGCGTGCAGCGGGACGAACAGCTCGTGTCCCGGCTCACCCAGGAGCACGTCGAAGCGGCCCACGCGCAGGAGCGGCGCCTCCACGGTGATGCCGTTGCGCAGCACCAGCTTCACCGTCTGCCCGATGTGCGGCAGGAACGGCCGGGGGTCCGAGTAGGGCCGCTTGTCCGGCTGCCGGGCCACCTGCGCCGGCTTCTGCGTGAGCTTCGCGTCGCGCTCCAGGTTCGGCATCAGCCGCTCCCAGTCACCCCTGCGCGCGATGAGCACCACCTGGAGCTTCTCCAGCCGGCCCGTGCGCTCGAAGGTGAAGGCGATGGCCTCTTCCGCCAGCAGCGTGTCCAGCAGCGACCGCTCCGCCAGCACCACGGACAGCTCGGTCTTCTGCTCGATGAAGGCGCCCAGGAAGTCCGCGACGAGCGCGTTGTCCACCTGTCCGCGCGCCTGCTTGATGGCCGCCTTGCGCTGGCTGCGCTCCTTGCGGGCCATGAACTCCTGCACCGTCAGGCCGCTCTGGAGGATGCCGAACGCGTCTCCCAGCGACAGGCCCGGCGTCTGGCCCATGAGCTCGTAGACCTGGTCGAAGCGCTTCGCCTCCTCGGCGTGCAGCTTGCGCCAGATGCGCGCCTTCATCTTGCCTTCCAGCTCACCCTTGGCGATGCGCGCCGGCACGTGTTCGCGCGTGGCCAGCGCCAGGATCTGCTCCGGCGTGGGCGGCGGACGCGGCGTGCTGGGGCGCGGCCCGAAGCGGCCCGGAGGCCCGCCCGCGCGCGGAGGCCCGCCCATCCCGGGACCCCGGGGAGGCGGACGCGACGCCGCGCCCGGCGTGAAGCCCGGCGCTGGAGGACCCGACGGCCGGGGAGGCGCCGAGGGGGCCGTCGACACCGGACCCGGAGCGCCTACCGCGCCCGGCGTGGGCCGGGGCGTGGGCGAGGCCAGGCCCGCGGGGGCCACGGGGGTGGCCGGCCGGGGAGGCATGGGGGAGAGGCCGCTCGGCTTCGGCGTGGGCGCCACGCCCGGAGTGGGGCGGGGGGCCGGCGTCGGGCGCGGTGCGCCTTCGGCGTGGGTGGGGGCCACCGGGGCGGAGGGCGCCACCGGCGTGGGCCGGGGCGTGGGCCTCGGCGAGGGGGTGGGGGCGGCCGAGGACGGAGTCACCGGGCTGCCGGGCGTCGAGCCCGGTCGCCGGATGACTTCGACTGCGGGCAGCACCCGCCGTGTCTTCCTGTCGTTCACGGTTGTACGTTACCTGATGCGCGGGGTCCGGGCATGCCCGGGCTCACGGCTGGGGGGATGCTGAAAAGTCCACCTTCCACCCGGACGGCTCCCTCACCATCCGGACCTCGCCCGACCTTCCCGCCGAGCGCACGACCAAGGTCGCCATGTCGCCCTCCTGCCGGAGCAGCGAAACCTCCTGAACATCGGGCGGAACGGGAACATTCGCGAAGAACAGCGCCAGCGGCTCCGGCTTCACCATGCCGCCCGAGGCGCTGCTCACCTGCTCGGCCCGCGTCTTCAGGACCTGCTGGGTCGGTTGCGACAACCCCGCGTAGGCCTTGGGCAGCTCACCGCGCTGCACGTGCCGGTGGAACGTCTGGTAGGCCCCCACGGGGGAGTCCGGCTGGAGCCGGCTGCAGCCGCCCAGGGCGAGGAGGGCGAACAGCAGCCAGGTCGTCGTCGCGAGCGGGCGCATGGAGCCTCCGGTTTAGGTCAAACCGTCGCCGTGGGGAAGCGCGAGGTGAGTCACGCCGCATGCTGGTGGACGCGATTGCGCCCCGTCCCCTTGGCTGAATAGAGGCTCGCGTCCGCCGCGCGCAGCAGCGCCTCCGTGCCGGGCAGGTCGTCCGCCGGCACCGTCGCCACGCCCAGCGACGCGGTCAGCTTCACCTCCTGCGACACTCCGTCCGCGGCCTTCCACGTCAGCTCCAGCCGCTCGATGGCCTCGCGCACCCGCTCGCACGCCCGGAGCGCGTCCTGGGGGGCGGCCTCCGGCAAGAGGGCGATGAACTCCTCGCCGCCGTAGCGGGCCAGGAGGTCCACCTCCCGCAGCGTCGCGCGGGCCGTCTGCGCCACCGCGCGCAGCACCTCGTCCCCGAAGGGGTGGCCGAACGTGTCGTTGATGCGCTTGAAGTGGTCGATGTCCAGCATCACCAGCGACAGGGGGGAGCGGTAGCGGCGCGAGCGCATGAACTCCTCGCTCAGCCGCTCCTCGAAGTAGCGCCGGTTGAACAGCCCCGTGAGCGCGTCCGTGCGGCTCAGGGCGAGCAGCTCCTGGCGGCGGCGGTCCAGCTCCCGGTTGGCCCACTCCAGCTCGCGGTTCTTCTCCAGCAGTGCGTCCTGCAGCGCCTTGAGCCGCAGCATGGACTTCACGCGCGCGCCCAGCTCCAGCATGTCGAAGGGCTTCACCAGGTAGTCGTCCGCGCCCAGCTCCAGCCCCTCCACCTTGCCCGCCGCCTGCCGGGCCGTCATCAGGATGACCGGGATGAAGCCGAAGCCGCCCTCGCCCGCGTTCGCCTTGACGATGCGGCACACCTCCACGCCGCCCAGGCCCGGCATCTCCACGTCCATCACGATGAGGTCGGGCCTGCCGGCGCGGATGGCGGACAGCGCCTGGGCTCCGTCCAGTGCTTCCTTGAACACGTAGCCGTGCGGGGCCAGGCCCTCGCGCACGTGCTTCACCTGCGCCGGATCATCGTCCACGATGAGCACGGTGCGCCCGGAGAGGTCGTTCGCGGGTCCGCTCCGGCGTGCGCCCTCGGCCATCCGCTTCCTTTCGGCTTCCGGCATGAAGCGCCCACCCCCCAACAGGCTGCGGTCGTGGCCAACGTCGCGAGTGTCCCCCGGGGCGGGAACCCCGTGGGTGGATTCTCCCCCGGGTGAAGGGCGCTGCCAAGGGCCTCCGCGGCCTCCCGGAGGTGCCGGTGCCCTCCTTGCGTCCAGGGCCTGACAGGCTCCGGACGGACTACGGCGCGGCTTTCACCAGACGTGCGCGGTAGACGGGTTCTCCGGACGCCAGGTAGCGCCGCTCGCGGGTGGAGGGCACCTCCTCCGGGTCGTACGGGTGGAACACGCCCGCGCCCAGCGGGTTGTGGAAGCCCGCGCCCTCCAGGATTTCGAGCATGGCCACCGCGCGGTCCTGCACGTCGGTGCGCATGTCGAAGCGGCCGCCGGGCTTGAGCAGCCCCAGCATCAGCTTCGCGAAGTCCGGCTGCACGACCGCCCGCTTGGCGTGCGAGCGCTTCCACCACGGATCCGGGAACTGGAGGTGGATGACGTCCAGCGACCCGGGGGCGAAGATGCGCGGCACCACGAAGCGCGCGTCGGATTCGATGACGCGCAGGTTCTTCAGGCCCAGCTTCTCCCCGCGCATCTGCGTGTCGCGCGCGTACTTCTTGCGCCACTCGAAGGCCACGAAGCGCACGGCGGGGTTCCTGCGGCAGTACTCCAGCGCATGGCCTCCCGCGCCGGAGCCGATCTCCAGCTCCAGGGGCCCCGTGAACCCGAACTCCGCGTCCCAGTCCGGGGGCGCTTCCAGGGGGACGAACTTGAGGCCGACCGGATCAGGGAGCAGGGCAGGGCGCATGGCGGGGACGGGGGGCCTCTAACCATGGAGCCGCGTGGGTTGGCCAGGGCAAAAGCGCGCGGGGTGGTATAGGGAAGGGCCATGAAGGTCTTCCAGTCCGTGTCCGAGGCGGGCCGCCAGCTTCAGGGGCAGGCCCTCGCGTTGGGCAACTTCGACGGCGTGCACGTGGGCCACCAGGCCCTCTTCGCCGAGGCGCTGCGCCACGCCCCCGCGAACGCGCTCACCTTCCAGCCCCACCCGGGCAAGGTGCTCCAGCCGGACCTGGCGCCCAAGCTCATCACCCTGCTGCCGCGCAAGCTGGAGTTGCTCGCCGCGTGCGGCCTCACCCACGCGGTGGTTCAGCCCTTCAGCCGCGACTACGCGCGCAACACGCCCCAGGACTTCGAGGCCGCCCTCTTCGACAGCCTGGGCGTGGGCCACGTCGTCGTGGGCAGCGACTTCACCTACGGCGCCCAGCGCGCCGGCACCGTCACCACGCTGCGCGAGGCCGCGAGCAGGCGGGGCGCGCAGGTGCACGTCGTGCAGCCGGTGCACGTGGACGGCGTCGTCGCGTCCTCGTCGCGGATCCGCGAGTACATCCTGGAGGGCAGGGTGGGCGCGGCCAGGCGCCTGCTCGGCCGCCCGTTCGACCTGGACGGCACCGTGGTGTCCGGCGCGGGCCGGGGGCGCACCATCGGCTTCCCCACCGCCAACGTGGACACGCAGAACGAGCTGCGGCCCGCGCCCGGCGTGTACGCCATCCGCGTGCGCCTGCTGGCGGAGGAGGGCGGCCCGTGGCGCCCCGGCGCGGCCAACATCGGCGTGAAGCCTACGTTTGGTGGCACGGAGGTCACCATCGAGGCGCACCTGCTGGACTTCTCCGGCGACCTCTACGGCAAGGAGCTGCGGGTGCAGTTCCTGGAGCGGCTGCGGCCCGAGCAGCGCTTCGGCTCCGCCGCGGAGCTGGTGGGTCAAATCAAACGCGACGTGGAGGCCGCCCGCACCGTGGTGGCCCGCGGCGACGGGTAGGACCCCAAGGCTCCGGCGCCGCCTTGACGGCCGCCCCTGCAAAGGGGGCGCCGGACAGCAAGGGAGCACGCCGGGGCGCCTTGACAGGCCGCGCATCGGTTTCCTCTAATCCGGGAGGATCCGTGCCAGGGCTTCAAGCCCCTGTCGCACGGCTTCCTTCCCCCCGCGGGTCCCGCTGACAGCCGGGGCTCTGGCTGTTCCCTCCTCACGCTCAAAGAGGCATCCCAGAAATGTCCGGTCGACTCGGTGAATTGCTGGTGCGCGAGAACCTCATCTCCGTCCAGCAACTCCGCAAGGCGCAGGAGGAGCAGCAGAAGAGTGGCGCGCGCATCGGCACGGCGCTCATCAAGACGGGCGCCATCGAGGAGTCGAAGCTCACCGACTTCCTGTCGAAGCAGTACGGCGTGCCGGCCATCAACCTGAAGGACTTCGACATTGATCCGGACATCATCAAGCTCGTGCCCAAGGAAGTGGCCGAGAAGCACCTGGTGATCCCGGTCAACCGCGCGGGCCCGTCGCTCATCGTGGCCATGTGCGACCCGTCCAACATCTTCGCGGTGGACGACCTGAAGTTCCTCACCGGCTACAACATCGAAGCCGTCGTCGCGTCGGAAATCTCCATCCGCGAGTCCATCGAGCGCTACTACGCGGAGAAGGGCCCCTCGCTGGAGGACATCGTCGGCGACGTGGGCGACGACATCGAGGTCGCCAAGGAGGAGCAGGAGAACCTGGATGAGATGGCCAAGGCCGCGGACGACGCGCCGGTGGTCAAGCTGGTGAACCTCATCCTCATGGACGCCATCAAGAAGCGCGCGTCCGACATCCACATCGAGCCGTACGAGAAGGACTTCCGGGTCCGCTTCCGCATCGACGGCGTGATGTACGAGGTGATGCGCCCGCCCATGAAGCTGCGCAACGCCATCACCAGCCGTCTCAAGATCATGGCGTCGCTGGACATCTCCGAACGGCGCCTGCCGCAGGACGGCCGCATCAAGATCAAGATCGGCGGCGGCAAGGAGATGGACTTCCGCGTGAGCGTGTGCCCCACGCTCTTCGGCGAGAAGGTCGTGATGCGCTTGCTCGACAAGAGCAACCTGCAGCTCGACATGACCAAGCTGGGCTTCGACGCGACGCCCCTGGCCTGGTTCAAGGAGGCCATCGACCGGCCCTACGGCATGGTGCTGGTGACGGGCCCCACGGGCTCCGGCAAGACGACGACGCTGTACTCGGCGCTCTCCAGCCTCAACGACGTGGGCACCAACATCTGCACCGCGGAGGACCCGGTGGAGTTCAACTTCGCCGGCATCAACCAGGTGCAGATGCACGAGGACATCGGCCTGAACTTCGCGGCCGGCCTGCGCTCCTTCCTCCGCCAGGACCCCGACATCATCATGATCGGTGAGATCCGCGACTTCGAGACGGCGGAGATCGGCGTGAAGGCGGCGCTCACGGGCCACCTGGTGCTCTCCACGCTGCACACCAACGACGCCCCGGGCACGGTCAGCCGTCTGCTCAACATGGGCATCGAGCCGTTCCTGGTGACGGCGTCGCTCAACCTCATCCTCGCCCAGCGTCTGGCGCGCCGGCTGTGCCCCGCGTGCAAGCGCCCCGCGGAGAAGGTGGACGAGCAGGCCCTCATCGACGCGGGCATCCCGCCGGACAAGATGGGCACCTTCACCATGTACGAGAAGGTCGGCTGCCGCGAGTGCAACGACCGCGGCTACCGCGGCCGCGTGGCCATCTACGAGGTCATGCCCTTCTGGGACGGCCTCAAGGAGCTGGTCATCAACGGCGCCTCCGCCGCGGAGCTCAAGCAGGAGGCCATCCGCCTGGGCATGAGCAGCCTGCGCATGAGCGCGCTCAAGAAGCTCATGGACGGAATGACGACGCTCGAAGAGGTCGTGGGCAACACCGCGCCGGACCGCTTCTAGTCACCCCACCTCCTCTCCACACTTCTTCCTCCGACAGGACACGCATCCGTGGCCAACCTGCACCAGCTCCTCAAGGCGATGGTCGAGAAGGGCTCTTCCGACCTCCACATCACCACCGGCTCGCCGCCGCAGCTGCGCGTGGACGGTGAACTCGTCCCGCTCAAGACGGCGCCGCTCACGCCCGTGGAGACCAAGCAGCTCTGCTACTCCATCCTCACGGACGCCCAGAAGCACAAGTTCGAGGAGGAGAACGAGCTGGACCTGTCGTTCGGCGTGAAGGGCCTGTCACGCTTCCGCGCGAACATCTTCATGCAGCGCGGCGCCGTCGCCGGTGCGTTCCGCACCATTCCGTTCAAGATCCTGACGTTCCAGGAGCTGGGCCTGCCGCCGGTGGTGGCGGAGCTGGTGAAGAAGCCGCGCGGCCTCATCCTGGTGACGGGCCCCACGGGCTCCGGCAAGTCCACCACGCTGGCCTCGATGATCGACAAGATCAACACCGAGCGTCATGAGCACATCATGACCATCGAGGACCCCATCGAGTACCTGCACCCGCACAAGAACTGCCTGGTCAACCAGCGCGAGGTCGGTGCGGACACGCGCAACTTCAAGACGGCCCTCAAGTACATCCTCCGCCAGGACCCGGACATCGTGCTGGTGGGTGAGCTCCGCGACCTGGAGACCATCGAGGCGGCGCTCACCATCGCGGAGACGGGCCACATCTGCTACGCGACGCTGCACACCAACAGCGCGGTGCAGACCATCAACCGCGTGCTGGACGTGTTCCCGCCGTACCAGCAGCCCCAGGTGCGCGCCCAGCTGTCCTTCGTGCTGGAGGGCGTGATGAGCCAGGCGCTCGTCGCCAAGGCCGGCGGTCCGGGCCGCGTGCTGGCCCTGGAGGTCATGGTGCCCAACCCCGCCATCCGGAACCTCATCCGCGAGGACAAGGTCCACCAGATCTACTCCTCCATGCAGGTGGGCCAGGCGAAGTACGGCATGCAGACGTTCAACCAGGCGCTGGCCGCCCTCCTGGCGCGCCGGCTCATCTCCCAGGACGAGGCCTTCGGCCGTTCCTCCGACCCGGAGGAGCTGCGCAACATCCTCGCCACGGGCGGCGCGCCGGGTGGAGCCCAGCGGCCGGCCGGGGGAGCGGGTGCCCGTTAGTTTTCCGACGTGAATTTCGCGGGTTAGACTCGCGCCCTCCCCGGAGGTCCAGGTATGGCAGCACCAGCGGTCCAGCAGAAGGCGACAGCGTCCAAGAAGAACACGGCCCAGTTCCTCTGGGAGGCGAAGACCAAGAGCGGGGAGAACAAGAAGGGCGAGATGGAGGCCTCGGACATCGAGGCCGTCAACGCGCGCCTGAAGTCCCTGGGCCTCAACCCGACGAAGGTGCGCAAGAAGGGCACCTTCGACATGGAGCTGTCCCTGCCCGGGAGCGTGACGGGCAAGGACATCCTCATCTTCACCCGCCAGTTCGCGACGATGATCGACGCGGGCCTGCCGCTGGTGCAGTGTCTGGACATCCTCGCCAGCCAGATGGACAACCCCGCCTTCAAGAAGGTGGTGTTCGCCATCAAGGGCAAGGTGGAGCAGGGCAGCACCTTCGCGGACGCGCTGAAGGAGCACCCGAAGGTCTTCGACGAGCTCTACGTGCAGCTGTGCGCCGCGGGCGAGGTGGGCGGTATCCTCGACACCATCCTCAACCGGCTCGCCGCCTACCGCGAGAAGAACGAGAAGCTCAAGGCCAAGGTCAAGGGCGCCATGACCTACCCCACCATCGTCATCCTGGTGGCCATCGGCGTGACGGCGCTCCTGCTGCTCAAGGTGACGCCCGTGTTCGAGAAGATGTTCTCGGACTTCGGCTCGAAGCTGCCGGGCCCCACGCAGGTCGTCGTGGACATGTCGAAGTTCGCGCAGGAGTACTTCCTCCACACCGTCATCGGCATCGCCGTGCTCGTCTTCTCCTTCACCTGGAGCTACCGCCAGCCCCGGGGCCGCAAGTTCTGGGACAAGACGTTCCTCAAGCTGCCCCTGTTCGGCGACGTGCTCCGCAAGGTCGCGGTGGCGCGCTTCACGCGCACGCTGGGCACGATGATCTCCTCCGGCGTGCCCATCCTGGACGCGCTGGACGTGACGGCCAAGACGGCCGGCAACCGCACGGTGGAGGAGGCCATCTACTACGTGCGCGGGAAGATCGCCGAGGGCAAGAACATCGCGGGGCCGCTCTTGGAGACCAAGGTGTTCCCGTCCATGGTGGTACAGATGATTGGCGTCGGTGAGGCGACGGGCGCCATGGACACCATGCTCAACAAGATCGCCGACTTCTACGACGACGAAGTGGACACGGCCATTGGCGCGCTGACGTCGATGATCGAACCGCTGCTGATGGTGTTCCTCGGCGGCGTGGTGGGTGGCTTCCTCATCGCCATGTACCTGCCCATCTTCAGCCTTGCCGGCGCGATCAAGTAGCGCGCGTCAGGGGAGCTCCGCGTCGGGCGCGGCCCCGGGCCTGGGGCCCCGCCTGGTGTGGCTGGTGTTGTTCCGCACCGTCGCGGCGAGCCTGTCGCTCGTGGTGACGGTGGCGAGGCTCCTGACGCAGCCCGCGCAGGAGCCCAGCCGGGCGGACTCGCTGTCGTTCGCGGTCATCGCGGGCGCCTACGTCCTCACGGTGGTGACGGGCCTGCGGCTGCGCCGGGGCACCGCGGGGCGGCTGGACGCCACGGTGACGGTGGTGGGCGACGTGCTCATCGCCACCGGGCTCGTCTACCTGAGCGGCGGCGCGGACTCGCCGCTGACGTTCCTCTACAGCCTGGCCGTGATTGGCGCGGCGGTGGTGCTGGACTGGCGCGGCGCGCTGGTGGCCGCGGCCGTGTCCACGTTCGCGTTCACGATGCTGCTGCTCATCACCCGGCTCACCACGCCGGTGGACGCGGTGGCGGTGCCCGCGGCGCGCGTGCTCTTCGTGCTGGGCAGCAACGCGCTGGCGCTGGTGCTCATCGCCGTGCTGTCCGGCTACCTGTCGCGCCAGCTGTCCGCGACGGGCGGCGCGCTGTCCCAGAGCGAGGCGGACCTGCGCCGGCTGGGGCGGCTGCAGCAGCTCATCCTGTCCTCCATGCCGTCGGGGCTGGTCACCTGCGACGCCCAGCGGCACGTCACCTTCGTCAACTCGGCGGCCCACGCCATCCTCCACGTGGAGGACGACGCCACCGTGGTGGGGCTGCCCCTGGAGAACCTGCTGCCGGGCGTGTCCACGCTGGCGCCGCGCTCCACCCGGGGGGAGCTGCGCGTGCGGACGCCCGGCGGCAACCGGGTGCTGGGGCTGTCGGTGTCGCCGCTGGAGGGCGAGGCGGGCGCGCTGCTCATCGTCTTCCAGGACCTCACGGAGCTGCGCCGCATGGAGGAGGACCTGAAGCGCACGGACCGGCTGGCCAGCCTGGGCGCGCTGTCCGCGCAGCTGGCGCATGAAATCCGCAACCCGCTCGCGGCCATGCGCGGCTCCGCGCAGCTCCTGGCCCAGGAGCAGTCCGGCGACGCGGTGGTGACCAAGCTCACCGGCATCCTCACGCGGGAGGCGGACCGGCTGGCGCGGCTGGTGGAGGACTTCCTGCGCTTCGCGCGCCCGCCGGAGCCCCAGCGCCGGCCGGTGGCGCTGGACGCGCTCCTGTCGGAGACGGTGGACATGCTGCGCGCGGACCCCCTGGCCCGCGAGGTCCAGATGGAGGTGCGGGCCCCGGAGGCGCTGACGGCGCCGGTGGATCCGGATCAGCTGCGCCAGGTGCTCATCAACCTGCTGCGCAACGGCTTCCAGGCGGCGGGCCCCCAGGGGACCGTCCGGGTGGCGCTGGCGCGGGCGGAGAAGGAAGCGCAGATTCGCGTGTGGGACTCGGCCGGCAGCATCACGGAGGAGATGATGGGACACCTGTTCGAGCCGTTCTTCACCACCCGCAGCGGCGGCACCGGCCTGGGGCTGTCCACGGCGCACTCCATCATCCGCGCGCACGGCGGCAGCATCCGCGTGACGTCCCACCCGGCCGAAGGCACCGAGTTCCTCGTGGGGCTGCCGCTGTGACGGCGCTCCCCCATGAGGGAGGTCCGCGTGGCCACGTGCTGGTGGTGGACGACGAGCTGTCCATGCGCGAGTACCTGGAGATATTGCTCGTGCGCGAGGGCTACGCGGTGACGAGCGTGCCCGGCGTGGAGCCCGCCCGCGCGGTGCTGGAGAAGGACCAGGTGGACCTGGTCATCTCCGACATGAAGCTGGGCCCGGCGGGCAGCGGCCTGGACGTGCTTCGGACGGCGCGCTCGCGCAAGGAGCCGCCGGAGGTGGTGCTCATCACCGCCTTCGGCACGCCGTCCTCCGCGGTGGAGGCCATGCGCGAGGGCGCGTACGACTACATCTGCAAGCCCTTCGACAACGAGGAGCTGCGGCTCTTGGTGCACAAGGCGCTGGAGAAGCGCGCCCTGCGCCAGGAGAACAGCACGCTGAAGGCGCGGCTCTTGCCCGGGCTGGGCGGGCTGCTCGTGGGGACCAGCCCCCGCATGCGCGCGCTGTGGCAGCTGGTGGAGAAGGTGGCGCCAGGGCGCAGCACGGTGCTGGTGACGGGGGAGAGCGGCACCGGCAAGGAGCTGGTGGCCAGGGCCGTCCACCTGCGGGGCCACCGCGCCGCGCAGCCCTTCCTGCCCTTCAACTGCGCGGCCCTCAACGAGGGCGTGCTGGAGAGCGAGCTCTTCGGGCACATGCGCGGTGCCTTCACGGGCGCCACGCACGAGCGGCCGGGCCTGCTCGTCTCCGCGGGCGAGGGCACGGTGATGCTGGACGAGGTGGGGGAGATGCCCCTCTCCACGCAGGTGAAGCTGTTGCGCGTGCTGCAGGAGCGCAAGGTGAAGCCGGTGGGCAGCGCGGCGGAGATTCCCTTCCAGGCGCGCGTCATCGCGGCCACCAACCGCCGGCTGGAGGCGGAGGTGAAGGCGGGCCGCTTCCGCGAGGACCTCTTCTACCGGCTCAACGTCATCACGCTGGAGCTGCCCCCCTTGCGCGAGCGCTCGGAGGACATCCCGCCCCTGGCGACGCACTTCCTGTCGCGGCTGGCGGAGGAGCTGGGGCGCCCGGGCCTGCGCTTCGCGCCGGAGACGCTGGCGCTGATGGAGCGCTACGCCTTTCCGGGCAACGTGCGCCAGCTGCAGAACATGGTGGAGCGCGCGGCCACGCTGTCGGACTCGGACGTGCTGGGCCCCGGGACGCTGCCGCCCTCCGTGCGCGGCGAGGCGGAGCCCCAGGCCCGCGCGGGCGACGGGGGAGAGCCGGTGCTGGGCCAGGGCTTCAACCTGGAGCGGCACCTGGACGACCATGAGCGCCGGCACCTGCTGGCCGCGCTCAAGCAGGCGCAAGGGGTGAAGACGCGCGCCGCGGAGCTCCTGGGCCTGTCCTTCCGCTCCTTCCGCTACCGGCTGGCGAAGCACGGCCTCACGGACGAGCTGGAAGAGCCCGGCGGGACGCGTGTCGGCTGAGACGACGGACGCCACGCCGGTCTCGCCAGGGCTCGGGCCCTCCTGGGGAGGAGTCCTCCTCCTCTGCGCCGGGCTGATCCTGCTGGGCGCCTGGGGCTGGCTCGCGCCGGAGTACCTGATGGCCCGCGGCTTCCCGCTGGACGATGCGTGGATCCACGCCGTCTACGCGCGCAGCCTCGCGGCAGGGCAGGGGCTGGCGTACAACCCGGGCATCCCCGCGACGGGTGAGACGTCTCCACTGTGGGCCTGGGTGCTGGTTCCATCGCATTGGCTGAGCCAGGACGTGGCGACCCGCGTGCTGCTCACCAAGCTCACGGGCTTCCTCCTCCACGTGATGGCTTCGGGCGCCGCCTTCCTGGCGCTGGGCGGACGACGCGGGGACCGCTGGGCCCTGGGGGGCGCGCTGCTCATGCTGCTCCACCCGGACCTTGTCGCCGCCAGCGTCAGCGGGATGGAGGTCCCCCTGGCCAGCCTGTGCATCTGGGGGCTGGTGCTCGCGCTGAAGGCGCGCTCGGTGCTCGCGCTGGGCCTGCTCGCCGCCGCCGCGCCGCTCTGCCGGCCGGAGCTTCCCGTGGTGACGTGGACCCTGCCTGTGTTGTTCCTCCTGGGGAGGGAGCCGCTCCGCGAGTTCGCACGCGTCCTGGGGGCCATCGCCGTGGGGACGGCGGTGTCCTTCGGAGGCATGGGCCTCTGGTATCTCGCCGCGTCGGGCCGGCCGCTGCCGGCCACCTTCTACGCGAAGGTGGGCGGTGGGGGCCCGGGCCTCTGGGCGTCGCTCATGCGCGGATTCACGGAGCTGTTGCCCGGCCTGTCCTTCACGGCGCTGCCCGTGCTGGGCGTGCTGGTGCTGCTGGTGGCGGAGCGGCGGGGACGCCCCGGGCCCTCCGAGGGATGGCGCCTGGCGGCGGCCCTGGTGGGCGCGGGACTGGCGTTCTGCTGCGTGTCCTTCGCGCTCATCCACCCGCTGGACCCCGCGGCCTTCTACCACCAGCGCTACCTGCTTCCGGCCCTGTCGCTGCTGGTCGTGCCGTTCGTTCCGTTGGCGGGCGGTCGGCTCCAGGCCCGGGTGCCTCTCCCGGGGCACCGCCTGTGGGTGGTGCTCGCGCTCCTGCCGGCCGGGGTGTGTGCGCTGCGATTGCCCGCGCGGCTGGAGCGCCTCACCAACGACGCCCGCAACATCGACGACGTGCAGGTGTCCGTGGGACGGATGCTCTCCGGTGCTCCGCCCGAGGCCGTGGTCTGGGCCACCGATGCGGGCGCCGTGCGCTACTTCGGGCAAGCTTTCGTCGTGGACATGCTCGGCTTGAACACACCTCAAATGCTGGGGGCCGACGCCCAGGCATACCTCGACGCGCATGCCCCCGCGTACCTGGAGACGGTGCCGACCTGGTCCCGCCTCGTCGATCCGGATCGCTCCTGGCCCACTCCCCGCATCTTCCGTCCGTCGACGGAGTACACGGTGACGCGCATCATCCAGATGAGGCTCCACGCCCTGGTGTTCTGCGCGCAAGGCACCGGAACCTACGACATCCGGGGGCGCACCTTCGCCTTCCGCTGCGCGCCCCTGGGCCCGCCCTTCCCGGGCCCGCCCTGAGCGGGGACTCGCGAGCTTCTCTCAGGGCGTCGCAGCCGTGTCCGGAGTCGCGGCCGGGCGGGTCGGCTCCGCCGGGGGCAGGGCGGTGCGGTAGAGGCGCCACCGTCCCTGCTGCGTCACGGCCCGCACGGGCATGGTGGCCTCGAACTGCGCGTGCATCTCCTCCGGGAGGCCTACCAGCAGGTAGTCGAAATGGCGGAAGTCCCGCTCCGGTTTGAGCATCCGCGTGTCCCACTCCACGCCCCAACTCCACGGGGGCGCCCGGCGCTTTCGGAACACCACCGGGTTGGGGGCGAACCAGGCGAAGGAGAAGTTGTTCCGTGCGCCGAGCAGCACATGGCTCCATGCGAAGAGCTGGAGGTAGGGGCGTCCGCGGACCAGCGAGCTGGAGACCAGATAGTCCAGGCCCATGACGCGGCTGCCCTCGGGCGTGGCCTCGAGCGAGGCCTCGAACCCGGACAGGTCCTGTTCCTCGTAGGTGCGCCAGACCAGCGAGGTGAAGCCGGACAGCAGCAGCAGCAGCGCGGCGGACCAGGCATGGAGAGCGCGCGCGGGCAGCCGGGGCGTGGGGAGCGCGAGCACCACCAACGCGAGGCCGAAGGGCATCCACCGCTCCGCCATGAGGATGGTGTTCTGGGCGATGTCGGGCAACGCCAGGGCCAGGGCCACCATCAGCAGTCCCGGCGGCAGCAGCGCTCCATCCACCTCACGCCGCAGCGCTCCGCGGTGCTGCCACAGCCCCAGCGCCACCCACAGCACGACGAGCAGGACGAGCGGCCCCTCCACGGAGTCGCGAAGGCCGCCCAGCGCCGCGGCGGTGAAGCCCGAGGGTGACAGCCGGTTGCCCAGGTCGCGCAGGTACGCCGTGCGCGAGGTGAATCCCCGCTGCGACAGTTGTGAGAACCACACCAATGCCAGCACACCGACGGGGACCACCGCCGCGCCCTGGAGGAGCACGGTCCGCCAGCCCGGGCGGGTGCGCGCCCAGTGCAGCACCAGCGTGAGCATGCCCAGGGCGAACCAGAGCGCGTGGAACCAGTACAGCAACGCCGCGCCCACGAAGAGCAGGAGGCCCCGGCGCGGGGAGATGCGCGGGGCCTGGATGATCAGCAGCCACGCCCCATATACCGGCCAGCCCGCCAGCAGCGGGATGAATCCCCAGTAGAGCACCTGGCTGAAGAAGAAGAGGGTGGCCAGCACCGCGGTGTCCACCGAGCGTCCGCGCCGCCATGCCAGCACGTGGACCGTCGCGGTCCACAACATGCCAAGCGCCAGCACCGCCGCGCTGCCAACCCACTCGAGGGGCAGGGCCAGCCACAGCGGGAGGAGCACCACGTGGGCGCCCCAGTACGGCGTCAGCGGTTGGATGCGGTAGGGGCTGTTCGGATCATGGAGCGCCTCCAGCAGCAGCCGCACCTGGCCCAGGTGCTGGGGCAGGTCCGTGATGGGAGGGAACTTCACTCCCAGGCAAGGCAGGGCGACGCCCACCACGCAGAGCAGCAGCAGCGGCAGACGGAGACGGAAGGGGCTGGGGACCGGGTCACTCATGTCGGACGGTCCGCGCGCCCGGAAGGCCCGCGGTGATGCCGGCACCATAGTCCGGGTGTGCCGGATGCAGGAGCCGGTGAATCGTCCCGGCGGGCACCTGGCGGGCAGGAGACCGTGCGGCGCGGCGCTTCCGGTTACCACGAGGGGTGGGGGCGTGGGCCCGTGGTAGCTTCAAAGGCCACCTCCGATGCTGCCGCCTTCCTCGCGTCCCCCCCTCCCGCGTCCCGCCGTCCAGTACGCCCTGGTGGCGCTGGCCGCGCTGCTCGTGTTCGCCGGCACGCTGGCGAACGGCTTCGTCTACGACGACAACCAGCTCGTGCTGGAGAACCCGTGGCCCCGCTCCCTGGCGGGGGTGCAAGAGGCCTTCGGCCAGCCGCTGTTCGGCTTCCTGGAGTCCTCCACCGCGCAGGACCCGCGGCACCACTACTACCGGCCGCTGATGCACGTGTTCGTCTTCGTGCTGCGGCAGGGCTTCGGGCTCCAGGCGTGGGCCTATCACCTGGCGCTGATGCTCGGGCACGCCGCGGTGTCGGTGCTGGTCCTCTGGCTCTTGCGCGCGTGCCTGTCCCCCGCGCGCTCCACGTCCGGCGAGGGCGCGGGGGCGGGCACGTGGGCCGCGCTGGGCGGCGCGCTGCTCTTCGCCCTGCACCCCGTGCACACGGAGGCGGTGGCGTGGGTGAGCGGCGCCATGGACGTGGGCATGACGCTGGCGGTGCTGGTGGCGGCGCGGCTGTGGCTGCCAGCCCCCGCGACGGCGCCCCGGGCGCTGGGGGCCGCTGCCGTGTGGCTGGTGGGGCTGCTCTTCAAGGAGACCGCCTTCGTCCTGCCCGCGCTCTTGTGGGCGCTGGAGCGCGCCACGGCCTCCGCGCAGGCGCGGGGCGGCTGGGGCGCGCAGGCGCGGCGCTTCGGCCTGCTGGGGCTGGGCGGGGCGGCGTACGGAGTACTCCGGCTCGCGGCCATGGGGGGCGCGCTCCCCGGCCACAGCGCACCGCCGACGGCGGCGGGGCTCGCGAGTGTGTTCGCGTTCCCGGCGGACCTGGGGGGCAAGCTCGTGTGGCCCGTGCCGCTGGCGGTGCTGTCGCCCGGCGGGCTGGTGGAGTCCTGGGCGGATCCGCGCGTGCCGGCGGGGGCGCTGCTCGTGGCGGCACTGCTGGCGCTGGCCGTGTGGGCCTGGCGCCGGGAGCAGCGGGTGGCCCAGGCCGGCCTCTTCTGGCTGGGCCTGCCCGCGGCGCCAGCGCTGGCGCTCCAGGCGCGGGGCGTGGACGCCTACGCCGAGCGCTACCTGTACCTGCCTTCCATCGGCTTCGTGCTCTGCGTGGCCCTGGCGCTGCGCGCGGGGCTCCTGCGCTGGCCCGACCGCGCCCGCATGCTGGGGCTCGTGTCCGGGGGCGTGCTCGCGGCCTTCGCGCTGCTGACGCTGGTGTACGTGCCGGTCTGGCGCGACGACCTGACGCTCTGGACCTACGTGGAGGAGACGGTGGTGGAGCAGCCGCTCATCCACTCCAGCCTGGGCAACCTGCACCTCAACGCCGGGCGCGTGGACGAAGCCATCCCCCACCTGGAGGTCGCCGCCCGGGGCCTCCCCCGTGAGTTCCGCGTCCACAACAACCTGGCCGTGGCGTACGCGAAGACGGGCCGGTTCGGCGACGCCAGGCGGGAGCTGGAGCGCACGGCGCGCCTCATGCCGGACAACCCCGTCGCGTGGCACAACCTGGGGCTCGTGTCGCGAAGGGAAGGGGACCTGGAGAAGGCCATCGCGTACTTCCGTGACGCGCTCCGGCTGGCGCCCCGGCGCGTGGATTCGCTGCTGGAGCTGGGCCGCACGCTGCTGCGGGCCGGCCGCACGGCGGAGGCCGTCGCCCCGCTGGAAGAGGCCCTCCGGCTGGAGCCGGGCCTCGAGCCCGCGCGCAAGGCCCTGGCGGAAGCCCGGGCCGCGGCATCCCCGCCACCGCGCTGAAGGGCAGTCCGCTATGGTCGGGCGCGGCGGGCCAGACGGCCAGGGAGCGCGATGAGCGACCAGGAGCGCGGGGCAGCGGTCGGGCGGTGGGGCTGGGTCGCGGTGGCCGCGCTGCTGTGGGGCCTCTTCTTCTTCCGGGCGTTCTCCACGTCCGGCGTCTTCATGGGCGGAGACACGCTGCGGGATTTCTATCCCATGCGGCACTACTGGGCCTCGCGCGTCCTGGCGTTCGAGTTCCCCGACTGGCTCCCCTACGACGGCCTGGGCCAGTCCTTCCCCGGCATCTTCATCACCGGGACGTTCCACCCGATGCTGTGGCTGCACCTCGTGCTGCCGCTCGGGCTCGCCGCCAAGGTGACGCTCCTCACGTGCTTCCCCCTGGCGCTGGGCGGCACGTACGCCCTGGTCCGCGCGTGGGAGGTCCCCCGCGCCGGCGCGCTCTTCGCCGGCGTGACGTTCGCGTTCTGCGGCTACCTCGTCTGCAGCACCGGCAACCCCAAGTACCTCCAGGCGGCGAGCACGCTGCCCGGCGCGCTCTGGCTCGCGCTGCGCTTCCTGCGTCAGCCGGGGCTGCCGCGGCTGACGCTCGCGGGCATGGGGCTGGCCCTGCTGGCGTTCGCCGGGGACGCCCAGGCCTTCGTCATGGCCAATGCCCTCGTCGTGTGCGTGGCGGCCCTGGACCCGCACGCGGGGCCGTGGCGCCGGCGCGCGGGGGCGTGCGCGCTGCTCATCCTGGCGGGAGGCCTGCTGGCCGCGCCCCAGCTGCTGCCCGCCGCAGCGCTCACCGCGGCCTCGGAGCCGGGCGCGCGCTCGCTCGGGGAGGCGCAGCGCTTCTCGCTCCACCCGCTGCGGCTCTGGGAGCTCTTCCTGGGGCCCTTCCTCGCGGACGCGGAGGGCACGCAGGGCATCCCCTATGCCGTGGTGACGCACCTGGTCCCCTCCGGCGGGTTCGGCCGCGCCTGGGTGGACTCGGTGTACCTGGGCGTGCCCGCCTGCGTGCTGGCGCTCGCGGGCGGGGTCGCTTCGGTCCGGCGGTGGCGCACGTGGGCGTTCGTGGCGCTCTGGGCGCTGCTGCTCGCGCTCTGCCTGGGGGACGCGTTGCCGGTGTACGGCTGGGCCTATCACCTGGTCCCGTTCTGGAGGCCCTTCCGCTACCCGGAGAAGCTGGTGCCGCTCGTCTCCCTGGGGCTGGCGGTCGCCGCCGGCCTGGGGTGGAAGCGGTGCCTGGGCGAAGGCGGAGCGGTCCGCGCCGTCGTCGGGGTGGGGCTGCTCGTGGCGCTGCCGTGCGCGGGGCTCGCGCTGGCGGAGGGAGGCCGCCAGTGGTGGAGCGAGCACTGGCTGCGCCCCCGCTGGCCGGACGTCCCCGGGCCCGTGCTCCAGGGGTTGTCCGACAACGTCGTCGCCACCGCGGCCACGGCGGCGCTGCTCGCGTTCGCCTGCGCGGCGCTGGCCCTCCTGCGCGAGCGCCCCGTCCCGCGCGGCGCGCTGCTCGTGGCCCTCCAGTGGGGCGCGCTCATGAGGGCCAACGAGCCGCTCTACCAGCTGTCCCCGGCGGAGCTGCTGAGCACGCCGCCGCCCTTCGTCGAGCACATCCGCGCGGCAGTCCCCCCGGGAGAGCGCGTCCGGGTGGCCTCGTCGCTGCGCGAGACCGCTCCGCCGCGCCTTCCCGGCCTCAGCTACAACGACAGCCTGCACCTGACGCTGCTGTCCGCCCTGGCCCCGGACATGGTGGCGCTGTGGGGCCTGGACAGCGCGAACGAGTACCTGCCCGGGGTCAGCTCCCGCGTGCGCCAGCTCAAGGTGGACCGGATGCAATGGTTCACGCGGCTCGCGCCCCGCCTGGGCACCCGGTTCCTCGCCTGCGCCACGTCGGAGTACGCGGCCCTGGCCCCCCGGCTGTCCGCGCGAAGCACCATCGCGGAGCCCGTGCTGGGCCTGACGCTGGTGGAGTACGCGGACTCCATGCCGCGCGTCTACCTGGCCCGTCCCGAGTGCGTCGCGGACCGGGACGCGGCCGCGCGGCGGATGCTGTCCGCCACGCTCCCGCCGCCGGACGTCGCCATCGTGGAGTGCACGGCCCCGCTGCCCGCCGCGCCGGAAGGGCCCCTGGGGCCGGTGCGCGTCGCCCCGGGCACCCCGGAGCACCTCACCCTGGAGGTGGAGGCGCGCGCCCCCGCCGTCCTCGTCGTCAACGACGCCCTCCAGCCCGGCTGGCGCGCGACGGTGGACGGGCAGGACGTGCCCATCCTGCCCGCCAACGTGGCGGTCCGCGCGGTGGCGGTCCCCGCCGGCCGTCACGTGGTGGAGCTCCACTACCGCACGCCCGGCCTGACGGCGGGGCTCGTCGTGGGCGCGGCGGCGTGGCTGGGGCTCCTGCTGGCCTGCCTGGGGACGCGCTTCGTCCCCAGGCGGCGGCAGGCGGCGCCCTAGCGGAAGTCGCGCCGCTCGAAGATGGTGATGGCCAGGGTGATCAGCACCAGCGTCCACGCCAGGCTGTAGCCCACGCCGGAGAAGAACGTGGACGCGTCCACCTGCAGCGCGTACGTGGCCTGGGGCCGGAAGTTCACCCGCTCCAGGTTGGGCAGCAGGTAGTACAGCGTCTTTCCAATCGCCTGGACCGCGCCGCTCTCCGAGCGGTTGGCGAGCGTGTACAGGTCCCCCGTCAGGTGCCCGGTGAAGTACATGCCCGTGGTCGCGATGGCGGACACGGCCGGCCCGGCGAAGCTGGAGAAGAGGATGCCCACGCTGCTGAGGATGAGCAGCTCGAACCACAGCCCCGCGCTCGCCAGCAGCTGCGTGGAGGTGATGTTCGCGCCGAAGAGCAGCAGCTCCAGCAGGAAGATGAGCGTCATCGCCACCAGCAGCACGCCCAGCGTCAGCATGTTGCCCGCCAGCCGCGCCAGCAGGAACTGACGGCGCGACACGGGCTTGCTCACCACCAGGAAGATGGTGCGCCGTTCAATCTCCCGGCTGAGCAGGCTGCTGGACAGGAAGATGGTGAGGAAGACGAGGATCATGCTCATCATCCCCAGGCCGAAGTCCGTCAGCACGCGGTCGAACGTCGCGACCGTCACCTCCGTCACCAGCGTGGAGGACAGCAGCACCACCGCGGCGAACACGCCCACCACCACCGTCACCCGGTTGCGGCGCGCCTCGCGAAAGCCATTCCACATCATCGCGCTGAAGGCGCTCACGTGTTGATCTCCCCGCCCACGCTGGTCGCGCGGCCTGACTCCTTCAGCGCGTTCATGAACAGCTGCTCCAGCGAGAAGCGCGCCGGCTGCATCCGGTTCACCCGTCCGCCCGCGCCCAGCACGCCCCCCAGCAGCCGCTGGCTGTCCACGTCCGCCACCTGCAACATCACGCGGCCGTCCAGGGCCTGCACCGACTCCAGCGGAATGCCCAGGCCCCGGACCTGCTCGGAGTTCATCCCCTCCACCACCACCTCCATGGATGAGGCCTGCGCGGACACCAGCTCCTGCACGCTGCCCTCGCGCACCCGCCGGCCGCCCACCAGCACCGCCAGCCGGTCGCAGAGCGACTCCACGTCCGGGATGATGTGGCTGCAGAAGAGCACCGTGGTGCCCTTGGCCCGCTCGGCCAGGATGAGGTCGCGCATCTGCCGGCGCCCCAGGGGATCCAGCCCGCTCGTGGGCTCGTCCAGGATGAGCAGCTTCGGCCGGCCCACCAGCGCCTGCGCCAGGGCCACGCGCTGCACCATGCCCTTGGAGTAGCGGCGGATTTGCAGCTTCTCCGCGCCCGCCATCTCCACCGCGCCCATCACCTCCGTGACGCGGCCGTCCAGCTCGTGCCCGGACAGGCCCGCAAGCTGCCCCGCGAGCGTCACGAACTCACGGCCCGTGAGGTATTCGTAGGGGGCGGGGTTCTCCGGCACGAAGCCCACCAGCCTGCGCGTGGCGGCGTCCTCCACGGGGCGCCCGAAGAGCCGCGCGGTGCCGCCGCTGGGGCGCACCAGGTTCATCAGGATCTTGATGGTCGTGGACTTGCCCGCGCCGTTGGGCCCGAGCAGTCCGTAGATCTGCCCGGCATCCACCCGCAGGTCCATGGACTGGAGGGCCCGCACGGTGCGGTTGAACCAGAAGCCGACCTTGTAGGTCTTGTGCAGCCCCTGCGCCTGGATGGGCGGGGCTTCAGGGCTGAGAGGATTCGTCATGGTTCGTGACTCGGGGCTTGGGGACCAGGCGCTCGCCGTCCTCGGTGCGTTCATCCTCGATGAGCTCCATGCGGAAGCGCACGGCGTCGGAATAGGCGCGGCCATCTTCCCCCAGGAAGAACCTGCCACCCAGCGGATCCTCGGGAAGCCGGTCCAGGTCTCCCGAGGAGACCAGCGCGGGCAGGTTGCTGGGGAGGTGGCCCTCGCGCTCGCGGTAGCGGGTGATGGCCTCGTCGACGGTGCGCAGCACCCGCTCCTGGAGGATCTCCTGCACCCGGTGCGCGTAGAACTCGCGCGTCTCGTTGTCCTCCGCGCCGTCGCGCAGGGCCATGCTGAGCGACAGGCCGCTGTCGAAGTCGCCGGACTGCGCGTACAGCCGCGTGGCCAGCGCCAAGTACCAGGGTGGAGCGTCAGGCCGCCGCGACAGCTCCTGGATGATGTCCGCCGCTTCCTTGTACTTCTTCTCGAAGAACATCAGGTTGTACGCCAGCTGGAACGACAGCCGCTGGTTGTCCGGCAGGTGCTTCAGCCCCTTGCGCAGGATGGCGCTCGACTCCGCGGCGTTCAGGTACTCGCCCTTGCCCAGGTGGACCGGCACGGTGATGCCTGAATAGAAGTAGGCCTGCCAGAAGCCGGGATCCAGGTCGGTGACCAGGTCCGCGTAGTCGTAGATCTGCCGGTACTCGGAAGGCTTCGACGCCGCGCCGATGCGGTTGAGCAGGAGGATCCAGAAGTAGTCCGTGACCAGCCCCTGCTGGGCGCGGAAGAGGGTCTTGAGCAGCCCCGGCCGGGGCAGCAGGGGCCCACCGCCCTGCCTGGAGACGGGCCGGGGGGGCGAGGACAGCAGCGCCACCAACAACACGCCCGGGACGAATCGCAGGTACACCTTCACCATGGCTCCACCCAACGAAAATGGGGCGCCCGATATGCCCGGGCGCCCCATGGATTCTGCCATCACCTGTGCGGACCCGTCATGACGGATCTGCGGAGGGATCCGGCCGAACCGCCTGAGCGACTACTCGCAGCTCACGTCGTTGTACGCGTTGCCCGGCTCACCGGCGGAGATGAGCGTGGTGTCCACGCCGCAGGTGCCGGCCAGCGTCGCGCCAGACGGGTTGGAGGTGATGCCCCACGCGTCGCCGGCCGCGTCGTTGTCGACGTTACCGACCGCGTTCGCGCTGAAGGAGCAGTTCGGGCAGCTCGTCACGGCAGGCTGCACGCCCAGGGCCGCGATCGCGTCCTTGGTGCCCGGCGCGGTGACGAACTTCGCCGAGTCCTGGCCGATGCAGCCGGCGGAGGCGGTGCGGGCGGTAACGGCCTGCGCGGCGGCGCAGCCCGTCTTCAGGCCGTAGCTGTAGCGGTTCGCGGGCTCCGGGTCGAAACCGATGACCGTGAAGTCGGTGGAGTACTTGTCCTTCTCACCGAAGTACGACTTCTGCGCCGTGAAGATGGCCTTGAGGTTCGTCTTGGCCTCGGACTGCTTCGACTTCGCCTGGAAGCGGATGAAGTTCGGGATGGCGATGGCGGCCAGGATGCCGATGATGGCGACCACGATCATCAGCTCGATGAGGGTGAAGCCACCCTTCTTCCGGAAGAGACGGTTCATCATGTTTGGGGACTCCGCGGCAGGCAGAGGGGGGTTGAACGACGTGCGAACTCTTAGCACGAAGAGTGCCACGCCGAACAATCCACCCAACCCCCGGGATTCCCAGGGCAGGCGGGCGCAGCGGTGGGTGGATCAGCCGCGAGGCCTGCCAATTTTTGTCACCCGCGCTGACGGTTTTCGTCCTCCATCGCGCAGTCGCCAGCTCCGGAAGCGGCGGGTAGGATTCCGGGCTCCGTGACGTTCACCTACGCGCCGGGCTGGGCCGAGCCCCTCTTCATCCTCTTCCTGTTCATCCTCGGCCTGTGCATCGGCTCCTTCCTCAATGTCGTCATCGCGCGGGTGCCAGAAGGACTGAGCATCGTGCGGCCCGGCTCCCGCTGCCCGAAGTGCGGGCACGTGCTCTCCTGGTACGAGAACATCCCCGTCCTGTCGTGGCTGGGCCTGCGCGGGAAGTGCCGGGGCTGCGGCATGCCCATCTCTCCGCGCTACGTGATGGTGGAGCTGCTCACGGGGCTGTTGTTCCTCGCGTGCCTCAAGCGCTTTGACTGGACGTACGCGCTGGTGCCCGCGCTGGTGCTCGTGTTCCTGCTGGTGCCGCTCACCTTCATCGACCTGGAACACTGGATCCTCCCGTTCTCGCTGACGCTGCCGGGCATCGCGGCGGGCGTGCTGCTGGCCATCCCCCGGGGCGCGGGCGCGGTGGCGCAGGCGGCGCTGGGCGCGGCGGTGGGGTTCCTCGGCTTCCGGTTGATGGAGTACATCGGTTGGCGCGCGTTCAAGCGCGAGGCGCTGGGCGGCGGGGACAAGTTCCTCGTCGCGCTCCTGGGTGCGTTCCTGGGGTGGCACTCGCTGCTGGGCATCCTCTTCTTCTCGTCGCTGCAGGGCTCCATCGTGGGCGTGGCGCTGCTCGCCCTCACGGGCAGGGCGGGGCCGCGCGGCGCTCCCCAGCAGTCCGCCGGGGAGCCTGGGGCCGCCGCACCCCCGCCGGAGGAGGCCGTGGGCGGCGGCGCGGCGCCCCCGCATCCACCTCAGGGCCCGGAGGCCGACGCGGCACTCACCCCGGCTCCGGAGGCTCCGGCGGAGGAAGAAGCGCCCGAGCCCACGATGACGTGGGACTTCACGAAGCCCGGCCTGCCCCTGTGGAAGCGGGTGGTGCTCGTCCCCTGGTGCCTGCTCTTCCAGCCCATCCCGGACGCGGAGCTGGACGAGGCGGGGGAGGAGGAGGAGTGGGTCCCCGGTCCCACCAACATCCCTTTCGGCCCGTGGCTGGCGCTGGCGGGGCTGGAGGTGATGCTGCTGGGGCCGTGGCTCATGCGCGTGCTGCCGGTGGAGGTGGCGCTGATGCTGGGGGGGACGCGGTGAGGGGGCTCGGGCCGGTGCCGGGATGAAGTGGCGCATCGCCAGCGTGGCGTTCCTCCTGGGGTCGCTGTCCACGGGCCTGTCGTGGCTGACGCTGCAGCCGGTGTTGATCCGCCTCCTGGACACGGCGCGCAGGCTGGCGCTGCCGGGGTCGCTGGACATGGAGGGCCTGGCGCGGATCCGCGCCTTCCTGCCGCTGGCGCTGGGGCTGGACCTGCTGGTGCTGACGGTCCTGGCCTACGGCGTGCTGTACCTGGCGGTGGGGCGCCCGCTGCGCGCCATGGAGAAGTCCGTGGAGCAACTGGGACGGCTGCAACTGGACGTGCCGCTCTCCGGGCAGGGCGGGCCGTTCCTGTCGCGCATCCAGGGCGAGCTGCGGCGCATGGCGGAGGCGCTGCGCCAGGAGCAGGCCCTCACGCGCTCGCAGCTGGAGGCGCTGCGCGAGGCGAACGCCCGGCTCGCGCGGGCGCAGACGGAGCTGGTCGCCTCCGAGCGGCTGGCCACGGTGGGGAAGCTGGCCGCGGGCGTGGCGCACGAGGTGGGCAACCCGCTGGCGGGCATCCTGGGCTACCTCTCCCTGGCGCGCTCCCGGGCGCAGGGGCCGGAGCTGAAGGACTTCCTGGAGCGCATCGACCACGAGGTGCTCCGCATCGACCGCATCGTGCGGGGGCTGCTGGACCTGGGCCGTCCGGCCAGCACCCAGCCCGGGCCGGTGGACGTGGGGCAGGTGGTGGAGACGTGCGTGCGGCTGGTGCGCGCCGGGCCGGAGCTGGACCGGGTGGACGTCACCCTGGAGGTGACACCCGGGCTGCTGGCCCGCGCCGACAGCGGCCCCCTGTCGCAGATCCTCATCAACCTGCTGCTCAACGCCGCCCAGGCCATGGGAGGCGAGGGCCACGTGCGCGTCTCCACCCGGCGCGAGGACGCGCTCGTCCTGGTGGAGGTGCGGGACAGCGGCCCGGGCCTGTCGCCGGAGGTGCGCGCGCACCTCTTCGAGCCGTTCTTCACCACCAAGGGGCGCCAGGGCACGGGCCTGGGGCTCGCGGTGTCGCTGAACCTGGCCCAGGGCATGGGCGGCCGGCTGGACGCGCGCGACGACGCGGGCGGCGGCGCGTGCTTCCGGCTGTCCCTGCCAGCGGCCTGACGGCGGCGGACCGGCGTATGATGGGGGGCACCCCATGCCCCTCTTCCGCACCGTCCTCGTCGCCGACGACGAGCCGTCCATCCGCCACATCCTCACCCTGGTGCTGACCGACAAGGGCTACGACGTGCGCGCCGTCGCCGACGGAGACGAGGCCCTGCGCGAGCTGTCCGCCCGCGCCTACGACGTCCTGCTGACGGACGTGCGCATGCCGAAGCGCGACGGGCTGTCGGTGCTCAAGGCCGCGCTCGCGGAGCAGCCCGGCCTCACCGTGGTGGTGATGAGCGCGTACGGCTCCCAGGAGCAGGCGCTGGAGGCGGTGCAGGCGGGCGCCTACGACTACGTCCAGAAGCCCTTCAAGCCGGAGGAGATCGTCCTCGTCCTGCGCAAGGCGGAGGAGCGCGAGCGGCTGGTGCGCGAGAACCGCCGGCTGCACGAGGCGCAGCTGCCCGGCGCGTCCGGGGGCCACATCCTGGGGCAGAGCGCCGCGCTCCAGGCGGTGCTCAAGCAGCTCGCGCGCGTCGCGCCCGTGGACACCACGGTGCTCATCTCCGGGGAGAGCGGCACCGGCAAGGAGCTCATCGCGCGCGAGCTGCACGGCCAGAGCCGCCGCGCCGCCATGCCCTTCGTCGCCGTCAACTGCGGCGCCATCCCCCACGGCCTGCTGGAGAGCGAGCTGTTCGGCCACGCGAAGGGCGCCTTCACCGACGCGCGCACCGCCCGCCGGGGCCTGTTCGCGGAGGCCGACGGCGGCACGCTCTTCCTCGACGAGGTGGGCGAGCTGCCCCTGGGCGCGCAGGTGAAGCTCCTGCGCGTGCTGCAGGAGGGTGAAATCAGGCCGGTGGGCGAAAGCCGCGTGGAGCGCGTGGACGTGCGCGTCGTGGCCGCCACGCTGCGCGACCTGGGCAAGCTGGTGGAGAAGGGCGACTTCCGCGAGGACCTCTACTACCGCCTCAACGTCGTGAACCTCACCCTGCCGCCCCTGCGCGAGCGTCGCGAGGACATCCCGCTGCTCGCCCGCGCCTTCCTCCACCGCTTCAACCGCGAGCTCAACCGGGATCCACCGGTGGAGGGCTTCACCCCGGAAGCGGAGGCGCTGATGACGGCCTACGGCTGGCCGGGCAACGTGCGCGAGCTGGAGAACGCCATGGAGCGCGCGGTGCTGCTCGCGGAGGGCACCCACGTCGCGCCTGGCAGCCTGCCGGAGAAGCTGTGGGCGGCTTCCGCACCCGCTCCGGCCGGGACGGCCGCGCCGCTACAGGCCGCAGCCGACCTGTCGCTCAAGCGCGCCATCCGGGAGCTGGAGGAGTCCTACATCCGGGCGGCGCTGCGGCGCACGAAGGGCAACCGCACCCGGGCGGCGGAGGTGCTGGACATCAGCCACCGGGCGCTCCTCTACAAGATCAAGGAGTACGGCATCGATCCGGACGCGGAAGGCACCCGGACCTGAGGGCAGGGGAGCGGCCCGGCCGCCGACCTTTCAAGAATCCTCCGGCAGGAATCCTCCGGCGCCATTTGACGGAACGCGTCCGGGGCCGGAAAATCGGGCCTCCGCGAAGGTGGGTCGGGGGCGCGGTCGTGGTTGGCTTTCACGGCGCTCTCCCGTCCGCAGGGCGGCCGGGCGCCACGCACTTTTTAGGAGGGGTATCAAGCCGGTGCTACGCTGGCCCCCTCTCCGATGGAGTTACGCATGGCGAAGGGCAAACTGGCACTCGGGCTGGATATCGGGTCGACGTCGATCAAGATGATCATGCTCAAGGAGCAGCGCAAGCGCGGCGAAGTCGGCTACGCGCTCCAGAGCTTCGGAATGAAGCCACTGCCCCCGGAAGCCATCGTGGACGGCGCGCTGATGAACTCCACGGCCATCGTCCAGGCGGTCCAGGAGCTGATGTCCGAACTGAAGGTCAAGGGCAAGGACGTCGCCATCGGCGTGTCCGGCCACTCGGTCATCATCAAGAAGATCCAGATGCCCCGCATGAGCCAGGAAGAGCTCGAGGAGAGCATCCAGTGGGAGGCGGAGCAGTACATCCCCTTCGACGTGAAGGACGTGAACATCGACACGCAGATCCTCGACGGCGGCGGCAACGACGCCACCGGTCAGATGGACGTGCTGCTGGTGGCCGCGAAGAAGGACATGATCAACGACTACACCACCGTGGTCTCCGAGGCGGGCCTCGCGCCGGTGGTGGTGGACGTGGACGCGTTCGCCGTCCAGAACATGTTCTCCACGAACTACGAGCTGCCGGACAAGGAGACCGTCGTCCTCATCAACGCCGGCGCCTCCGTGGTGAACATCAACATCATCGCCAACGGCGTCACCGTCTTCACCCGTGACGTGACCATCGGCGGCAACCAGTTCACCGAAGAGATCCAGAAGCAGCTCAACGTCTCCTACGAGGAGGCGGAGGCGCTGAAGATCGGCGGCAACCGCGCGGACGCGGACGCCGTCGTTCCCCAGGACGTGGAGCGCGTCCTCTCCAGCGTGGCGGAGCAGGTGGCCGGCGAAATCCAGCGCTCGCTGGACTTCTACGCGGGCACCGCCGCGGACTCGAACTTCACCAAGGTCTACCTCTCCGGCGGCACCGCGAAGATCCCCGCCCTGTTCAAGACCATCGAGGCGCGGACCGGCGTGCCGGTGGAGATCCTCAACCCGTTCCGGAAGATTGAAGTGGACAACCGCAAGTTCGACCCCGCGTTCATCATGGACGTGGCGCCCATGGCCGCGGTGGCAGTGGGACTGGCGCTCCGGCGCCCGGGCGACAAGCTGGGCTGATACCGCTCTGACCTTGAGGAACTGAACGCACATGATGATCCGAATCAACCTGCTGCCCGTCCGGGCGGTGAAGAAGCGGGAGATGGGCCGGCAGGTGCTGGCCCTCTACGCCGCGGTCCTGATCGCCGCGGTGGTGGGCAACTACTTCTGGTACGCGGACCGCGACGGCGAGCTGCAGCGGGCCAACCAGGGCATCGCCCAGACGCGCGCGAAGATCGCGGAGCTGGAGAAGGTCATCGGCGAGGTGACCAACATCAACGCCCGCAAGGCGGAGGTGGAGAAGAAGCTCGCGGTGCTGGACACGCTGCGCAAGGGCCGCAACGGGCCGGTCCGCATGCTGGACGCGCTGTCCTCCGCCATGCCCAAGAAGGTCTGGCTCAAGGACTTCGTGGAGGCCTCCAACAGCGTCACCATCAACGGCTCCGCCGTCAGCCATGACGAGGTCGCCGAGCTGATGCGTGGCCTGGGCGGCATGGTGTGGACGCCCAAGGGCATGGGGCGCCTGGTGGATCAGGGCCGCGGCGCCAGCAAGACGGCGCGCGTGGAGCTCTTCAACACGGAGACCGCCAACGTGGAGGAGTTCTCCTCCGGCGACATCAAGCCCTTCTTCGGGAACATCGAACTGACCAACGCCGTGCAGACCCGGCCCAGCACGGCCGGCGCCGCGTCCTACGTCGAGTTCAAGCTCACCCTCACCGCCAACTACGCCATCTGATTGGCGGCGAAGGACCCCTGTCATGGAAAAATACCTGGATCAACTCGCGAAGGCCCCTCCCGCGGCGAAGTTCGGCGGGCTCGCGGCCCTCGTCGTCCTGCTGACCGTGGGCAACTTCTTCTCCTTCATCCAGCCCACGGAAGAGGACATCGCCCGCCGCCAGTCCGAGCGCCGGACGCTGGACCTGGAGCTCGCGGAGAAGAGCGAGATCGCCCAGAACCTCAACGAGCGCCGTCGTGAGATGGACGTGCTCGAGCAGAAGCTGGCGGAGGCCCTCACGGAGCTGCCCGAGCGGCGCGACATGGAAGAGCTGCTCGCGCAGATCAACGACATCGGCAAGAAGTCCGGCCTGGAGATCTCCCGCGTGGAGCCCGACAAGGAGTACGTCGAGGGCAGCGAGTTCTTCGCGCGCATCCCCATCAAGATGACGGTGAGCGGCAACTACCACGAGATCGCCATGTTCCTTCAGGAGATGGCGAACATGCGCCGCATCGTCAACGTCAACAACATCAAGCTCGATAACGCGACCCTGAAGAACGAGAAGGTGGTCCTCCAGAGCAGCTTCCTGGCGACGACGTTCCGGTTCATCGAGACGAAGAGCAACTAGAAACTTGATCCGCCTGGCAACTGGGGCGACAAGGGATGACGCGGATGAAGACGTTCAAGTCCACGATGACCGCTGCGGTGATGGCGCTGACCCTGTCCGCTTGTGAGGACACGCCACCAGCTCCGCCACCTGCTCCCCCCCAGGCCGCCGCCCCCGCGCCGGCCCCGGTGGAAGAGAAGACCGAGGCGTCGGCGGCGCCAGCGTTCGTCTACACCTACAGTCCGGTGGGCAAGCGGGATCCGTTCCGCAGTCCGCTGGAAGAGCTCGGGCCGGTGGCGCGTGACGCACCGGAGCGAGCCTGCAACGAACCCCTGTGCGTGTTCGACCTCGACCAGCTCAAGCTGGTGGCGGTCGTCACGGGGGATTCCAGCCCGCTGGCGATGGTCGAGGACCCCCTGGGTCGCGGCCACATCGTCCGGCGCAACACCCGCGTGGGGCGCCAGGGCGGCAAGGTGACACAGATTCTAAGGGACTCGGTCACCGTCACCGAGGTCTTCACGGGTGCCAAGGGCGAGCTCATCAGCAACCCGGTGAGTCTCCAGCTCAAGGCGGATGGCGTGAAGGACCCCGCATACAACCTGATGACGGGCAAGAACTGGGAGTAGCGCCCCACGGCGCGCCCGCGGGCAGTCGTCGCCCGCTTCCAACTTGTTGAGGGGACGCATGCTCGAGCAGAGCGCTGTGACGAGGGGCAAGTGGATCATGGCGGCCGCATGGGCGGTCGTCCTGGCAAGCGCCAAGGTGTACGGCGCGGATCTCAATACGCTGCGGGACCTGCAGGTGTCCCGGACGGGAGCCGGTGCCCAGGTCGTGGTGACCGGGACCCGGCCGCCCACCTTCACCGTCTTCCGGCTCAGTGGGCCGGAGCGGCTGGTGGTGGACCTGTCGTCCGCGGACGCCACCGGCATCAAGGGGCACCATGACGGCACCGGTCCGGTGTCCGGCGTGGTGGCCGCCCAGTTCTCCGACGCGCGCGCCAGCGTGGGCCGCGTGCTGGTGGCGCTCGACCAGGCCTCCCAGTACGACGTCCGCGCGGAGGGCAACCGCGTGGTCATCTCCGTGGACGGTTCGCCGGTGGCCCCCGCCGCCGCGACCGCCCAGGCTCCCGCGGAGGTGAAGCCGGCGGAGCCCGCCGCGCCGAAGGCCGCCGCCGCCCAGGCGGTCGCCGCCGCGCCGGTGAAGGCCGCGCCCGCTCCGGCGGCCGCGCCCGCGCCGGTGGAGGCCATGGTGGCGGTGGTGCCGGAGGAGGGGACCTCCTCCAAGTCCGCGCCGTCGCAGGCGCCGGGCCGTGAGAACGTCGTCGCCACGGAGGCGGATGAGCGCGAGGTGGCCCACCCGGCCCAGCGCATCACCCAGCTGTCCATGAACGGCGAGGCGCTGCGCGTCGCCGCCGACGGCGACATCGCCCGCTACGAGGTCCTGGAGCTGGTGGATCCGCCTCGCCTGGCCGTGGACGTGTACGGCGTGGGCCTGAGCGCGAAGGCGCCCAAGGTGAAGGGCAACCTGCTCAAGGACGTGCGCGTGGGCGCCCACGAGGACAAGGTCCGCTTGGTGCTCGTGGCCAAGGGCGACATGCCCGCGTACCGCGTGGACCGCGCCGAGCGCGGCCTGGAGGTGGTGCTGGGAAGCGCGGTGGCGCGCAAGCCCAAGCCGTCCCAGCCCCGCGACGCGGTGGCGGAGACCGAGCCCCTGCGCCCGCAGCCCGTGCAGGAAGCCGCGAAGCCGCAGCCCGCCGTGGCGCAGGCCGCGCCGCAGCCGGCGGTGGTGGAGGTCAAGGACCTGTCCTTCGACGAGAGCCCCTCGGGCGGCCGCGTGCAGCTGAAGCTGTCCGGCGCGACGGCGTGGAAGGTGGACCGCCCGGATCCGCGCAGCGCGGTGCTGACGCTGGAGAACGCGCGCCTGCCCAAGAAGCTGGAGCGCAGCCTGGATACCAGCGCGCTGGACACGCCGGTGAAGATGATCAGCGCCTTCAGCGTCCCCGGTGAGGGCCGCAAGGTGCGCCTGGTGGTCGCCGCGGACGGCGCCATCGAGGAGAACGTCACCCAGGGCGCCAACAGCCTGAGCTGGCGGCTGGACGTGCAGGGCGTGAAGACGGAGGAGGTCGCCGTCACCCAGCGCACCGCCGGCTTCACGGCGGAGGCCCCGGCGTACGCGGCGGAGGGCGCGCCCCAGCAGGCCCGCTACCGCGGCAAGCGCGTGTCCTTCGAGTTCAAGGACATCGACATCCAGAACCTGCTGCGCGTCATCGCGGAGATCTCCAAGCGCAACATCGTGGTGGCCGACGACGTCGGTGGCCGCGTGACCATCCGCCTGCGCAACGTGCCCTGGGACCAGGCGCTGGACCTCATCCTGCGCACCAAGCAGCTGGGCCAGGAGCAGGTGGGCAACATCATCCGCATCGCGCCGCTGAAGACCCTGGAAGAGGAGGCGCGGCTGCGCCAGGAGCGCAAGAAGTCGCTGCAGCAGCAGGAGGACCTGCTGGTCAGCCTGGTGCCTGTGAACTACGCGGTGGCCGGTGAGATGTCGTCGCGCGTGAAGGACGTGCTCAGCGACCGCGGCTCGGTGACGGTGGACACGCGCACCAACGTGCTCATCATCAAGGACATCCGCTCCAACACGGAGAAGGCGCGCGCCCTGGTGCGCAGCCTGGACACGCAGACGCCGCAGGTCCTCATCGAGAGCCGCATCGTGGAGGCGAGCACCACCTTCAGCCGCAACCTGGGCGTGCAGTGGGGCGGCCAGACGCGCCTGTCCACCGCGACGGGCAACCCCACCGGCCTCATCTTCCCCAGCACCGTCGGCGTCACGGGCGGCGCGGGCGGCGCGGCGCCGGGTGTCCCCACCCAGCCCAACTTCGCGGTGAACCTGCCGGCGGCGGTGGGTGAGGGCCTCGGTGGCGCCATGGGCTTCGCCTTCGGCTCCGCGGGCGGCGCCGTGCAGCTCAACCTGCGCCTGTCCGCGGCGGAGACGGAGGGCACCGTGAAGACCATCTCCTCGCCCAAGGTCACCACGCTGGACAACAACACGGCCCGCATCAGCCAGGGTCTGTCCATCCCGTTCAGCCAGACGTCGGCCGGCGGCGTGAACACGACCTTCGTGGAAGCGCGCCTGTCGCTGGAAGTCACGCCGCACATCACCCAGGACGGCAGCATCCTCATGTCCATCGCGGCGCAGAACAACCAGCCGGACCCGTCCAACACCGGCGCCAACGGCCAGCCCTCCATCCAGCGCAAGGAGGCCAACACCCAGGTCCTGGTGAAGGACGGCGACACGACGGTCATCGGCGGCATCTACGTGCGCCGGGGCAGCACCCGGACCAACTCGGTGCCCTTCCTGTCGAAGATCCCCGTGCTCGGCTTCTTTTTCCGGAACACCAACGACACGGACGAGCGGCAGGAGCTGCTCATCTTCATCACGCCCCGCATCCTCAACCGGCAGACCATCGCGCAGAGCCTCTAATGGCATCGCGCCCTGATTGGGAGAGACCATTCCAATGAAGCCCTTCTTCATCGCGGCGGCCCTGTCGCTCGGGCTCTGCTCGTGCTCAGAGAGTGCACCCGTCGTCCAGATCCTCCAGACCAAGCTGCCCAACGCGGCCTGTGTTGTCGCCGCAGACAGCGCCGGGCTCGCGAGCGGTTCGCTCAACCTCGCGTACGGGGACCGCTACCTCCTGGCGTTCGTGGTGAACAACAGCTACGCCTCCACGCCCATCGAAGTCGGAGACGTCCCCCTGGAGCCGGACAGCACTTCCGGTGGGGCCGGCACCGCCATCGTCGACACGCTCAAGCTGTCCTACGAGTCGACGCCGAGCCTCTCCATCCCCGACGGAGAGGTGCCCTACACGGCGGGGCTGGCTCCCGCCTCCGAGGGCAACACGCTCGTGGCCGACCTGCTCACGACGGAGGCCGCGCAGGCCCTGTCGCAGGCGGTCGCGTCGGGAGGGACGGTCCAGGTGCGCGTCACCGTCCAGTTCGCCGGCAAGTTCGCTTCGGGCGGCAAGAGCTTCGAGACGAACGAGGTCGTCTACGCCATCGACGCCTACTCGGCGACCCGCCCCATCCCGGCCTGCACCCCGGGGCAGGTCATCCAGCCCGTCATCCCGTGCAACTCGACGGGTGGCCAGGACGGCAACTACCCCGAGTGCGTCTGAACCGGGCCCACGCCCCCCGGCCCTGGGAGAACCATGTCTTTTCGCACGCACCTTGAAGCGGTGGTGAACCAGGTGGACGGGGCCCTCGCGTGCAGCGTGATGGGCTTCGACGGCATCTCCGTGGACACGTTCCAGAAGGACGAGGCCACGGAGCTGGACGTCTCCGGTACCTGGGTGGAGTACGCCAACCTGCTCACGCAGCTGAAGAACGCGGCCGAGTCGCTGAAGACGGGCACCGTCACCGAGGTGTCCGTCAACAGCGAGAAGGTCCTCACCGTGATGCGCCTGCTGACGCCGGAGTACTTCCTGGTGCTGGCCCTGCGCGCGGACGGGAATTTCGGCAAGGGGCGCTATGTCCTGCGCGTCACCGCGCCGCAGGTGAAGGCGGAGTTGTAGTCACGCACGTCCGCTCGGGCAGGGGCTTGTCGGGCCTGCCCGGCGACGCAGCGTGCCGCCGCTTTCCCCTTTGCAGGAAACAGGGCATGGGCTAGACACCCCGGGCTTTCGTCTTTACGTCAGTCTGGTCAGGCTGAAGGAGTCGGTCCCCATGGCCGGTTTTGTCGACACCTCTGAATTTCGCAATGGTTTGAAGATCGAGATCGACGGCGAACCGTTCGTGATCGAGTACTTCCAGCACGTCAAGCCGGGCAAGGGCTCCGCCTTCGTGCGGACCAAGATTCGCAGCCTGCTCAGCGGTCGCATGCTGGAGCCCACCATGAAGTCCGGTGACAAGGTGGGCGTCCCCGACATCGAGCAGAAGGACATGGAGTACCTCTACTCGTCCGGCGACGAGTACTACTTCATGGAGAAGAAGACCTTCGAGCAGACCTTCATCACGGAGAAGGTGCTGGGCGAGGCGAAGAACTTCCTGAAGGAAAACACCCCGGTGGAGGTCCTCTACTGGAACGGCAAGGCCATCTCCGTCGGTCTGCCGAACTCCGTGGACCTCAAGGTCGTCAAGTGCGACCCCGGCGTGCGCGGCGACACCGTGTCCGGCGCGATGAAGCCCGCGACGCTGGAGACCGGCTTCACCGTCAACGTGCCCCTGTTCATCAACGAGGGTGACGTGCTGAAGATCGACACGCGTGAAGGTGGCAAGTACCTCACCCGCGTGGCGACCGCGGGCTAGGGCGTCTTCCCTTCACCTGGCGACCCGGAGGGGTCTGAATGGCAACGAAGCGCAAGGCAACCCGGCCGGCCGAGTCCTCGGGCGCGGCTTCCGGGCGGGATGCGGGCACCACGTCCCTGGACGTGGACGCCCTCCGGCAGATTGTCGAAATCCTGGAGGCCTCCGACGTCACCCGGCTGGTGTGGACGCGGGGTCCGGAGAAGCTCTACATCCGCCGCGGTCACGCGCCGGAGACGACCATCGTCCACCACACGGCGCCGTCGGGCCCCGGGGTGACGGTGTCGCCGCCGGTGGACTACGCCGCTCCGGCCGCGCCTCGTGCGGCCCCTGCCGCGGCCCCCGCCGCCGCGCCGGCGCCGGAGAAGCCCGCGGAGAAGCCGGGCCACCTGGTGACCAGCCCCTTTGTGGGGACGTTCTACCGGACCCCCGCGCCGGACCAGCCCCCGTTCGTGGACGTGGGCACGGTGGTGCGCAAGGGCCAGGTGCTCTGCATCGTGGAAGCGATGAAGTTGATGAACGAAATCGAGTCCGAGGTCTCCGGCCGCGTCGCCGAGGTCCTCGTGGAGAACGGTCGCCCGGTGGAGTTCGGCCAGGCGCTGTTCCGCATCGAGCCGGCCTGAGTCTCACTTTGTCAGGCGCGTCCGGCCCAGTTCCGGGCGGGACGCGCCTCAAGGCCCTCGCGAAGGAGCACGGCCGTGTTCAAGAAGGTCCTGGTCGCCAACCGCGGGGAGATTGCCCTGCGGGTCATCCGCGCATGCCGTGAACTGGGCATCGCCACCGTGGCGGTGCACTCCACCGCCGACGCCCACGCGCTGCACGTGCGCTTCGCGGACGAGGCCGTCTGCATCGGGCCGCCTCCGTCCAAGGAGAGCTACCTCAACGTGCCGCAGCTGCTCTCCGCGGCGGAGATCACCCGCGCGGACGCCATCCACCCGGGCTACGGCTTCCTGTCGGAGAACGCCGAGTTCGCGGAGGTCTGCGAGAACTGCAAGATCCGCTTCATTGGCCCGCGTCCGGAGATGCTGCGGCTGATGGGCAACAAGGTGCGCGCGCGCGCCGCGGCCCGCGAGGCCGGCATGCCGCTGCTCCCGGGCAGCCCTGGCGTGGTGAAGGATCCGCGCGAGGCGGAGGCGTTCGCGAAGGAGATCGGTTTCCCGGTCATCCTGAAGGCGGCGGCGGGCGGCGGCGGCAAGGGCATGAAGATCGTCCGCGAGCCGGGTGTGCTCGCGCAGGCGTTCTCCACCGCGCAGGCGGAGGCCCTGGCCAGTTTCAACAACGGCGACCTCTACATCGAGCGGTACGTGGAGAAGCCGCGCCACATCGAGATTCAAATCGTCGCGGACGAGCACGGGAACATCATCCACCTCAACGAGCGTGAGTGCTCCGTGCAGCGGCGGCACCAGAAGCTCATCGAGGAGAGCCCGTCCCCCGCGCTGACGCCGGAGCTGCGCCAGCGCATGGGCGAGGTGTCCGTCGCCGCGATGAAGAAGCTGCGCTACAACAACGTGGGCACCATCGAGTACCTGCTCGACGAGCGCGGCGAGTTCTACTTCATGGAGATGAACACGCGCATCCAGGTGGAGCACCCCGTGACGGAGCTGGTCATGGGCGTGGACCTGGTCCGTGAGCAGATCCGCATGGCCTACGGGCACCCCCTGCGCTTCAAGCAGGAGGACGTGCAGATCCGCGGGCACGCCATCGAGTGCCGCGTGAACGCGGAGGACCCCGTCACGTTCGCGCCGTGGCCGGGAAAGATCACCGGCTACAGCGTGCCGGGCGGCTACGGCGTGCGCGTGGACTCCGCCGCGTACGAGAACTACACGGTGCTGCCGTACTACGACAGCCTGCTGTCGAAGCTCATCGTGCACGCGGAGGACCGCGAGACGGCCATCCGCCGCATGCAGCGCGCGCTCTCCGAGTACGTGGTGGAGGGCATCCGCACGAACATCCCGTTCCACCGGGCCGCACTGGCGGAGGAGTCCTTCCAGGAGGGCAACTACGACACCCGCTTCGTGGAGCGCCTGCTGGCGAGCGAGACGGGTTCGCGCCGGCTCAAGAAGGCCGTGGAAGAGACGCCGTAGCGCGCACCGCAAGGACGTGGAAAACCCGCCGGGCGGACGAGCGTCCAGGCGGGTGATCCAGCCCCGGGGGATGGAAGGCTGTTTCTTGACCCGCGTCGGAGGATTCCGTTAGCCTCCGACGCTCCCCCCCAGAGAAGGACTGAAACCCGCGAAGTTCCTCGGGGTTTCTGCCTGTCGGAAGCGCACGCTCGATGGACAAGAACAAGATCATCGAAGCCGCCGCGAAGCTGGTCGCGAAGGGCGCGTACGACAAAGCCATCAAGGAGTACCAGAAGGTCCTGGAGGTCGACCCGAAGGACATCCGGGTCCTCCAGAAGATGGGGGAGCTGTACCAGAAGAAGAACGACAACGCGCAGGCGGCGCACTTCTTCACCAAGGTCGCGGAGAGCTACTCCTCGGACGGCTTCTTCCTCAAGGCCGTCGCCCTCTACAAGCAGGTCCTCAAGCTCAACCCGAACCTGCTGGAGGTGAACCTCAAGCTGGCGGAGCTGCACCAGCAGCTGGGGTTGATGTCGGAGGCGATGGCGTACTTCCAGATCGTCGCCAACCACTACGACAAGGCGGGCGACACCAAGTCGAGCCTCGACACCCTCAAGAAGATGGTGGATCTCGACCCGGAGAACGTGGCGTCGAAGATCAAGCTCGCGGAGCTGTACGCGCGCGAGAACATGACGAAGGAAGCGGCGCAGGAGTTCAAGCGCGCCGCGGAGTACCTCAAGCGCAACGCCCGCGCGGATGACTGGCTTCGCGTCGCCGAGCGCCTCTCCGCGCTGGAGCCGGACAACCTCCCGCTCGCGAAGGAGCTGGCCGCGTCGTACCTGCAGCGCGGCGACCAGAAGCGCGCGCTCGCCAAGCTCCAGGTCTGCTTCAAGGCGGATGGCCGCGACGTGGAGACGCTGACGCTCCTGGCCCAGGCGTTCCAGGGGCTGGGCCAGGTCTCCAAGACGGTGTCCGTCTACAAGGAGCTCGCGAAGATCCACCAGGAGCGCGGCCGCACCGCCGAGTCCGACGGCGTGTGGACGCAGATTGAGCTGTTGGATCCGCAGGACCCGGACCTGCTCGCGCGCCGGGGCCCCGTCGCGGAACCCGAGCCGGAGCCCGCGCCCGCCGCGCACCACCACGCCGAGGAGGCCGCGCCCGCATGGAGCGCTCCCGCCGCCGCGGCGCCTGCGTCCCGTCCCGCGCCCGCCGCGCCGCCCGCGGCCGTGGTGCCGCCTCCGCCCGCGGGGATGAGCCGCGAGCAGCTGGCCAAGCTGCTGACGGAGACGGACGTCTACGTGAAGTACGGGCTCCACGACAAAGCGCTGGAGCACCTGCGCAAGGTCTTCTCCGTGGATCCGGAGAACCTGGACGCGCACGAGAAGGCGTACCACATCTACGTGGCGGCCAATAACGGCGCGCAGGCGTCGGAGCAGCTGCTCAACGTGCTGCGCCTGTGCACGCGCCGCGCGGACGTGCAGCGCGCGCAGCCGTACCTGGCGACCATCCTCCAGGAGAACCCGGCGCATCCCGAGGTGCCCGCCTTCCTGTCCGTGCTCCGCGCGGAAGGGGGCTTCGTGGCGCCGGTGGCGACGCCGGGCGTGGAGTCGCTGGAGGAGGACGCCATCCTGGTGGACTCCAACGACGACGAGGTCCTCGTCGCGGATCCGCCGGAGGACGCGCTCGCGCAGCCGGAGGGCGACGAGCTGGCGCTCGCGGCGCTGAGCCACGGGTCGGACTCGGATGAGATCGTCGACGACGAGGTCGCGGAGACCACGTTGAGCGGCGAGGAAGCGGTGATGGGCGAGCCCATCAGCTCCGCCGAGAACGCCGTCTACGACGACCTGCCGCCGCAGGACGACCTGGTGATGGGGTCCGACGAGGACTCGCTGGTGCTCGCGGACGAGCCGGGCCTGGGCGGAGACGCTTCCGGCGGCCTGGACGACGAGCCGCTGGTCGCTTCGGACGACGCGCTGGCGTACGCGGAGGACTCGTTCGCGGACGTGGGCGGGGATGAGCCCATGGTGCTCGCGGACGACGCGGGCGGCATGTCGCTGGGCGACGAGGAGGAGGCTCCGCCCACGCGCATCCTGTCCCCGTCGCGCGCGCTGCTGGAGGAGGCCGCGCCGGACACGCGCCAGCTGCCGACGCTGGACGACGGCGACGACGAAGCGCTGGTCGACCCCGGCATGTCGCTGGGCGAGGACGACGACGCGCCCACGCGCGTGGGGCTCGCGCCCCTGGACGCCTCCGCGCTGGACGACGCCGGCCTGGACGAGAGCTTCGCCGCGCCCGCGGAAGAGCCCGCGTACACGGGCGGCATGTCGCTGGGCGACGAGGACGACGACGAGCCCACCGCCGCGCACATGGTGCTCGCGCCGATGGAGGAGCTGTCCTACGACGAGCCCCAGGCCGAGGCGCTCGAGGACACGCCGGAGCCTGAACCGGAGCCCGAGGCCCTGGCGGATGCGCCGGAGCCCGAGCCCGAGGAGGAGCCTGCCTCCGAGGAGTGCGACGAGGCGTCGTTCTTCCTGGACCAGGGCCTGCTGGAAGAGGCGCGCGAGATCCTGGAGACGGTGGCCATCGCGTTCCCGGGCCACGTGCGCGCCGGGGAGCTGATGGCGCGGCTGGAGGAGCTGGAGGCCGGCGGTGGCGCGGCCCCCGAGGAGGAGGCCCCCTCCGAGCCCGTGCACGTGCCCTCCGTGCAGCCGGTGACGGAGGCGTCGCTCGACGACGGCGGCGGTGGTGGCGACGCGTTCGACCTGGCGGCGCAGCTGGCCGGTGAGCTGGACGACCTGGGCGGTGAGTCGCTGGCGGCGGTGCCCCCGGCGGACGAGGACTTCCAGTACTCGGTGGACGAGGTTTTCGCCGAGTTCAAGAAGGGCCTGGCCAAGGTGGTGAAGCCCGAGGACGTGGACACGCACTACGACCTGGGCATCGCCTACAAGGAAATGGGCCTGCTGGACGACGCCGTCCACGAGTTCGAGGTGGCCCGCCAGGGCTGCATGGGCACCCCGCGCGAGCTGGACTGCCTGACGATGATTGGCATGCTGCACACGCTGCGCGGCAAGCCGGAAGAGTCCGTGCAGGTGTTCAAGGAAGGCCTTTCCAACGTGCTCGCGACGGGCGAGGTGGCCAAGGCGCTGGGCTTCGAGCTGGCGAGCGCCTACGACGCGCTCAACGAGCAGGGCAAGGCGCTCTTCCACTTCCAGCGCGTGGCCGCGATGGACGCGAAGTACCGCGACGTGGGGTCGCAGGTGACGCGGCTGTCCGCGCTGACCGCGCCCGAGGAGGACCCGCTGCCCCGCGCTGGCAAGGGGCCCGCGACGCCGGCACCGGTTCAAGCGGCGGGCGCGCCGAAGGCTCGTAAAGTAGGGTACGTGTAGCGCGTCCCCACGAGGCCCGGCGAGAGATGACGACCTACCTCGATTTCTTCGAACTCACCCAGGAGCCGTTCTCCAACGCTCCGGTGAGCCGCTTCTATTACAACTCCGCGCAGCACTCGCAGGCCCTCACCCGGCTGATGCACGCCGTGGGCTACATGAAGGGTCTGTCCATCCTCGTGGGCGACATCGGCGCGGGGAAGACGACGCTCGCCCGGCGCATGCTCGACTCGCTTCCGGAGTCCGAGTACGAGGCCGCGCTGCTCGTCATCATCCACTCGGGCATCACCGCCCAGTGGCTCCTGCGCCGCATCGCGCTCCAACTGGGCGTGGAGAACCCCGCGCAGGAGAAGCTGGCGCTCCTGTCGCAGCTCTACCAGCGCCTCCTGCAAATCTACGAGTCCGGCAAGAAGGCCGTCGTCCTCATCGACGAGGCGCAGATGCTGGAGACGCGGGAGATCATGGAGGAGTTCCGGGGGCTGCTGAACCTGGAAGTGCCGGAGCGCAAGCTCATCTCCTTCGTCTTCTTCGGCCTGCCGGAGATCGAGAAGAACCTGAAGCTGGACCCGCCGCTCGCCCAGCGCGTGGCGCTCCGCTACAAGCTGGAGCCCTTCACGGCGGAGTCCACCGAGGCGTACGTGAAGCACCGGCTGCGGCTCGCCGGCTGCCCGCGCATGCCCTTCACGCCGGAGGCGCTGCTCGCCGTGCACGAGCACTCCGGCGGCACCCCGCGCGTCATCAACACCCTGTGCGACAACGCCCTCTTCGAGGCGTTCCTGGCGCGCTCGGAGACCATCAGCGCGGAGCTGGTGCACCGCATCGGGACGAACCTGGGACTCCAGGGCGGCTCGGCTGCTGCCCAGGCAGGCGAGCGGGCGAGCGCTCCCGCCACGTCGCTGCCCCGGACGGCGAACACCAAAATCGACCTGGCGGAGATCGACCGCTACCTCGAGGGACTCGGTAAGCTCTAGCGGCTTGTCCCTCCCCAGCCGCAACAGTGCTGCGCGCAAGGCGCTCTTGTGGGTGCTCCTCGTGGTGTCGGGGAGCATCCTGCTGTTGCGCCAGCCGTTCACCTGGGACGCGGCCTGCACCGTGGCGCGCAGGCACCTGCCGGACCTGCTGGGCGTGGACGTGGGCATCGGCCGGTGTGAGCTGGATCCGCTGGGCTCGCGCGTGGTGCTGCACGGCGTGTCGGTGTTCGCGCGCGGCACGGACACGCCGCTGTTCGCCGCGGACGAGGCGGAGGTGGCGCTGGGCTTCCTGTCGCCCCTGTCGCGCCGCCTCATGCTGGGCCAGGTGCGCGTGCGCCATCCGCGCGTGGCGTTGGATTTGTCCCGGCCCGCGTCCAGCCCGCCTTCCTCCGACGGCACGTGCCCGCTCACGCCGCTGACGCGCGTGGGCGTGGGGCGCCTGGACATCACCGGCGCGGAGGTGCGCCTCGCGCTGCCGGACGGGCGCGGCGTGGAGGTGGAGAACCTGGACGTGGGGTGGGTGGAGCACTGGGGCGTGATGGAGCTGGAGGTCGGCGCGCGGCGCGGCCTGGTGCGCCTGGGCGCGGGCGGTGGCGAGCTGACGCTGGGCCAGCTGGGCTTCACCGGCGCGCTGGACCCCGACGAGGGGCTGCTGGACGTGGAGCGCGCGGAGGTGACGCTCGACGACATCACCGCCACGGTGTCCGGCCGCGTGGAGACGCTGTGCCACCCGGTGCTCGCGCTGGACGCGCAGGTGTTCCTGCCGCTGCGCACGCTGTCGCAGGCGAAGCTGCTGCCGCGTCCGGCCACCGGGCACCTGTGGACGCGCCTGTCCGTCACCGGGAAGCCGTCCGCGCTCGCGGTGGGCGCGGACCTGTCCGCGAGCAACCTGGCCTATGAGCAGTACGGCCCGGTGAGCCTCAACGCGCGCCTGTCGTACGCGGGGGACCGCGTGCGCGTGGAGTCGCTGGAGGCTCCGCTGGGGAGCGGCAAGGTGAAGCTGTCGGGCGCGCTCCAGCTCACGCCGGAGCTGCCGGTGGACGTGACGCTCCAGACGGAGGACGCGTCGTTCGGGCGCATCCTGGAGCGCGCGGGCGTGGCGGGCTCCTGGGTGGACTTCCCCGCGACGGCGAACGCGCACCTCACCGGGACGCTCTTGCCCCGGCCGTCGCTGTCCGGCCCGTTGGACCTGCGCAGCGGCCGCTTCACGCTGGCCACGCGCGCGTTCGACGCGCCGCCGAACTCTGGCAAGACGCTGCTCACCTTCGAGCGGGGCCGCGCGCAGACGACCGTGAAGCTGACGGGCGACCGCGTGTCCTTCACCCGCCTCACGGTGGAGTCCGGCCGCTCGCGCGTGCACGGCGACGTGACGCTCTACTTCGACACCACGCGCGGCCTGGACATCCAGGGCAACGGCGAGCTGGAGCTGTCGGACTTCGGCCACATCGCGGAGCTGCCGTGGTCCGGGAAGGGCTCCGCGAACTACTCCGTCGTGGGGCCGTACTCGGACGTGAAGGTGGACGCGAGCCTGTCCCTGCGCGACTTCACCTTCTGGGGCTTCGGCCTGGGCGTGACGCAGGCGAAGCTGTCGTATTCCGACGGGCTCCTGTCCTTCCCGTCGCTCACCGGCCAGAAGGGGCGCACGCAGTACTTCGGCAAGGCGGCGCTCACCTTCGCGCGCCTGCTGCACCTGCGCCTGGACGTCACGGTGCCGCAGGGGCGCACCGAGGACCTGGTGGACCTGGTGGCGGGCCTGAGTCCGTCCATCGCGGTGATTCAGGGCCAGTTCGCCGGCGCGGCTTCCGGACGCGTGGAAATCGACAGCCCGCTGGAGAAGCTGGAGGGGCTGGTGGCCTTCGACCTGCGCGACACCACGTACCTGGGGCGCCGGCTGGGCGCGGGCTCCGCGCGGCTGCGCTTCGTGGACGGCAAGGCGATGGTGCTGGAGCGCACCGTGCTGGACGGCCGGCTGGGGCGCACCTGGGTGGAGGGCTCCTTCGGCTTCACGGGGGGCGCGCTGGACTACCGCTTCGGCGGCGAGAACCTGTCGCTGGCGGAGGCCGTGGGCCCGGAGACCGCGGAGGAGATGGGCATCCAGGGCACGCTCGCGCTCGCGGGCACCGTGGCGGGCACGGCGGACAAGCCGGACATCCAGGCCACGCTGAAGGGGCCGCGCATCACCTTCGCGTCGCGCGACCTGGGCGCCATGGACCTGTCGCTGCACCAGGAGGGCAAGCAGCTGCGCATCACCGGGCGCCCCTTCCGCGACGCGCAGGGCTTCCTGAACATGACGGTGAAGGAGCCCTACCTCTTCGACTCCACCGTCGACCTGCTGCTGCCGGAAATCAAGCCGCTGCTGCCCCAGGTGCCGGCGCTCGCGGGCGTCACCGGCATGCTCGCGGGCCGCGTGACGGTGCAGGGCCCGCTGTTGCAGCCGGAGGGCTACCAGGTGGCGGCCACGGTGCGCGAGCTGTCGCTGGCGCGGGGCGACCTGCGCGGGCGCAACCAGGGACCCCTGGTGCTGACGTACATCAACGGGCGGCTGGACGTGCAGCCCTTCCGCTTCAGCGGCGCGTCGGTGGACGTCACGCTGGGCGGCTGGATGAGCAAGCGCGCCATGAACATGAGCCTGCGCGAGGGGCGCATGGACGTGCGCCTCCTGGAGCCGCTGCTGCCGGGCATGGAGCGCGTGGGCGGCCAGCTGCGCGTGGACGCGGAGGCGACGGGTTCCCTGGACGCGCCGTCGGTGGTGGGCACCGCGGAGCTGTCCGACGTGCGGCTGTCCATGCGCGACCTGCCGCTCACCGTGCGCGGCATGTCCGGCCGGCTGGAGCTGACGGGCCAGCGCGTGCTGCTGGAGCACCTGCAGGCCCAGGTCAACGAGGGCCAGGTGTCCGCGCGCGGCGACATCCGGCTGGAGCGCTTCGTGCCCAAGCGGCTGGCGCTGACGCTGCAACTGGATGCAGTGCCGTACCGGATGACGGAGGACCTGCCGCTCACCGTGTCCGGCCTGTTGCAGGTGGTCGGGCCTCCCACGGGGCCCACCGTCACGGGCGGGCTGGACATCGTCAAGCTGCGCTACCAGAAGCCGCTCGACATCGAGTCGCTGCTCAAGACGATGCAGAAGAAGCCGCAGCTCGCGGTGGGCGGCGGGGGCGAGCGCGCGAGGGACCCCTTCTTCACCTGGGACGTCAACGTGCACTTCGGCGACGTGCGCGTGGACAACAACCTGGCGAAGGCGCGGCTCCTGGGCGACGTGCGGCTCACCGGCACGGACGTGAAGCCGGGGCTCCTGGGCCGCGTGGAGGCGGCCGAGGGCAGCCAGGCGTTCTTCCGCAACAACCTCTTCACCATCGAGCAGGGGCAGCTGGAGTTCCGCGACGCGTCCGGCATCGACCCGGTGTTCGAGGTGCAGGCGCAGACGTCCGTGCGCGAGTTCGTGGTGAAGCTGCACGCCTTCGGCCGGCCGGCCAACCCGCTGGTGGTGCTTTCGTCGGAGCCGGTGCTCACGGAGGGTGACATCCTGTCGCTGCTGACACTGGGCGTGACGAGCGCGGACAAGGACACGGCCGCGTCGGCGAGCTACGGTCTGGCGGCGGAGGCCCTCTTCAACGTGTCGGGACTGGACCGGCAGGTGCGCCGGTTCCTGCCCAGCAATCCCGTCCTCAGGGACCTGTCCCTTCAAATCTCCACCACCTACAACGACGCCACCCGGCAAGCGGAGCCCACCGCACAACTGGAGTCGAAGTTCCTGTCCGAGCAGCTTAAAATCGGGATGACCCAGCCAGTGAGTGGGCGAGGCACCCGGGCACGCGCTGAGTACCGCTTCGACGACCGTCTTTCCGCACAGGCCCAGTGGGACAACGAGAACAGCCAGGCGTCGTTCGGAAACCTCGGGCTCGAGCTGAAGCTGGGCTGGGAGGTCGAGTAGCCGCGCTGACCGCGGTGCTGCTCCTCGTGTGCGCGCTGCCCGCCTTCGCGGCGCCCGCGGGCCACGACGACGAAGCGCCGGCAGTGGTCGCCGTGGAGCTGCACCTGCCGGAGGGCATGGCGCCGGACGGGCTGTCGGGGCTCGTCACGCTGCGCAAGGGCCAGGCGCTGACGCCCGGCGCGGTGCGCAAGTCGGTGGAGCGGCTGTTCGCCACGGGGCGCTTCGCGGACGTGGTGGCGCTCACCCAGGACGTGCCGGGTGGGGTGCGGCTGGTGTTCCAGCTCATGCCGCTGCCGCTGCTGTCGCACGTGGCGGTGCGGGGCAACCACGTCCTCACGTCCGGGGAGCTGCTGGACGCGAGCGGGCTGCTCCAGGGCGGGCCCCTGGACCCGGAGGAACTGGACACCGCGGCGGACTCCGTGCGCGAGGCCTACCAGCGCAAGGGCTACGACGCCGTCGACATCCAGGTGGAGGAGCGGCCGGTGCCCGCGGGCGGCGTCGCGGTGACGCTGGTGGTGGAGGAGGGCAAGCCCACGCGCGTGCGGCAGGTGACCTTCTCCGGCAGCCCCGCGCTGCCGCTGCCGCGCCTGGTGGACGCGCTGGGGATGAAGCCCGGCCAGGTGTTCGACCGGGCGAAGCTGGACGGCGGGCTGGAGCGGCTGCGGGCGCTCCTGCGCGAGGGCCAGCACTGGCGGGCCTGGGTGGGCACGCCCACCGTCGTCGTGGAGGACAGCGAGGCGTCCGTGGCGGTGCCGGTGTCGGCGGGCCCCGCGTTCCACCTGCGCTTCACGGGCAACCGCCGCTTCCCCGGCTCGCTGCTGGCGCGCGTGGTGGCCTACGACGGCGAGGAGGCGATGGACGAGGCCGTGGCGGCGCGGCTCGCGCGGCGGCTGGAGGCGTTCTACCGGCGGCGCGGCTTCCACGACGCGCGCGTGCGGCCGCTGGAGCTCTTGCGGCCGGACGGGGACGCGGCGGTGCTGGGCTTCCAGGTGGAGGAGGGCGCCCCGCTGCGCGTGACGGACGTGCGCTTCCGCGGCAACGCGGCGCTGTCGTCGGACCTGCTGCGCTCCATGCTCACCAACCAGGTGGCGGCGCAGGAGACGTGGCCGGAGCTGGACCTGCCCATGCGCGAGGACCCGCTGGAGACCGAAGGGCGCGAGCGGCGCCAGGACGCGAGCGGGGGGGCCCCGCCGGACCCCTCCACGGTCTACGTGGAGGAGGCGTGGCTGGAGGCCGCGGACGCCATGACGACGACCTACCGCGAGCAGGGCTTCGCGTCCGCGCAGGTGACCTTCCGCGGCCTCACGGTGGACGCGGTCCACCACACGGCGGAGGCGGACTTCGACGTGGAGGAGGGGCCCCAGGCGCTGATCCGCGCGCCCATCTTCCTGGGCATGCCGCTGGAGGTGGACCCCGTCTGGGTGACGCTGCTGCTGCCCGCGGGGACGCCGCTGAGCTTCGAGAAGGTGGACCAGGCGCAGGCCGCGCTGGAGCGGGGGCTGGGCCGCGAGGGCTACCTCTTCGCGCGCGTGAGCAACTCCGTGTCGGTGGAGGAGAACGGCACTTCCGCGCAGGTGACCTACCGCACGGACCCTGGGCCTCGCGTGCGCGTGGGGCAGGTGCTGCTCCAGGGGCTGACGCGCTCGGATCCGGACGTGGTGCTGGCGCAGCTGGACCTGAAGCCCGGACAGCCGCTGTCGGTGGAGGCGCTGGCGGAGGCCCAGCGCCGGCTGTCGCGGCTGGGGCTGTTCCGGCAGGCGGAGGTGTCGCTGGCGGACCCCAACCGCCGTGAGGCCTCCAAGGACGTGCTGGTGACGGTGCAGGAGCGCCCGCGCATCGACGGCGAGGTGTCCGGCGGCTACTTCCTGGTGGACGGTCCGCGCATCACGCTGGATACAGCCTGGCGCAACCTGGACGGCCGGGGGTTGAACCTGCTGGCGCGCGGCAAGGTGAACTACGCGGGCGCGAGCGCGGAGGCGCTGTCGTCGTCGCGGCTGCCGGCCGGGTGCTCCACCGGAGAGCTGTCCGGCGAGGCGTGTCAGTCCGACCTGGACGGCTTCAGCGGCCTGGGCGGGCGCGGCAACCTGGCGCTGTCCCAGCCCCGGCTGTCCTTCCTGGCGCCGCAGGAGATTGGCGCGCGGTTGGACCTGATTGGCGAGCGCGTGCACCGGCCGTCGTACCTGTCCACGCGGTTCGCGGCGGTGCTGGGCGCGGACTGGGCGCTGGCGTCGTGGGTGAACGTGTCGCTCCAGTACGAACTGGAGAACAACCGGCTGCGCTCGCGCGCGGGCGTGCTGGAGCTGGTCAACCGCGCGGACCAGGAGCGCCTGCGCTACCCGTACGGCGACTTCGCGCTGCACTCGCTGCGCCCGTCCATGACGCTGGACTTCCGCGACGACCCGGCGAACCCGCGCCGGGGCATGGTGCTCAGCAGCAGCGTGGAGTTCATGCGCGGCATCAGCGTCCATCCCACGGACGTCGCGGGCAACCGCGTGCCGGAGTTCCCCATCGACGGCGTGAAGCTGTCCGGCAGCGTGAGCGCGTACGCGCCGCTGGGCCGCCGCGCGAGCGTGGCGGTGAGCGCGCGCGCGGGCACCATCGTCCCGCTGACGCAGGGGGCGCAGAACATCGGGTCCAAGCTGTTCTACCTGGGCGGCTCCTCCAGCCTCCGGGGCTTCCGCGAGGACGGCGTGCTGCCGCAGGACGTGCGCGAGGCGCTGCACCAGCGGCTGGCCGCGTGCCGCGCGGTCATCACGCCCGCGGGCTGCCCGGATGACCTGAAGGCGGTGCTCTCCGGCCAGGTGCCCGCGAGCCAGGGCGGCGAGCTCTTCACGCTGGCCAAGGCGGAGCTGCGCGTGCCCGCCGTCGCGGCGGTGGACCTGGGGCTGTTCTTCGAGGCGGGCAACCTGTGGCAGGACCGCACGCTGTTCGACCCGGGCGTGCTGCGCTACGCGGCGGGCGTGGGCCTGCGCTACGTGACGCCCGTGGGCCCGCTGGCCTTCGACGTGGGCTTCAACCTGGACCGCGACGAAGCGCTCAATGAAGCGCCCACGCAGTTCCACTTCAGCATCGGGACGTTCTGACCGGAGGCCTTCGCTTGCGACCCGTCCGTGCGCGCCACCGTGGAATGGCTTGGAGACTGGCTGGGGGACTGGCCCTGCTGGGCGCGTTCGCGCTCGCGTGTCAGCACGGGCCGGACGCCGCCGCGAAGGCGCCGCGGCCCACGTGGATGCCGCCGGAGGGGAGCTGTCCTCGCGGCGCGCAGCTCCAGATGGAGCGGCTGGGGCTGAAGGTGGGGGACCGCATCCCCGTCATCGTGGACAGCATCCAGGACCACCCGGGGCCGGCCCGGTACAACTACAGCTTCGTCATCGCGCTGCCGCAGGCGGAAGGGGAGGCGAAGCTGCCGGGGGCGCGCATCGGCGGGCGGCTCTACGTGACGAAGCACCGCGTGTTCGGCCGGTACGACCGCATCTTCACCCCGGAGAGCGGCGCCACGTCGGTGCCCTTCTGCGGCGTGCTGCTGGACTCGCGCTGGGACCGGGACGGCGAGGGCCTCATCGCGTACCCCAGCCCGATGAAGGGCTTCTCCGTGGTGCAGGACAACACGGGCGTCATCCAGGTGGTGGACCGCTACCCGTGAGGCCCGGGCGCTTCAGTCGACGTGCAGGGAGTAGGACTGCGAGTCGTTGGCCAGCAGGTCCACGGCGCTGATCTGGAAGGTGAAGTCGCTCCCGCTCGTGGGCTTGCCGTAGAGGATGCCCTCCTTCGTGTCCAGGAGGATGCCCGGCGGCAGCGCTCCGTCCTTCACGCTCCAGTTGAACGTGCCGGTGCCGCCGGTCGTCCGGAGGGTGTAGCTGTAGTCGGAGCCCACGCGTCCGGTGGGCACCGCGCGCGACAGCAGCTTGACGTTGCCGGTGGCGTTCGTGAGGGTGATGGAGAGCGTGCCGGTGACGGACTGGGGCGGCGTGTCGCTGTCCGTCACGACCACCGTGAACGTCGCCGTCCCGGCCTGCGTCGTGGTGCCGGTGATGAGGCCGTTGGAGGCGAGCGTCAGCCCCGACGGCAGCGACTGCTCCGGCGCGAGGGCGAAGGTGTAGGGGGCCTTGCCTCCGGTGGCGGAGATGCGCTCGGTATAGGCGCGATTGCTGGGGGCGTCCGCGAGCGGCGCTGGACCCGCGACCCGCAGCAGCGGCCGGGCTCGCAGGGTCAGGCTGCCGCTGGCGCGCTTCGCCGGGGTGCTCCGGTCGGTCACCTCCACCGGGAGGACCAGGTCCCCCGCGCGCGTGGGCGTGCCGGTGACGCGGCCCTCGGTGTCGAGCGTGATGCCCGCGGGCAGCTGGCCGGTGGCGTTGAACGTGTACGGCGGTGTGCCGCCCCGGGCCTGGAGCTGCGCCGAGTAGGCGACGGCCTCGACGGCCTCCGGCAGGTTGGACTCCAGCGAGAGCGCGGAAGGGCCCGCGTCGTTGCTGCCCGCGTCCGCTTCGCCCGCGTCCGCGACCCCGGAGTCCACGGTGCCGGCGTCCACCTCCGCACCCGCATCCACCTCCGTGCCCGCGTCCACCTCGTCCACGGGGTCTGGCCTGTCACAGGGCCCCCCTTCACCACAGGCCGGCAGACAGCGGTTCTCCGAAGGGAGGCACGACGTGCCGGAAGGGCAGCCCCCGGCCGCGTCGCACGGGGCGAAGCGCGACAGGTCCGGCGCGAAGGTGCACGCCCCCACCGTGAGGACGACGGCGCCCGTCAGCGCGGCGAGCCACTGCTTCATGGCAACTCCCAGATGAAGGACACCGCGCCCCCGAGCCCCAGCAGCGCGCCCACGCCCAGCAGCACGTTGGACGTGCGCGCCTGACGCCGGCCCGCGTCCAGCCGCGACGCGAAGCAGTCCGTGAAGGACTCTCCGGCCGTGGCGCACTCGCCGCCGTTGCGCGACACCTTCGACTCCGTGCTTCGCGCCGCCAGCCCGAAGCCCACGCCCGCGATGAGCGCCGCGCCGCCCGCGCCCCACAACACCCTGGGCAGCACGCGCGAACCCTGGGGCTCCCGCACCGCGCGCGCCGTCACCAGCGGCGACCAGACCTGCTGGAGCGCGTGGGTCGCGCGCGCGTCCGCTTCGCCCGGCATCGTGGCCGGCGCCTCGAACTGCGCTCGCGTCTCCGTGCCGCGCGCGTCCGTCACGGTGAGCGCCACGCTGCGCCTGCCTCCCACGCCCAGCGCCACCCCCCGCACCAGCCTGCGCACGCCCAGCGCCGTGGCCTGCGCGCTCCGGCACTCCGCGTCGCCACACGCCGCCAGCGCCGCGCCCGCGCCGCGCAGCCTCGCCAGCGTGTCCTCGCGCGACTCCAGGCACGCGTCCGGCAACGCGGCCACCGCGCGCCGCGTGGCGTCCTCCAGCTCGCGCGCGTCCTCGGACGGCAGGGCCAGCCTCTCGAAGGGCACGAGCACCACGCGCGTCTGCGCGTCGCACGGCGCGGACATCCGCAGCAGCATGAGCAGCAGGGACGCGGGGGGGCTCATGGCACCAGGACCGCGTCGGCCTCGTCCGACGACGGCGTGATGCCGAGGCTCGCCATGTAGCCCCGGTAGAAGCGCGGTCCGAACGGCACGGAGAAGAGCTTGTCGCGCAGCGCGTCCTGCACCGCGCCCCGGGCCGCCACGCTCGCGTCGCTCCAGCGCAGGCCGCCCGCGTCCACCACCTCCGACGCCCGGGTGATGGCGAACGACGCCTCGCGGCCGCTGGCCCGGAGGTAGTAGCCGCGCCCCACGGGCAGCGACACCACCAGCGGCCGCTCGCGCTCCTTGTGCAGCTCCACCACGCGGATGCCGCGCGCGTCCTCCACCCACAGCCGGCCCGCCACGCCCGTGGGCACCAGCAGGTAGCCCAGCGACGCGGCGGACGCCAGGTCCGTCAGGGCGAACGCCCGGTCCAGCGCGGGCGGCTGGATGTACACGCGCGGCTGGCCTCGCACGTCGTCCATGCCCTGGCTCGCGGCGGCCACGAAGGCCCGCAGCTCCGCGTAGTCCACCTTGCCGTCCCCGTTCACGTCCCCCGCGCCCGACAGCGCCGAGCGCACCATGTGGCTGAAGACGCCGGAGCGGATGGCGCTCCACTCGTGGCTCTCCTGCTCCGACGACGTGGACAGCACCACCCCCACCTGCGGGAAGCGCTCCAGCTCGCGGTTGCCCAACAGGCCCTTCACCGCGTCCGCGTACGCCGGGCCCACCGGCAGCGCGCCGCGCGAGTGGACGAAGAAGTACGAATCACACGCGTCCACGATGAGCTGGAGGAAGGACGCCTTGCTCGGCGCCAGCACCCGCGCGTACAGCTCCGTGCGCGTCAGCGGCCCGTCCAGCAGGCTCACCGACCCTTCACCCGCGGCGCCGCGCTTGCCGTGGCCCACGAAGACGAAGGACAGCACCGGCACCGCGCCCTTCGCCCGGTCCTCCGCCATGCGGCCGTTCAGGCGTGCGAGGGCATCCCACAGCGCGGCGTGGGTGGGGGCCCGTGTCCTGGCGGCGAGCCCCGGGTGCAGGGCCTGCGTCTCCGCGTCCAGCACGCTCAGCAGCACCACCTCGCGCGAGCGGGGGGCGAACAGCTCGTAGTAGCGGGCGCCGTCGTCGTCCGCGTAGCGCAGGGGGGCCTGGGACGGCTCGGTGCCCGTGTTGCTGGCCACGATGAGGGCGTAGTGCACCTGCTCCGGCGCGGCGCTCGCAGCGGTACCGGCCAGCAGGAGTACACCCAGGGCCAGGGTCCTGTGAGAGGGCTTTCGCATCAGGGATTGCGCGGTGCGCAGTGCGAAAGAATGCCATGGGGAGCAACCGACAATCCACCGGAGGCCGCTCGCGACAACATGCGGATGACGGGACCGCGACGGACGCGGTAAGCCCTTGAGGGATGGAGTGGGATGACGACACGCTGCGCCGTTTTCGCGAAGGCACCCCGGAGGTGCTGGCGGACGTGTATCGCGCGCACGCGGAGCCGCTCGCCCGGTTGCTCAAGGCGGCCGCATGGCGGGGAGCCTTCACCCGCCTGAGGAACGCGATGGAGCTGGAGAACACGCTGCTGGAGACCTTCGCCCGAGCCTTCGAGCCGCGCACGCGCGCGGCCTACAACGGCACGCGTCCCTATGCCCACTTCCTGATGGGCATCGCGCGCAACGTGCTGCTGGAGCAGTCGCGCGAGCGCGAGCTGGTGGGCCGGGACGAGGCCTTCGAGGGGCTCACCGAGTCCTCCCCCGAGGACGGCGGGCTGGCGGAGTTGCTGGAGGACCGCGAGGTGGAGGCGCTGCTCGCGGCGTTCAAGGGCGGTCTGTCGCGGGAGGAGCACCGGCTGTTCGAGCTGCGCTTCGGCGAGGGCGTGGCCCAGGAAGAGGCGGCCACGGCGCTGGGCCTCACGCGCATCCAGGTGCGGCGGCGCGAGTTCGGCCTGAAGTCCAGGCTGCTGGGGTTCCTCCAGTCGAAGGGGTACCTCGAGGACCTGGAGACGCAGGGCTGGAGCTTCTTCAAGCGGCGGGGTGCGCGATGAGTGGCTGTGACGACCGCCGGATGAAGCGGGCCATGGCCGCCCTCTTCGAGAAGGGCCAGGACGGGCTGGACGCGGAAGGCTTCGAGCGCCTGCGCGCGCACCTGGCCACGTGCCCCGACTGTCAGGAGGCGTACACGCGGCTGTCGCGCGTGGAGTCGGTGCTGGAGCAGCGCGCGCTGCCGCAGGCCCGGAGCGCGCTCCTGGAGCAGGCGCTGTTCGCGAGGCTGCGACCGGCCCCCGCGCGGCCGGCGGTGGTGCCGGAGCGCAAGAAGTGGTTCGCGTCCCCGCTCTTCATGCCCCTGTCGCTGGGCGCCGCCGCGGCGGCCGTGGCGCTGGTGGTCGTGGCGCCGTCGCTGGAGCGCCGCGAGCAGGGCGCGCCGGAGTGGCAGGCGCGTTCGTCCTCCCCGGGCGAAGGAGCCTGGGGCGTGCGCGCCTTCTGCATCGCGCCCACGGGCGCGGTGCTGGCGGAGGCCCGTCCCGGTGGGACGCTGACGTGCGCGGAGGGCAACGCGGTGCAGTTCAGCTACACCGCGCCGGAGCGCGTGCGCCTGTCGCTGGAGGGGCTGCCCCAGGCCGGGGGGGAGCCGCTGCGCTTCTTCCCCACCGAGGGCGCGGCCCCGGAGGTCGCCGCGGGCGTGGATATCCCGCTGCCCTTCAGCACGCCCGTGCAGGGCGGGTGGCTGACGGGCCCCGTGCCGGTGCACGCGCGCTTCACGGACGCGCAGGGCCGCACCGTCGCGGACACGCAGGTCACGCTCACGCCTCGCTGAGCCCGAAAACGAACAACCCCCCTCCCGTGCGAGCACAGGAGGAGGGCGGGGACTGCCGTGCCTTGTGGGGTCCGTGAGTGACTACGGACGCGGGACGCGGCGGTCCACTTCCGCGGTGCCGGTGTACTGCGTGGACACGTTCAGGAAGCCCTTGAGCTGAACGCGCCAGGTGCCGGCGGGAGGGTTCGTGATGGTGACGGCCTCGCCGGTGGAGGTGCCCTCGGCGCTGGTCGCGACGAGCTCCCCGTTGGGGCCAAAGACATACAGGTCCAGGTCGTAGGCCGGGTTGCCCCAGTCCGTCTTGATGCGCAGGGCGTTGGCGCCCGCGGGCACCTCCAGCGCGTGCTCGTGCTTCGCGGCCCGGAGGGACAGGTCCACCACCGGGAGGTTGATGGCGGTCTTCACCGTGCCCGTCCAGGAGGGCAGGACGGTGGTCTGCGTGATGTAGCGGGTGCCCACGGCGTCATTCACCAGCTTCGTCGCCGCGTAGACGTCCGCGTAGCCCGCGCCCACCTCCCACGTCTCCAGTTGGCGCGTGGTGCCCGCCGCGTCCGTCGCGTACATGGGCCGCGCCGTGGCCTGCACCGCCGCGAGCACGCCGTCCATGTTGAGCGCGGGGTTCACCTCCAGGAGCAGCGCGGCGACGCCGGACATGTGCGGCGCGGCCATGGAGGTGCCGGAGCTGGCCGCGTAGAACGGCTCCGGGTGCAGCAGGTCCAGCCCCAGGTACGGCTGCATGATGGTGGCGGTGAGCGCGCGCGCCGCCACGATGTTCACACCGGGCAGCGTGATGTCTGGGTGGTGGAGCTCATCGCCCGGGATGCCGCGGCTGGAGAAGGACGCGAGCTCGCCCGGCCTGTCCTGGCTGAGCAGCGGGTTGGTGGCCGCCGTGGTATCGCGCGACGTGCCGGCCGCGACGGAGATGGCGCACGGCGAGGCGCTGTACGGGTTGAGCGTGTCGGGGGCGGAGCCCTCGTTGCCCGCCGCGAACACCACCACCATGCCCAGGTCGTAGGCGCGCTTCGTGGCAATGGAGATGGGGTCGAACGGCGCGAAGTGGCTGCCGCTGGTGCCCCACGAGTTGGAGATGACGCGCACGTTGTGCGCCTCGCGGACGTCCGGATCCATCAGGAAGTCGAAGCCCTCCAGCGCGAACAGGATGCTCAGCGCGTCGCCGGTGCCCACGCCCAGGAGCTTCGCGTCAGGGGCCACGCCCTTGTGCGCCCCGCCCGAGCGCGCGCCCGAGCCGCCGATGATGCTGGCGCAGTGCGTGCCGTGGCCGCTCGTCAGGTCGCTGTTGGGCGTATCGATGTACAGCGCGCCGCCCACGCCCACGTCGAGCGGGGAGGCGACGACCTTCACGTTGCGCGCCACGTTGGGGAAGTCGCCGTGCGTGCCGTCCAGGCCGGAGTCGATGATGCCCACGCCGATGCCCGCGCCCGTCGTCCCATACGCGGTGCGCGCCGTGTCCGCGTGGATGTACGGCACGCTGGTGTCCAGGAAGTACTGGAGCGGCTTGTCCTCGTAGATGGACAGCAGGCCCAGCGGCTGGAGCTCCTGGCGCAAGCTGTTGATGAGCCGCGGCGTCACCGGGACCTTCAGCGCCACCATGGGCAGCGACTTGAGCGCCAGGACGTTGCCCAGCCCCAGCCCCTGCGTCACCCCGCCCAGCGTCCGCGTCAGGCCGCCCAGGACGGCGTCCAGGTTCAGCACGCCGCCCGTCGCGTTCGCGGTGTTGAAGGAGAGGATGAGCGTGCGCACCGACCCGTCCGTGTGCAGCGCCGGATCCACCACCGCCTGGGTTAGCGCCGCCTGCGCCGCGCTGGACGCATAGAGCGCGTTGCAGGCACTGGGAGTCGCGGCCGCCGCCGTGACGATGGACCGCGAGGCCGACGTGACGGCGGGCTGTGCCTCCTCCTTCGCGCCCCCCTCCTGCGAGGCGCTCGCGCCACAACCCAGGACGGCGGCGGTGGCGGCGGCCCAACCCAGCGACATCAAACGCTTCATGTGGTGTTCCCCCGAGATGTGCGGCGGCCTTTCAGGGGCCGCGCAAAAAAGGTGTGAATCGGGGGCCCCCGCATGGATCGCGGTTCCACCGGATTGTTCTGTAGTGACTGAATCCGGAGGGCTGTCGGGGAAGAGGGTCTTTCCGGCCCCCGGCGGTGACAGTGTCCGGAGCGCGGGCGGGCCCGGGGTGGGGCGCCGGGATACAGTCCGCTCCGTGTTCTACGCGTGTGTGCGGGCGGTGGTGGCGCTGGCGCTGCGGCTCTTCTACCGGGTGAAGGTGAATGCCCCGGGAGAGGCGCCCTCGGGGCCGGTGCTCTTCGTGGGCAACCATCCGAACGGGCTCATCGACCCGGCGCTGGTGTTCATCCTCACGCGGCGCCAGGTGACGTTCATGGCCAAGGCGCCGCTGTTCAAGCTGCCCGTCATCGGCTGGCTCCTGAAGGGGCTGGACGCGCTGCCCGTGTACCGCAAGCAGGACGACCCGACGCAGATGGGGCGCAACGAGGGCACCCTGGACGCGGCGAAGGGGGCGCTGGTGCAGGGGCGGGCCATCACCATCTTTCCGGAGGGCAAGAGCCACTCGGAGCCGGAGCTGGCGGAGCTGAAGACGGGGGCGGCGCGCATCGCGCTCAACGCCGCGCGCGAGGGCGCCGCGGTGCGCATCGTCCCGGTGGGGCTCACCTACGCGGAGAAGAACGTGTTCCGCAGCGAGGTGCTCATCGACCAGGGGGCGCCCATCGACGTGACGGCCTTCCTGCCGGCGGACGCGGCGGCGGAGCAGGACGCGGTGCGCGCGCTGACGGAGCGGGTGGCGGAGGGGCTGCGCGCGGTGACGCTGAACCTGGAGCAGTGGGCGGACCTGCCGGTGGTGCGGGTGGCGGAGCAGCTCTACGCCTTCCGCCAGGGCGGCACGCTGGACGCGGAGCGGCTGCGGCTGTGGGCGCGAGGGGTGCGGCTGTTCCGGACGCAGGAGCCGGAGCGCTACGAGCGCCTGCGGCAGCACCTGTCCTCGTTCGGCCACCGGATGTCGCTGGTGCAGGCCTCGCGGCCGGAGGAGCTGTCCGTGGAGTACCGCCCGGGCAACGTGGTGCCCTTCGCGGTGAAGACGCTCTTGCGGCTGGTGTTCGGGCTGCCGCTGTTCGCGCTGGGGCTGGCGCTGTTCGGCCTTCCGTATCCGCTGCCCCGGATGGCGGCGCGGCGCGCGGAGCTGGACGTCCAGGCCACGGTGAAGTTCCTCACCGCGGTGGTGGTGTCCGTCGTGTGGTGGTGGGGGCTCACGGCGGTCGCGGCGGTGTGGGGCGGCTGGGCGTGGGGGCTCGCGACGTTCGTGCTGGTACCGCCGCTGGCGCTGTTCACGCTGTCGTTCGCGGAGCGCTGGGACGAAATCCGTCACGACCTGGAGCTGTTCTTCACGCTGGGCAACCGGAAGCGGCTGAAGGCCCGGCTTCTCGCGGAAGGGGAGCGGCTGGCGGGCGAGGTGGAGCGGCTGGCGGAGGAGTACCGGCCGAAGCTCGACGCGCCCGGTGCCTCGCCCGTCGCGAGGTAGCGGACCGGAAGATCCGCCGATGCCGTCGAAAGTCCCGCCCTCCTATCGGCCCCGGGCCCGTCGTTAGGTTTCCCCCAGGGAAGCAACGACGGCACGAGGAGCAGGGCAATGGCGGCATACGACGTGGTCATCGTGGGCGGAGGCCCCGGCGGGCTCAACGCGGCGCTGTATCTGGGACGCGGTCGCAAGCGGGTGCTGCTGTGCGACGCGGGCACGCCCCGCAACGCGGCGGCGGAGCACATGCACGGCTTCGGTTCGCGCGACGGCATCCCGCCGCCGGAGTTCCGGCGCATCAGCCGCGAGCAGTTGAAGGCCTATCCCAACGTGGAGGTGCGCGACACGCGCGTGGGTTCCGTGGAGAAGCACGAGGGCGGCTTCCGCGTGGCGCTGGGCGACGGCACCACGGAGGACGCCCGGCGCCTCCTGCTGGCGATGGGCGTGGTGGACGTGATGATGGACATCCCCGGCTACCAGGAGCTGTGGGGCCCCAGCATCTTCCAGTGTCCCTACTGTCACGGCTGGGAGGTCCAGGACCAACCGTTCGCCATGCTGGCGAAGAACCCGCAGTACCTGGACGGCGCACCCATCATCCAGAACTGGTCCAGGGACCTCATCGTCTTCACCCACGGCGCCTTCGAGGTGCCGCCGGAGCAGCGTGAACGACTCCAGGCCCTGGGCATCCCGCTGGAGGAGCGGAGGATCCGCGCGCTGCATGGAAAGAACGGGCGCCTGGCGGAGGTGGAGCTGGAGGACGGGACGCGCATCGCCCGGAGCGTCATGTTCTCCGCGCCGCCGCAGCGGCAGCACGAGTTGGTGACGCGGCTGGGGCTGGAGCTGGATGACCTGGGCTACGTGAAGGTGAACGCCACGGGAGAGACGTCCGTGCCGGGCATCGTCGCGGTGGGCGACATGACGACGCCGATGCAGGCGGCCATCGCGGCGGCCAGCGCGGGCACCATCGCCGCGGCGATGATGAACCACGCCCTCATCCTGGAGGACGCGGACCGTCGCTACACGGCGGTGACGGGGAAGCCCGCGCCCTCACGGCAGAAGGGGCACTGAGCCTCACCACGCGTCAGTGCGCGGACGGCGCGCGGTGCTGCTTGCGCCACGCGGCGGGCGTGAGCCCCTCCGTGCGCCGGAACAGGCGGATGAAGTGCGTGGGGTCCGCGTAGCCCACGCGCTCGGCGATGATGTCCACGCGCTCGTCGGTGGACATCAGCCGCCGCCGCGCCTCCGCCATCCGGCCGGAGATGATCCACTCCACCACGCTGCGGCCCGTGGCCTGCTTCAGCGCGGTGGTGACGTGCGCGGGAGAGCGGCCCACGGCGGCGGCCACCTCGCGCAACGAGATGGGCTTCAGGCAGTTGCGTTCGATGAACGTGAGCGCCTCACCCGCGAGCGACACGCGCGAGTCCGCCGGCGTCCAGGTGCTCGACCGCCCCACCTCCGCCAGCACCAGCGAGAACAGGCTGCGCGTCACCTGCTCCCCCAGCGCACGGTGCGGAGCGCGCGTCTCCGCGTGCAGCTCCGACAGCAACCGCAGCAGGTGCTCCTGGCGTCCGGACGGAATCGGCACGACGGCGGAGGCACCCTGGCGCACGCGCTCGAAGGGCTCCAGCAGCGGGCCCACCTCCGTCTGCGCGAAGGCGGACGGATGGAACCCGAGCCCCCAGACCTCCGCGCCCTCGGCCGACACCGTGCGGTGCTGCTCCCCGGCGGGGATGAGCATCACGTCGCCTGCGGACACCGTCAGCCGGGTGCGCTGGTCGATGACGGCCCGCCCGCCCGTGTAGAGCGCGAGCACCGCCTGCGGATGCGAGGCGGCATGGGGGGAGGGGGCCTGCTGGGCATGTCCGCACGCGACGACCAGGGTGCTCGACGGCGCCTCCCAGACGTGAACCGCGGGCGAATGCACGACAGCCATGGGCGCCTCCGCTTCCTTCCCTGGCGAGCAGCGAACCTGCTCGCCCAACCGGATGGGGCTCGGATGCATTCCGGGCCCGGGCGTTTCCGCACGAGGCTTCAGCCCTGCTGCGCGCGGGGCACGGACTCCCGGAACAGCTTAGCGCCCAGCAGGAGCGCCAGGCCGCCCAGCAGCACCGGCACCGCGTTGATGGCGATGGCGGTGTGGAGGCTGGCCATGTCGGCGATCTGCCCGATGAGCGTGGGGGAGATGGCGTCGCCCAGCATGTGGATGCACAGCACGTTGAGGCCCATGGCGAAGGCGCGGAACGCGGGCGGCACGCAGTTGACGATGGCCGCGTTGATGGGGCCGCTGTTGAGGAAGATGAGGAACTGCGCCACGCCAATGGCCGCGAACGTCAGCGTCGTGTCCCGCAGGTTCACCGCCAGGTACATGCACGGCGCCGCCAGCAGCAGGCCGATACCGGACAGCCACAGGCCGCCACCCGCGCGCTTGCGGTCCATCCTGTCACCCAGCCAGCCGCCGGCCACGGTGCCCGTGAGGCCCGCCACGGCGGTGATGGCGCCGAACACCAGGCCCACGCGGCCCGGGTGCTCCAGCCACAGGTGCCGCTCACGCACCAGGTACGTGGGCATCCAGAACGCCAGGCCGCCAATGGAGAACGTCATCAGCGTGTAGCCCGCCGTCGTGGCCCAGAAGGCCATGTTGCGGCCCAGCCCCTTGAGGCCCTCCATGAACGGCAGCTTCACCGCCGCGTCCGGCCCGTCCATGGCGCCGCGCCGCGGCTCCGGCATGAAGAAGGCCATGGTGCCCAGCAAGAGCCCCGGCACGCCGCCCGCGAAGAAAGCCGCGTGCCACGAATACGTCTGCGTCAGCCACCCGCCCAGGCCGTAGCCCATGGCGGAGCCCACCGGGATGGCGATGTAGAAGTACGACAGCATCCGCGTGCGCTGCTCGCGCGGGTACAGGTCGGAGATGATGGACGGCGCCACCGCGCCATAGCCCGCCTCGCCAATGCCAATCACCGCGCGCGCCAGCAGCAGCGCCGTGAAGCTGGACGCCAGGCCGCTGGCCCCCGTGGCCAGGCTCCAGAGAATCACGCCGCCCGCCACCAGCAGCCGGCGGGGGATGCGGTCCCCCAGGAAGCCGCCCAGGGGCGACGCCAGCATGAAGACGATGATGAAGACGGTGCCCAGCAGGCCGGACTGCGCGTCGTTGATGCCGAAGTCCTTCTGAATCTCCGGCAGCGCGACGGCGATGATGTACCGGTCGAGGTAGTTGACCAGGTTGATCAGCGTGAGGATGAACAGCGCGTAGCCCGCGCGCACGGACTGCGTGGCGCGCGCGCTGGACGGAGCGACGGGGGAGGAGGCGTTCATGAGCGAGAGGAGCCGGAGCCAGAGCCGAAGCGGTGTGCCAGCAGGCCCCAGCGCAGGCCGCGGTCACTCACGCGGCACGCCTCCAGGCCCAGCGCCCTCACCGCTTCGCGCAGGATGAGGGCCCCCGCGGGGATGACGTCCGCGCGCTTGGGCTGGAGGCCGGGCAGCGCCCGCCGCGCGTCCAGGGGCAGGGCGCACAGCCGGTCCGTGAGCGCGTCCAGCTCGCCCCGGGACAGCGTGCCGCCATGGACCGCTTCCGCGTCGTAGGTCGCCATCTGGTGCTGCACGGCGAACAGCGTCGTCACCGTGCCGGCCACGCCCACCAGCATCGCGGCGGGAGGCGGCGGGGGCAGGGCGGAGAAGGTGTCGCGCAGGTGCGCCTCGATGGCGCCGCGCTCGTCGGGGGACAGCGGGTCGGTGCGCACGTAGCGCTCCGTGAGCCGCACGGCGCCCACGTCGAAGCTGTGGCGGAAGGCCACCGTGCCGGCGTCGCTGCCGTAGATGAACTCCGTGGACCCGCCGCCAATGTCCACCACGAGCAGCGGCCCCGCGGCCTCGCTCCCGAAGTCCTGGGCCACCGCGGCGAAGGACAGCTGCGCCTCCATCTCCCCGGGGATGATCTCCACCGTCACGCCCGCGCGGGCCTGGGCCGCGGCGATGAAGTCCGCGCCGTTCTTCGCGTCGCGCGCGGCGCTGGTGGCGGAGACGGCGATGCCCTCCGCGCCCAGCTCGCGGGCCTCGTTGGCGAAGGCCACCAGCACGGACAGCGTGGCCTCCATGCCGTCGGAGGACAGGACGCGGTGGGTGTCCACGCCCCGGCCCAGGCGGGTGATCTCCGCGCGCTCCACCACGGCCTGGAAGCGCCCGTCCGGCAGGCGGTCCGCGACCAGCAGCAGCACGGAGTTGGTCCCGATGTCGATGGATGCGAAGCGCGGCATGCCGCGCACACTACTCAACGCAGCAGCGCTTCCAAAGCCCGCGCCAGGGCCTCGTAGTCCGCCGGGGTGTTGTAGAGCTGCGCGGACAGCCGCAGGTGCCGGCGGGGCGCCCGGGGCCAGGCGGTGACCGGAATCTCGATGTGGTGCTCCTTGAACAGGCGCACATGGAGGGGGTCCAGGTAGAGCGGCGGCTCGGGGTGCTCGGGGAAGCCGTCTGGCAGGGCCACGCACGCCATGCTGCCCACCATGGACTCCGGGCACAGCGGCACAGCGTTGCCCAGCTTCGCGTCCAGCCCGCGCCGCGCGGCCAGCACCTTCTCCCGGTTGGACGCCATCACCTGCGGCCACCCGCCCGGAACGAGGCCCGCCATGAAGCGGAGCACGGTGGGGATGCACAGGAAGGGCGTGGGGTCGACGGTGCCCACCCAGTCGAACTCCAGCCGGAAGCGCGAGCGGTCCGTGCGCGGCGAGTTGTGCCCGTGGCTCACCACCATCGGCTTGAAGCCCCGCTGCAGGTCGCGGCGCACGTACAGGAACGCGGCCCCCTTGGGCGCGCACAGCCACTTGTGGCAGTTGCCCGTGTAGTACGCCGCGCCCAGCTCCTGGAGCGCCAGCGGCACCATGCCCGGCCCGTGCGCGCCGTCCACCAGCGTCTCCACGCCCCGCTCGCGCAGGCGGCGCACCAGCTCCGCCACCGGCATGACCAGCGCCGTCTGGCTGGTGATGTGGTCGATGAGGAGCAGCCGCGTGCGCGGCGTCACCTGGGCCATCACCGCGTCCACCACCGCCTCCGGCGAGGGCACGGGCCAGGGCAGCTTCGCCACCACCACCTTCACGCCCTGCTCGGCGGCGGCCACGTCCAGCGCGTTCCTGGACGCGTTGTATTCGTTGTCGGTGGTGAGCAGCTCGTCGCCGGGCTGGAAGCGCAGGTTGCGCAGCACGGTGTTCACGCCCGTGGTGGCGTTGGGCATGAACGACAGGTCCTCCACGTCCACGCCCACGAAGGCCGCGAGCGCGGCGCGCGCCTCGTCGAGGAGCGGCTCCACCTCACGGGCGAGGAAGCGCACCGGCTCCGCTTCCAGCCGGGCCCGCAGCTCCGCCTGGTGCTGGAGCACCGGCCTGGGGCAGGCGCCGAACGAGCCGTGGTTGAGGAAGACGACCTGGGGGTCCAGGCCCCAGTGAGCCCTGTGGGCGGGGAGGGGAGCGCTCATGGGGCGAGCAATGCACCCCGGCGCGTCCCCCCTGTCAACGGCCGCCCGCCGTCCGTGACTACTTCGCCGCCGGAGCGGTGCCCCAGTCAGGGGTCAGCCAGTTGCCCTTCTCCATGGGGAGCGGCACCTGGTTGTTGCCGTCGGAGGTCATCACCCACAGGTGCGCGGCGCCGTTGCGGTTCGAGCTGAACATGATGAGCCGGCCGTTGGGGGAGAAGGTGGGCTCCTCGTTGTTGCCCTGGTCCTGCGTGAGGCGCGTCACCTTGCCCGTGTCCACGTTGACGGTGAAGAGGTCGAAGGCGTTGCGCTCGTCGCGCGCGGTGAAGGCGATGAGGTCCCCGCGCGGCGACCAGTCCGGCGTCTGGTTGTAGTTGCCCTGGAAGGTGAGCCGCTTCACGCCGGAGCCGTCCGCGTTCATCACGTACACCTGCGGGCTGCCGCCCCGGTTGGACACGAAAGCGATTCTCTTGCCGTCCGGCGACCAGGTGGGGCTGGTGTTGAGGCCGTAGGGCGTGTCGGTGATGGCCTTCGCGCCGGAGCCGTCCGCCGCGGCGACGTAGATTTGCGCGCTCTCACCCTCCGCCAGCGCGTACGCGATGCGCTTGCCGTCCGGCGAGTACGCGATGCCCGTGGCCATCTGCCCGTCCGTCACCAGCGCCTTCGCCTCGCCGCCGGGGGTCTGCACGTAGATGTCCGGCCGGTTCTTCCGGTAGGACGTGAAGGCCACCTGGCCGGACGGGCTGAGCGTGGGGAGGATGTGCGTGCCGCCCTTGGTGAGCGCCTGCGCGCCCATGCCGTCCCAGTCCGCCACGTACACGTCGCGGTTGGCGCCCGCCTTGCGCACGTAGGTGATGCGCGACAGGAAGGGGCTCGCCTCGCGGGTGAAGTGCCGGTAGAGCGCGTCCGCCAGCGCGTGCGCCAGCTGCCGGGGCTCACCGGCCGGCGCGTCCTTGGACACCTTCAGCTCCTCCTTGCCCGTGGCCACGCTGAACAGGCGCAGCTCGCCGCGCAGCGCGCCGCCGTCCTGCGCGAGCGACACCTTCACCAGCGACTCCGCGCCCACGTCCGCCCAGCGGCTGAAGTTGATGCTGCCCGCCGTCATGCCCTCCTTCGCGTCGGCGGTGAAGCCGGCGCGGTCCAGCACCTGGAAGATGCCGGAGGCGGTGAGGTCGTACGTGAAGGCGGCGTCGAACGCCTGGGCGGCCTTCTTGTCCGCGCCCTCCTGCACCACGGGCGCGGGGGCCGCGAGCGGCAGCGGGCGGAAGTTCGCGCCGGAGATTTCGATGACGGGCGCCTGCGCCAGCACCAGCGCGGGGACGAGGAGGAGCGACAGCAGGAGGGCTTTCATGGGCTGAACACCAGGACGACGCCGTTCTTCTGGAGCGCGTCGCGAAGCGCATCGGGGGGAGGAGAGAAGGGAGAGGCCTTGCGCACGGCGGCCACCACCGCCGCGTCGAACAGCTCGTTGCCGCTGGCCTTGGCCAGGCTCACGTCCAGCACTTCACCCGCGCGGCCCAGCTTCATGGCCACCTGCGCCTTGAGGTACAGGCGCTCCGCGTCGGGGATGGTGTCCGCCACGTTGTAGTGACGGCGCACCTGGGACTTCAGGAGGCCGTAGTACCGCTCGCCCTCCGCCACCGCGGAGTCACCGTCGGGGTCGCCGTCCTCGGCCCCCTCCAGTTCCTCCGGCTCCGTGGGCTTCGCGGACTTGTCGAACGCGCCGAACAGCTTCTTGCGCCGGTCCTCCGCGTTCGCTTCGCCCTTCTGGGGCGCGGGCGCCGGCGCGGGCTTCACGCCGGGCACCGCCACCGCGGCGGGGGAGGGCGCGGGCGCGTCCGCGGGCGGCGTGGGCGTGGGCTTCGCCACGACCTCCTTGGGCGGCGGCTGCGCCACCTCCTTGCGCGGCAAAAGCTTGGGGTCGCGCGGCTTGCCCAGCCGCACCAGCGACGCGTTGATGGGCTTCTGGTCCAGGTCCACCTTCGGCGCGGACGTGAAGCGCGCGTAGAGCAGCGCCGCCGCGAGCACCGCCACGTGCCCGCCCACGGAGAAGACAAGGAAGCGGGACAGCCGCGTGGGCCGTGTCACCAGCAGACTGTGGGTCACCGCGGAGCTCATGGGCTAGCGCTTCGCCTCCTTGGGCTTGCCCTTGCCGCTGGACGCGGGGGCGGCCTTGCCGGAGTTGGACGCCTTGGAGCCCGTGGCCGGTTCCGTGATCATCCCCACGTTGGAGATGCCCGCGCGCTGGGCCGCCGCCATCACCTCCACCACCACGCCGTACGGCACGTCCCGGTCCGCGTGGAGGTAGACCTCCTTGTCGGCCTGCGCCTTCGCGTTGGCGGCGAGCTTCGTCTCCAGCTCCTCCAGCGCGACCTCCGCGTCTCCGATGTAGACCTTGCGCCCCGCGTCGATGGAGAGGACGACCTTCTTCTCCGTCGCCTCCACCGGGGCCGCCTTGGTCTCCGGCAGGTTCACCTTCACGCCCTGCTGGATGAGGGGCGCCGTCACCATGAAGATGATGAGCAGCACCAGCATCACGTCCACCATGGGCGTGACGTTGATCTCGCTCATGGTGGTGCGGCCACCGCCGCCCTTGCCTCCGCCCATGCCCATGTGACGGGTCTCCTAGCGGAAGAAGTGCCGCTTGATGATGTTGAGGAAGTCCGCGGAGAAGTTGGACATCTCCGTGTCGAACACCTTGATGCGGCTGACGAACGAGTTGTACGCGACCACCGCCGGGATGGCCGCGAACAGCCCCGCCGCCGTGGCGAAGAGCGCGTTGCCCACCGGCGCGGCCACCGTGGCCAGCGTGGCGTTGCCCTGCTCGGCGATGTTGTTGAACGCGCCCAGGATGCCAATCACCGTGCCGAACAGGCCCACGAACGGCGACGCGGCGCCCACCGTGCCCAGGAAGGACACGCGGTTCTCCAACTCGGTGATCTGCGCCGTGGCCGCGCGGTTGAGCGCGCGCTCCACGTTTTCAATGCCGCCCAGCTTGGCGCTCATCGCGGCCTCGGCGCCGCCGTCCTGCGTGCCCGTCTGCGCCAGCTTGCTCAGCTCCTCGTAGCCCGCGCAGAACACCTTCGACAGCGGCGAGCCCTCCAGCTTCTGGGCGGACTGGTAGATGGCCTCCAGCCGGGACGCCTTCCAGAAGGTGTCGAGAAAGGTGAGCGACTGGGCGCGGGCGCGCGACAGCTGGGTGGCCTTCATGGCGATGAGCGCCCAGGAGGCGACCGAGACGGCCATGAGGAGCAGGAGCACCGCGAGCTCGATGAACGACGCGTCGCGGATGATCTCCACGTAGTTCATGGCGCCAAAGGCCAGGGGCAGGTGGGGTATCATGGGGTCCAGCGCGTAACATCCCGTCCTCGGGTGGGTCAAACCCGCCGTCGCTGCCCGGTTGCTTTGGACGGCACTGAATAATTCCCGGGGTCGGTCGTCTGGAGGGTTGTTCCGGGCCGACGACCTCAACCTTCCCGAACCACGGATGCCCACCATGAACGCGAGAACGCTCGCCGCATTCCTCTGCTTCTCCTCTGGCCTGACCGGCTGCATCGTCGAAAGCAACCACCCGCGCTACCCCGGCGACGTCCGGATGTCGTGGAGCTTCGATGGCGCCACCTGCAGCCAGATGCGGGACATCCGGGGCGTGGACATCTACATCGACGGCGAGATCCTGGAGAACGACGGCCAGTATCCCTGCACGGCGAACGGCTTCGACGGCATCATCCTGCACGACTTCGCGCCCGGCACGTACTCCTTCAACGCGGAGGCGGTCGACTACGACGGCGTGACCGTCTACTCGTACCACGGCAACTTCACGGTGGACGGCAACGTGGCGGTGCCCATCAACTTCCCCACGGGCCACACGGGCGCCACGTCCTACGCGTACGTGAACTGGCTGTTCCCGACGGAAGCGGGCTCCGGCTATCCCACCTGCGGGCAGGCGGGGGTCGCCTATGTGGACGCCCGGGTGGATGACGGCGCGTGGGCGCGCTTCGGCTGCAAGGAGGGCAGCGAGGGCCGCTCGGTGGAGACGCCGGACCTGGCCCCCGGGCAGCACTACCTGGAGATCGTCGCCGTCGACTCGCTCGAGCGGCCCCTCTACTACTACGGCGGCGGCTTCACCTCGCAGGTCGGCATCCCGGCCTCCATCACGGCGAACACCTGGATCATCGGCGGGGCCGCGGTGGGCTGGAAGCTCTACGAAGGGGACGTGTCGCTCAGCTGCGGCCAGGCCGGCGTGAGCGAGGTGGGCCTCAACTTCCAGGACATCCACACCGGCGAGTGGGTCTACGGCAATGAGGGCCAGTGGTTCTCCTGCAACGAGTCCCCGGCCATCTTCGAGTTCCTCCGCCCCGGCGACTACTTCGTCTCCTTCAAGGCCTCGGGCACGGGCGGCCGCGCCTACTCCTCGCGCGGCGACCTGGCTCCCATCCGGGTCTACGCCCATGACTTCCCGGGCGTGAAGGACGCGCTCTACGCCCCCATGTACCGCGTGCAGTAGGCCGCGGTCCCTGCGGCACCGGGCGGCACGAAAAGGGTCGGAGGCCATCCAGGCTTCCGGCCCTTCGTGCGTTCCGGGGGCCGGAGGCCGACAGGGGGCGTTGGCATCAAACGTGATAGGGACACCCCCCATGCGGCAAGACAGCCACGGTCCCATCGGCGTGTTCGACTCCGGCATCGGAGGCCTCACCGTCCTCAAGGCGCTCATGGCGCGGCTCCCCCACGAGCGCACGCTCTACCTGGGGGACACCGCCCGGGTGCCCTACGGAACGAAGTCCGGCGAGGTGGTGACGCGCTACTCGCTGAAGAACGCGGAGTTCCTCCTGGAGCGCGGCATCAAGCTGCTGGTGGTGGCGTGCAACACCGCCTCCGCCGCGGCGCTGCCCGCCCTCCAGGCCGCGCTGCCGGTGCCGGTGCTGGGCGTGATTGAACCCGGGGCCCGCACGGCGCTCCAGCGCACCCGGGGCGGCGGCGTGGGCGTCATCGGGACGCCGGGCACCGTGCGCTCCGGCGCGTACCAGCGGGCGCTGGAGGCGGGCAACCCGAAGGTCGCGGTGAAGGCCACGGCGTGCCCGCTCTTCGTGCCCCTGGCGGAGGAGGGGTGGACCACCGGCGACGTGCCGCTGCTCGTGGCCCGCGAGTACCTGACCGGCTTCGCGCGCGACGGGGTGGACACGCTGGTGCTGGGCTGCACCCACTACCCGCTGCTCAAGGGCGTCATCGCCGAGGTCGTGGGGCCGCACGTGTCGCTGGTGGACTCGGCGGAGGCCACGGCGGAGGCGGTGGCGGAGCTCCTGGGGGAGAAGGGGCTGCTGGCGCCGGCGTCCGTGGGCGCGCCGGAGCACGCCTTCTTCGTCACCGACGTGCCGGAGCGCTTCGTGGAGGTGGGGGCCCGCTTCCTGGGGCGCCCCATCCCTTCCGCGGAGCAGGTGGACCTGCGCTTCTAAGAAGCCTTCCGGCCCCGGTTCCTACGGGACGGGGCGGGTGGACACGGAGGGAGCGGGCTCCTCGGCGGAGGCCTTGAGCAGCTCCTTGGCCGCCTGGAGCACGGGCAGCTCCTGGGCGTCGTCCACGGCGACGAGCGCCTTGGCGGCCTCCGTGCCGATGTCGTCCTGGCGCGGCAACTGGCCGGTAGCCCAGGTGATGAGCCGCTCCATCAGCGGGAAGAAGTGGATCATCCGCAGCGGCCGGTTCATCCAGCCCACGGTGATGCAGTAGTACTGGTTGAAGGGCGCGGTGTGGTGCACGCGGTGGTGGTCCGGCGGCAGGATGAGGTGCACGCGCTGCAGGAAGCCGATGAGCGCGGGCGGCTCATCCAGGTGCGACCACTTGTGGAACTGGTTGGTCGCCATCACCCAGAAGATCATCGCGCCCAGGAACGCGGCCAGGAACACCCAGCCCGGGCCGTTGAGGGGCACCGCCACCGCGAGCGCCGCCACCGGCAGCGACACGAGACAGTTGTTGCCGTTGGTCTCCACGAAGTCGTGGCGGGTGATGGCCTTCTCGTCGACGTGGTGCTCGCGGAAGGGGCGGATGAACGCCTTGCCCAGGACGGGCATCTCCGTGGAGCCCCACGTGTCACCCATCCAGTGGACCAGGCCGGACACGAAGTCCGCGGCCAGGTAGCCCAGCACCACCGCCAGGGTCAAAAGCCACGGCCCGGTGTGGTGGGTGCTCCAGAGCTTGTAGACGAGCGCGGCCTCCAGCCCCACGAACGCGATGATGGAGGCGATCTCCATGGCGCGGATGGCGGGCGAGTACCCCTGCGCGAGCGTCTGGGCGTCCTGCAGGCGGACCTTGTCCGCGATGGTGTCCGGCTTCTTCATCGGTGGTGTTCCGGTCCGCGGCAGGGAGGGTGGGACTGACGGCGCGATCGTCAGAGGGGTTTACGTACCCCAGGCGGTTTCGGCTTTTCAACAGAGCCCCCCTTGCCCGCCAGGCTGGTGTGCCCGTGCGGATCCGTACACGGCGGGTGTGCGGAAGGTGGCGGACGCACACCGCCGGAAGCGGGCAGGCACGCGGAAAGAGGTGCGGGGCGCGCGACGCTTGCCTTGTGAAGCCCGGACCCCGCTGCTACGGTGCCCGACCTCGGCAATGGCGAAAACCTTCGAAAAAGCCGTCACCGGCTTCAATCACAACATCAAGCACAAGGGGAAGGTCTACCACGTCCAGACCGAGGACTCGGGCGTCAACAACCCCCACATCATCACCCACCTGTTCGTGGGCGGGAACATCCTCGCGTCCAAGAAGACGTCCTACGCGGACATCCTCAACGCGGAGAACCTGGCGGAGGTCGTGCGCGAGTTGATGGAGGAGCAGCACAAGGAGATGCTGCGCAACCTCATCAACGGCGTGTACGACAACTACGAGTCCACCGTCCGTTCGTACCAGCCGGGCCAGCTCGCCACGGACGCGGAGATGGCCGCGCAGCCGAAGCTGCCGCAGGCGCCCGTGCAGCAGCCGCGTCCGCCCACGCCGCCGCCTCCTCCCGCCGTGGCCGCCGCCCCGCACCTCCCTCCGGAAGTGGCCGCCGCGCGCGCCCTCAAGGAGAAGCCGCGCATCAACGAGGTGGGCGTGGAGACGCTCTTCGGAGAGGACCTCATCTCCGAGAAGAGCCTGGACGAGGTCATCCTCAGCTACCTGGCGAGCGAGGGCGAGCCCTCGTAGTCCTCGCGTGGTGGCCGCCTTCCAGCGCGCGCCCGGCCCGTTCCTGGGCGGGCCCTGGGGGCGTGGTACGCTCACCGGAAGCCCCTCGCTTCCGGTCATGATCCAGTTCTTCCACGTCTACAAGGCGTATCCCGGCGATCCGCCGGTGTTGCAGGACATCAACCTGAACGTGGAGAAGGGCGAGTTCGTCTTCCTCACCGGCCCTTCCGGCGCGGGGAAGACGACGCTGCTCAAGCTCATCTTCTGCGGGGAGAAGGCCACCAAGGGGCAGATACTGGTGGGCGGCAAGAACATCGCGCGCATCCGCGAGTCGGCGGTGCCGTACCTGCGCCGCAACATCGGCGTGGTGTTCCAGGACTTCAAGCTGCTGCCCCACCGCAGCGTCGCGGACAACGTGGGCTTCACGCTGGACGTGCTGGGAGTGCCCCGCGCGGAGTCGCGTGAGAAGGTGCACCGGATGCTCAAGCTGGTGGGGCTGGAGCACAAGGCGAACTCGCTGCCCCTGCGGCTGTCGGGTGGAGAGCAGCAGCGCGTGGTCATCGCGCGCGCGCTCGTGAATGACCCCACCATCCTCCTGGCGGACGAGCCCACCGGCAACCTGGACCCGGCGCTCACGGTGGAGATCATGGACCTGCTCACGGACATCAACATCCGGGGCACCACGGTGATGGTGGCCACGCACGACGCCACGCTCCTGTCGCGCTACCAGAAGCGCACGGTGCGCCTGGAGCGCGGGCTCATCGTCTCCGACGAGGACGGCGTCAAGGCGGCGCGGCGGATGCTGGTATGAGCGTGCTGTCGAAGGCGGCCTACTTCTGGCGCTCGGCGGCCGGGGGGCTGAAGCACGCGCCCTTCGTGCACTTCATTGCCGTATCCACCATCGCCATCGCGCTGTTCGCGGCGGGGCTGGCGCGGGGCGCGTCGCACGTGGTGGACAACCTGCTCGCGTCGCTGGGCGGCGAGGTGGAGGTGACGCTCTACCTGGCGCCGCAGCTGGGCGAGGACGAGGTGCACGGCGTCCACACGCGCGTGGTGGAGCTCTCCCACGGCGAGGTGACGGTGGTGCCGCCGGAAGCGGCGCTGAAGCGGCTCAAGCAGGAGCTGGGCGACCTGGGCGAGGCGCTGTCGGAGCTGCCGGAGAACCCGCTGCCCGCGACGCTGGAGCTGCGCGTGCCGGAGGCGCGGAGGTCTCCCGAAGCGCTCAAGGCCCTGGCGAAGGAGCTGCGCGCGCTGCCCGGCGTCACCGGCGTGGACTACGGCGAGGCCGCGGTGGAGCGGCTGTCCGCCATCGCCCGGGCGCTGAGCTTCGGGGCGCTGGTGGCGCTGGTGGTGGTGCTGGGGACGACCATCGTCATCGTGGCGGCGACGCTCCAGCTGGCCATCTATTCGCGGCGCGAGGAGATTGAAATCCAGAAGCTGGTGGGCGCCACGGACCGCTTCGTGAAGGCGCCGTTCCTCCTGGAGGGGCTGCTGCAGGGCCTGCTGGGCGCGCTGGTGGCGGTGGGCGGGCTGTGGCTGTTCGGCCGGCTGCTGGGGCCCACGCTGGGGTCGCTGTTCGCGTTCCTCCTGGGGCCGGGCGTGGCCGCGCCGTGGGTGGAGCCGCGCACCGCGCTGGAGCTCTTGGTGGCCGGCTGCGCGCTGGGCCTGGGCGGCAGCTTCGTCGCGGTGGGGCGCTTCCTGCGCGTATGAGACGGCTGGCCTGGCTCATGGTGCTCCTGGGCGCGACCGCCGCGTTCGCCCAGCAGGACGAGGAGGCGGAGCGCGCGGCCATCCGCGAGAAGCTGGCCGCGCAGCGCGCCACGCTCGCGCTGGTGGAGGCGAAGAAGCTCTCCGTGCTGGAGGGCATGGAGCTGATGGAGGACATGGCCGCCTTCTCCCGCCGCCGCGTGCGCGCGCTGGAGGGCGACCTCAACCTCTTCCGCCGCCGCGTCGCGCTCGCGGAGCGCGAGGAGGCCGTGCTGCGCGAAGCCCTGCGCGCCCAGCTGCGCCGGCTGTCCCCGCGGCTGCGCACCCTGTACCGGCTCCAGCGCCGCCGCCCGCTGGAGGTGCTGCTGTCCGCGGAGGACTTCGCCGCGCTCATGTGGCGCGCCCGCGCGCTGGAGGCCAGCATGGCCGGCGACCTGGAGCTCTTGCGCACCGTGCAGCACGTGGCGACCCTCCAGCGCCAGGCGACGCTGGAGCTGAAGCGGCTGCACACCTCGCTGTCGCAGCGCGTGGCCTTCCTCCAGCAACAGTCGAAGCAGGCCCAGGCCCAGCAGGAGGCGCTGGAGGAGGTGGTGGGGAAGCTGGCCGGCGAGGCGGAGCTGGCGAAGCGCGCCGTGCGCGAGCTGGAGGGCGCGGACGCGGAGCTCACCCGCATGCTGGTGGACCTGCACGAGGCCCCCGCGACCAGCGGCTTCGGCGCCCTGAAGGGCAAGCTGCCCCGGCCCGTCGCGGGCATCGTGGAGGTGGGCTTCGGACGCGTGGTGAACCCGCGCTTCAACACCGTCACCGTGCAGAAGGGCGTGGACATCCGCGCGCCCTCGGGCACCCCCGTGCACGCGGTGGCCGAAGGCACCGTCGTCTACGCGGGGTGGCTGCGCGGCTACGGCAACCTGCTCATCGTCGACCACGGCGATGACTTCCACACCCTGGTGGCCCACCTCTCCACCATCGCCGTCGCCGTGGGCGCCCGCGTGGCCCCGGGCGACGTGGTGGGGGAGGTGGGCGACACCGGCTCCCTCAAGGGCGCCTACCTCTACTTCGAGGTCCGCCGCGCCGGGCAGGCCGTGGACCCCGCCCCCTGGCTGGCCCCCGCCACCGCCGCCGCGGGGACGCCCTGACTCTGTCTGTCATGATGCGGTGCGTCCAAGCGGCGGGCGCATTAGAAGGTGCAGGGCAGCGGTCGTTGGTGAGGAAGGAGGCCCGCGCGTGGACCTGATGGGTGGGATGCAGAAGGCGATGCGCCGCATGCTGGTGGCGCGTGGCGTGGTGTCGGAGACGGTGAGCGTGGGCGGTCAGGCGGTGCACCACTACGCGCTGGAGGGGCAGGGCAGGGGCCCGCCGGTGGTGCTGGTGCACGGGCTGGGCGGCTCCGCCAACGGCTTCGGGCGCACGTTCTTCGGCCTGGCGCGGCGCTTCTCCCGCGTGCTCGCGCCGGACCTGCCGGGCCACGGCTTCTCCGGCGAGTACTGCGGCGGCCCCACCTGCGTGCAGGCCCAGTTCGACGTGCTGCGCGCCTACTTCGAGCAGGTGGTGGGGACGCCCGCCCTCGTGGTGGGCAACTCGCTGGGCGGGGCCATGTCCGTCAACCTGGCCGCCGAGCATCCGGCCCTGGTGAAGGCGCTCGCGCTGGTCTCCCCCGCGGGCGCGGAGCTGACGCCCGAGGCGCTGGCGGCGCTGCTGGGCCACTTCGCGGTGAAGTCGAACGCGGACGTCCGCGCGCTGACGAAGCGCCTGTTCCACCGGCCGCCGTGGGCCGCGATGCTGCTCGCGTCGGAGCTGCGGAAGTTCTACACGACGCCCACGGTGCAGGCGCTCGCGGCGGATGCGCTGGCCACGCAGGCGAGCATCGCGCCCCAGGCGGTGCGGGAGCTGAAGATGCCGGTGCTCTTCCTCTGGGGCGGCAGCGAGCGGCTCCTGCCCCCGGAGATCCTCACCTGGTACCGGCAGCACCTGCCCGCCCAGGCGGAGGTCCACGTGGTGGAGGGCTTCGGCCACGTGCCGCAGATGGAGCGGCCGGACGCGTTCGTGTCCCACCTGGTGGGCTTCGCGGACCGGGCCAGCCTCTAAGGGCGGGAATCGTCCGGCGGGCCGGGTGTAGACTCGGGGGCCTTGCGACGGCCTCTCTCACCCGACCCCCAAGGACGCGCCCCCGTGACCCGTTTCCCGAAGCCGTGGCGCATGGGACTCGCCGCGCTCCTCGTGTGGGGCGCGCCCGCGCTCGCGCAGAAGCCAGCGGACGCGGCCAGCCGGGAGGAGTCCGCGTACCGCCAGCTGGAGTTGTTCGCGCGGGTGCTCTCCTACGTGGAGAACAACTACGTGGAGCCCGTGGACAGGAAGACGCTCATCCAGGGCGCCATCCAGGGGATGCTCGACACGCTGGATCCGCACACCGTCTACATGCCCCCGGAGCTCTTCCGGGAGATGAAGATCGACACGTCCGGCGAGTTCGGCGGCCTGGGCATTGAGATCGCGCGCAAGGGCGACCGGCTGGTGGTGGTGGCGCCCATCGACGACACGCCCGCGGCGCGCGCCGGCATCAAGGCGGGGGACGAGCTGCTCGCCATCGACGGGGAGAGCACCCAGGGCATGGACCTGGGCCGCGCGCTCCAGAAGATGCGCGGGCCCGCGGGCGGCCGCGTGCTGCTCACGCTCATGCGCGCGGGCTTCAACGCCCCGCGCGAGCTGGCCATCCTGCGCGACCACATCCGCATCGTGTCCGTGGAAGGCGCGCTCTACGACGGCATCGGTCACGTGAAGGTGAAGAACTTCCAGGACCGCACGGACGTGTCGCTGAAGAAGGAGCTGGACCGGCTGCGCGCGCTCAACGGCGGCAGGGAGCTGGACGGCCTGGTGCTGGACCTGCGCAACAACCCCGGCGGCCTGTTGGACCAGGCCGTGGCCATGAGCGACCGCTTCCTGCCGGGCAACCTGCCCATCGTGTCCACGCGCGGGCGCGACGGCCGCAACGCCTCCGAGGAGAAGAGCCGCGACCGCGACACGGAGAAGGACTACCCGCTGGTGGTGCTGGTCAACGCGGGCAGCGCCTCCGCGTCCGAAATCGTCGCCGGCGCGCTCCAGGACCACGGCCGCGCGGTCATCATGGGCACGCAGACCTTCGGCAAGGGCAGCGTGCAGACCATCATCGAGCTGGAGGACGGCTCCGGCCTGAAGCTCACCATCGCGCGCTACTACACGCCCAAGGGCCGCAGCATCCAGGAGAAGGGCATCACCCCGGACTTCCTGGTGCCGGAGGACTCCTCCGGGAAGACGGGGAGCGACGCGCCCCGGGAGAAGGACCTGCGGCGCCACTTCAAGGCGGAGCCGTCCCAGGCGACGTCGGAGGTCGCCGCGCAGCCGCGCACCCTGCCCACGAACCTGAAGGACTGGGCGGTGACGGCGAAGCTCGCGGATCCACAGCTGAAGGTCGCGCTCAACTACCTCCATGGGTTGGCGCCAGGGCCCGCGTCCCGGGCCTCCGGGAGCACCGCGGGTCGCTGAAACCCCCTTTCGAGGTGGCGTTCCGCCTCGCAGTGCGTGTAATGCGCACAGCAACGAGGGAGACCGGATGCGACGTCCTTTCAATCGCGCGCTGCACGCGACGCTCAGTGGCTGGCTGGTGGGAATGCTGGCCATGGGCCCCGCCGCCGCGCAGCAGCAACACGTACCGCTGCGGCTGATGCCGCGAACGCTGCCGTCGGCGACGGGCCCCCGCGTGGCGGTGGTGGCCATTCCCGTGGATGCGTCGCTGGAGGGTGAGGCGCTGGCGCTGGCGCACTGGGCCGAGCAGGCCGTGGCCCGCTCCGGGCGCCTGGAGCTGGTGCGGCTGACGGACGCGCTGGACCCCCAGGGCGCGAGCGCGCGCCAGGCGAAGGCGGTGGAGGGCAACGCCGCGCTCAAGGACGGCTTGAAGGCGTACGACGAGCTGGACACCGTGAAGGCGCTCCAGAGCTTCGACAAGGCGGTGAAGGACTACGAGCAGGCGGACCTGTCTCGCGCGTTCCCGCTCTTGAGCCGCGCGCGGGTGATGAAGGCCGCGACGCAGGTGGCCAACGGGGAGAACAAGGCCGCGGAGCTGGAGATGCGCGGCGTGCTCGCGGTGGATCCGCGCGCGACGTTCAACCCCAACTTCTTCCCGCCCGAAGAGGTCGCGTTCGTGGAGAAGGAGCGCAAGGCGCAGCTGGACGGCGCGCAGGCGACGTTGTCGGTGCGCACGCAGCCCGTTGCCGCGCAGGTGTTCGTGGACGGGGCCTACCGGGGCGTGTCCCCGCTGGCGCTCACCGGCCTGACGCGCGCGGACCACTACGTGACGCTGGTGGCGCCGGGCTACGTCGTGACGGAGGGCCGGGCGCGCGAGGGCGAGTCCTCCTTCACGCTCACGAAGCTGCCGGTGCAGCAGCGCTACGCCGCGCTCGTGGAGCGCATCGCGAAGAACCCCGATGACGAAGAGCGCGACAAGGCGCTGCAGGAGCTGGGCGCGCTCGCGGGCGTGCCGCAGGTGCTGGCGCTGGTGGTGCGCGGCGGCCCGGGCAACGCGCCGCTGACCGTCACCGGCCTGCGCATGGACGTGGCGGACGGCCACAACCAGGCGTACGCGCTGGGCCAGGTGCCGCGCGGTGACGCGATGGCCACGGGCTCCGAGGCGCTGCTGACGGGGCTGGTGGCCCAGGACGCGGCGCGCGTCGACGGCAAGCCGGTGAAGCACTTCGCCGGTGGCGGGGGCGTGAGCCGCCGCACCGCGGGCTACGTGCTGCTGGCCACGGGCGTGGCGCTGCTGGCGGGCGGCATCTACTTCGGCTTGGAGGCCTCCTCCAAGGCGGACGCGTTCAAGACCGCGCCGCAGGGCAGCACGCGCGCGGAGGACCTGAAGAGCACCGGCAAGACGTACGCGCTGGTGGCGGACATCGGCGTGCTGGCGGGCCTGGTGTCCGCGGGCGCCGGCAGCTACCTGGCGTTCTACAAGAAGGGTGGGGGCTCGTCGTCGTCCAGCCCCCCCGCGAGCACGCCGCCCGCGCGCGCCGCGCCGGCCCGTGAAGAGAAGCCCATGAAGGAGGCGCTGCCCATGCCGCCGCCTCCGCCCGCCGCGAAGACGGAGCCCGCCCCCAAGGCGAACGCCACGTCCACGCCGGCCCCCGAGCAGGCCCCGGCGAAAACGCCCCCGCCGCCCGCCTTCGAGCCGCCCCCGGAGCCCCCACCCGCCCCGCCCGCGAAGAAGCTGACGCGCAAGGAGCGCGAGGCCGAGGCGAAGCGCCAGCGTGAGGAGGCGGCCCGTCTCAAGCGCGAGGAGGAGCAGCGCAAGAAGGACGAAGAGGCCCAGCGCAAGCAGCAGGAGGAGGCGAAGCGCAAGGCGGACGAGGAGGCGAAGCGCAAGGCGGAGGAAGACGCCAAGCGCAAGCGCGAGGAAGAGAAGAAGCGCCCCAAGCTCGACGAAGACGATCTCCGGAACTACTAGCCATGCGCCGCCTTTCATCGCTCATCGTTCCCTCGGCCCTGGTCCTGGGGCTGTCCGCCTGCAGCCTGCTCGTCGACTTCGACCCCGAAGGGCAGCCCTGTGATCAGGGCAAGTGCCAGGAGGGCTACGTCTGCCGCGACCAGGTCTGCACCTCCGACGACAGCGCTCCCTCTGACGCCGGCACGTCCGACGCGGGGACCACCGACGCCGGCCCTACCGACGCCGGTGTCGGCTCGGATGCCGGCACCTCGGATGGCGGTCTGTTGTCCGACGGCGGCCTCCACGACGGAGGCTGAAGTCCCCGCACCGGGCTCGCGTCACCGGTCACCGCACCGGTCGCCGGGCCCGGTCTCCCACGGCGCGGGCCCTCCGGGCCTGCCGCCGCCGCGCCTCGGGTCCGGATCTCCAGGGCCTGGGTGCGGCGCCCTGTAAACACTCCCGCACGTGGCCGCCGGGCCGCGCCGTGTCCCCCCGGACACGGCTGCCTGCCTGCGGGCGTCACCGCGAAACCCCCGTCATTCCAACCACTTGCACGCGACGTCCGCGCCGGGGACCACGGCCGGTGCGTGGCATCATCCGTGCTCTGACGCGAGCCCAAGGAGGCATCAACGACATGGGCAAGCGCGTGGGAGTGCTGATGGGCGGGTGGGGTGAGGAGCGGGAGATTTCGCTCAAGACGGGGGAGGCCGTGGTGGCGGCCCTGGAGACCCTGGGACACACCGTCACCCGCGTCTTCGCGGGCCCGGGCCTGGACCGGGCGCTGCGCGCGGCCGACATCGAGGTCGCCTTCCTCGCGCTGCACGGGCGCATGGGGGAGGACGGCCGCGTGCAGGGCCTGCTGGAGCTGCTGGAGATTCCGTACACCGGCTCCGGCGTGCTGGCCTCCGCGCTGGCCATGGACAAGCCCATGGCGAAGAAGCTCTTCCAGCTGCACAACCTGGCCACGCCCCGGGGCTACCGGGTGGCCCGCGAGGACGCGGAGCGCGCGCTGGAGCTGCACGGCGACAACGGCTTCCCCTGCGTGGTGAAGCCCGCGAAGGGCGGCTCGTCCGTGGGCCTGTCCGTGGTGCACGACGCCGGGGCCCTGGTGCCCGCGGTGGCCCAGGCGTGCCGCTTCGGCGGCGAGGCCCTGGTGGAGCGCTTCGTGAAGGGCCAGGAGGTGACGGTGGGCATCCTCGGCGACAGCGTGCTGGGCAGCTGCGAGGTGGCCTTCCCCCGCGAGGGCTTCGACTACGAGGCCAAGTACAAGGGCGGCACCCAGTACTTCCTCCCGCCCCGCCTGTCCGACACCCGCCGCGTCAACGTGGAGTCGCTCGCGCTGGCCGCGTACCGCGCCCTGGGCTGCCGGGGCTACGGCCGCGTGGACCTGCTCTGCTCCGACACGGAGAACGACGTGGTGCTGGAGGTGAACACCCTGCCGGGCTTCACCCCCACCAGCCTCCTGCCGAAGATCGCCGCCCGCGCGGGCCTGGACTTCCCGGCGCTGGTGCAGGGCGTGCTCGACCGCGCCACCCGCGACGAGTCCCACGTCACCGAGGCCGCCCCCGTCGCGCCCGTGCCCCTGCGCATCGCCCGCTAGGTCCTGCGCCGCTCGGAGCACCCGGGACGTCGTCCCGCAAGCCCCTGGACGCAGGGAAGGAGGGGGTGACATCCTGCGTCAAATCCGCCGTGCAAAGCCTCTCGAATCCGGGGAATAGTTTGACACGACCCGGGTCGCTCCCTATTGTCCGGCGGCGATCAGTAGCCGGAAGGTCAAAGCCCTGTCTTTTCGGGCACATACGGGGCGGGGCTCAGCAGACCCACAGGCGGCGGTCAGCGTGAGCGGTCGGTCGGGCATGCCGCCACGTCTGGTAGGACCGCTGGCGACTGGGCCGGCGGGAGGGGCTGAGCGTCACCGATGACCACCGTCGAGATCATCTTCCTGGCAGTCTACTTCAGCTTGCTGAGCGTGTTGGGAGTCTACGGCTCCCACCGCTACCGCATGGCGTTTCTGTATTACCGCCACAAGTTCAAGCTGCCGACGCCCAATGGCACGCTCCCCGCGCTGCCTCGGGTAACAATCCAGCTGCCCATCTTCAACGAGATGTACGTGGTGGAGCGCCTGGTGGAGTCGGTGTGCCGCATCGACTACCCGCGTGAGCTGCTGGAGATCCAGGTGCTGGACGACTCCACGGACGAGACGTGCGGCATCGCGCGCGCGTGCGTGGAGCGCCACCGCCAGAAGGGCCACGACATCGTCTACATCCACCGCGTCAACCGCCAGGGCTTCAAGGCGGGCGCGCTGGAGAACGGCCTCAAGCTGGCCACGGGCGAGTACGTGGCGGTGTTCGACGCGGACTTCGTCCCCAGCCCCGACTTCCTGATGCGCACGGTGCCCTTCTTCGCGGACGCGAAGGTGGGCATGGTGCAGGTGCGCTGGGGCCACCTGAACCGTGAGTTCTCCATCCTCACGCAGGCGCAGAGCATCTTCCTGGACGGGCACTTCATCATCGAGCACACCGCGCGCAACCGCGCCGGCTGCTTCTTCAACTTCAACGGCACCGCGGGCATCTGGCGCCGCAGCACCATCTCCGACGCGGGCGGCTGGCAGCACGACACGCTCACGGAGGACCTGGACCTGTCCTACCGCGCCCAGCTGAAGGGCTGGCAGTTCATCTTCCTGCCGGAGGTCATCTCCCCGGCGGAGGTGCCGGTGGACATGAACGCCTTCAAGAGCCAGCAGCACCGCTGGGCCAAGGGCTCCATCCAGACGGCGAAGAAGCTCTTGCCCACCATCCTCAAGAGCGACCTGCCGCTGCTGGTGAAGCGCGAGGCCTTCTTCCACCTCACCAACAACATGGCCTACCTGTTGATGGTGCTGCTGTCCGTGCTGATGCCCATCAGCATGGTGGTGCGCTTCCAGCACGGCCTGTACGGCACGCTGTTCCTGGACCTGCCCTTCTTCATCACCGCGACGGCCAGCGTCTGCGTCTTCTACGTGGCCGCCCAGCGCGAGCGCGGCGTGAAGGGCTGGGAGCGCTTCAAGTACCTGCCCTTCCTGATGAGCCTGGGCATCGGCCTGGCCATCAACAACGCGAAGGCCGTGGGCGAGGCGCTGCTCAACCAGCAGTCGGGCTTCGCCCGCACGCCGAAGACGGGCGCCGAGGGCAAGAGCGTCAAGGCCGTGAAGAAGAGCTACCGGGGCAGCAAGACGCTGATGCCGGTGGTGGAGCTGCTCTTCGCCGCCTACTTCACCGGGGCGCTGTGGTTCGCCATCGACGCGCGCATCTACACGTCGGTGCCCTTCATCATCCTGTTCCTGGCGGGCTTCCTCTACGTGGGCGTGTCCAGCCTGCTGCAGGGCTTCGCCGGCAAGGCGAAGGTGGCGGACGCCGTCCCCGCCGTGACGTCCTCCGAGGAGCAGCCGCGCCAGGCGGCCTGAGCCGCTCGAAGCGCTTCACGTTCACCTCGCGCCGCCGCTTCCCACCCGGGCTTCCAGGGCGGGGAGGGCGGCGCGGTGCTTTTCGGCTCTCAGCGCGGGGGTCTACAGGCCCGCGTCGGGGACGCCGCGCAGCAGCACCTGCTCCTGGCGCACCGGGGCGGGGCCGGAGGTCGCGGGGCGGCAGCCCTCGTCGATGGAGGTGCTCGACGCGGCCCGCAGGGTGAGGCCGGCGTCGGTGCAGGCCACTGCCTCCGTAGGGAAGGTGACGGGGCAGGGCGTCCCGGAGGCGCTGAAGCCGGTGGCGCGCGTCTCGCCCACGAAGCCCTCCGGCGTGCGGGTGAGGACGATTCCCACCGAGCCCGCGTCCGGGGACTCCACGCCGCCGTCCGCCCAGGCGCGCACCACCGCGAGCGACAGGGTGTGGCCGTCGTCCTGGCCCAGGTAGCGGAAGGCCGGGTTCTGCGCGTGGTGGTAGTCGCCGGACTGGTCCTTCTCACAGCCGGGCGGCACGTGGATGGGCGGCGGCCGGGAGGCCGTGGCGGTCTCCACCCGGGGTGGGGCCTTGCCCGGACAGGCCGCGAGCGAGAGGACACAGAGGCCGAGGGGGAGGGTGACGAGGGCGCGGTGCATGGGGCGCGGATATTCGCCCAACGGACGGGCCGGTGGGACGGTGTTTGCTTCCCCTGGGATGACTCTCTAACCTTCGGACCGACATGAGTCTTCGCCGCTTCGCCATCCTGTCGCTCGTCGCCACCCTGGCGCTGCCCTCCGCGGCCTTCGCCCAGGACAATGATGATCTCCTCGCCCCCACGGAGGAGACGAAGCCCACGAAGTCCAAGGGCAAGCCCAAGACCGCGAAGCCGAAGCCCACGGTGAAGCGCAAGACGCCACCCAAGAAGGAGAAGCTGGGCGCGCGCAAGGGCAAGACGGGCAAGGGCACCGCGACGGCCACCGCCGAGGACGTGGCGCCCGCCAAGGCCACGCTCGTGCTCAAGCTGGGCAGCAACGCGCGCACCGCGAAGGTGACGGTGGACGGCCAGGAGGTGAACCCGCTGACGCCGCTGGAGCTGGCGCCGGGGGAGCACACCGTCATCGCCCGCCGTCAGAACTACTCGGACTTCAACCAGCAGGTGACGCTGGCGCCGGGCCAGACGGCGGAGCTGACGCTTGCGCTGGACGCGGCGACGGGCTTCGCCACCCTGCGCGCGGACGTGCCCCGCGTCACCGTGTTCGTGGACGGGACGCGCGTGGGCGCCACCCCCGTGGAGAACCACCCGCTGTCCCAGGGGCAGCACGAAATCGAGTTCCGGGGGCCGGCGGGGCTCAAGGACGTGAAGAACATCAACGTGCGCGCCGGCCAGCTCTACGTCGTGGAGGGCCGCCTGCGTCCGTCCCCCGAGCCGGCGGCGACGGCGGCGGTGGCGCAGCCGGACGACACGCCGCGCTCGACGGTGCTGGAGCCCTCGAAGCCCGCGGAGCCGGTGGACCAGCCGGGGCTGGCGCTGGGCACCGAGCAGCCGCCGGAGGTGAAGGAGAGCACCAGCAAGGCCTGGTACCAGAAGTGGTACGTCTGGGTGGGCGTGGGCGTGGTGGCCGCCGCGGCGGGCGCCGGTGCCTACGCCGTGACGAAGAGCCCCGCGGAGCTCACCCCGGGCCAGGTGTGCGGCGGGGAGTGCGACGGCTCCATCGGGTTCTCGGGCCTGCGCCCGGTGATGCCCGCGCCCGGCATGCGCTTCTGACGCCGTGTGGGGCGGACGTCCGCGTCCGCCTCCACGCTTCGTCGGAGCCCCGGAGCCCCTCAGTGGCCGCGCAGGTCGTCCTCGGCGCGGCCCGCGCCCGGCTCCAGTCGCAGGAAGATGTTCGTCACGCGGCCCACGCCCCAGTAGTCCAGCGCGGTGGCGCGGAGGCGGAAGGGCTCGGACTCCGGCAGCAGGGCGGTGACGTCCACCTCGTTGGGCTCGAAGCTGAAGGCGCGCCGGCCCACGTTGTCCACCTGCTCGTTGCCAATGAAGACGCTGTCCGTGAAGCCCACGGCGGCGCGGCGCGACACCTTGCCCTTCGCGTCCAGCACCTCCAGCAGGAGGAAGTTGTCCACGGCGAAGCCCTTCGTGCAGGCCGCGTCCCCGCAGAGGCGGGCCTGGGCGCCGTCCAGCCGCAATGACGGCGTCTCCGCGGTGGCGACGACGCGCGGCGTGCGCTCGCCCTCGCGCGTGTCCACCTCCACGTCCTCGCGCCGCTGCTCCAGGCGCGCCGTCTCTCGCTCCGGCGTGGCGCTCAGCAACTGGACCGAGCGCGGTTCGGGCGGCGCGACGGCGGTGGACGGTGGAACCTGCTTCGCGCAGGCCAGGAGGCTCAGCGCGGCGGCGGAGAGGGTCAACGTTCGCGAGTGGCGCACCCGGAGGCTTGTAGCGAGCGGCGCTGGACGGGGTCAATTAGCATGCCCCCATGCGGACCCTCCCCGGATGGTGGCTGCTGTGCGCGCTGCTCTCAGGCCCTGCCGCCGCGGCCCCTCCTGCCGCGCCCGCCATCCCGGGCGCGGGCAGCGTGGCGCCAAGCGTGGCTCCGGAAGTCCAGCTGTGTCTCCAGCACCTGAAGCCGGGGGAGCGGGACCGGGCCGCGAAGGCGCTGGGGCCGCTGGAGTCCGTGCCGCTCTACCGCGTGCAACTGGAGGTGGAGCCGAAGGAGCGGCGCGTCTGGGGCAAGGTGCAGGTGCAACTGGTGGCGAAGGGGCCCCGGCCGCTGACGGAGCTGTACCTGCGGCTGACGCCCAACACCCGCTCCCGCCAGGTGACGCTCTCCAGCGCGAAGCTCAACGGGAAGGCCGTGGCGCTGGAGCTGGGGCCGGAGCCCACGTTGCAGCGCATCACCGTGGAGCCCCCCGTGGCCCCCGGCGGCACGGTGTCGCTGGAGGTCGCGGTGAAGGGCACGGTGCCCAGGGCGGCGCCGGGCGCGGAGTCGCTCATGGGCCTGGGCGGCGGTGGGAAGACCGGCGCGGATGACCACGGGGCCTTCTCCGCCACGGCGGACGTGGTGAGCCTGGTGGGCGTGGTGCCGCAGGTGCCCCCGGTGGATGACCAGGGCCAGCCGTGGGCCGGCCCGCAGGGCATGGGGGACCTGGCGCTGTACGAGCCCGCGCACGTGCTGGCCACGCTCACCGTGCCGTCGGGCTGGGCGGCGCACGCCACCGGGACGCCCCTGGGGGAAGTGCCCGAGCGCGACGGCCGGGTGCGCTACAGCTTCGCGGCGGCGGCGGTGCGCGACTTCCCGGTGCTGGTGACGCGCGGCTACCAGTCCGCGACTTCGACGGTGAATGGCGTCACGGTGGAGAGCCACTTCGCGGCGCAGGACGCGGCGACAGGCAAGCGCGTGCTCAAGTACGCGTCGCAGGCCCTGACGGAGTTCGAGAAGCGGCTGGGCCCGCTGCCCTACACCCACTTCCGCGTGGTGCAGGCCCCCTTGAGCGGGGGCGCGGGCGGCATGGAGTTCCCGGGCCTGGTGACGGTGGGCACGTCGCTCTACCGCGCGAAGCAGGACCCCTTGAAGATGCTGGCGGGCATGCCCGGCATGGAGGCCTTCCAGGAGCTGCTGGACGCGCAAGGCGCGGGCCTGCTGGCGCAGGTGGGCGCGCAGGTGGGCGAGTCCCTGGAGCGCACGCTGGAGTTCACCGTGGCGCACGAGGTGGCGCACCAGTACTTCGCGGGGCTCGTGGGCTCCGACCCCATCCACGACCCGGTGGTGGACGAGTCGTTGGCGCAGTACGCGGCGCTCCTCTACATGGAGTGGGCCCACGGCCCGGAGGCCGCCGAGTCCCTGCGCAACGAGGCCCTGGTGATGCCGTACCAGTTCTTCCGGCTGTCCGGCGGCAGGGACGGCCGCGCGGACCGACCCACGGGCGACTTCGACGGCGGCGAGCTGGAGTACGGCGCGCTCGTGTACGGCAAGGCGCCACTCCTGCACCACGCGTCGCGCAAGCTCGTGGGGGACAGCGCCTTCTTCAAGGCCCTGCGCGCGTACGTGGACACGTACCGCTTCAAGTGGGCGTGCAAGGCGTGCTTCACGCAGGAGCTGGCGAAGGCGAGCCCCGCGAACGCGAAGGCGCTGGGGCAGCTGAGAGCGCGCTGGTGGGAGGAGGCCCACGGCGACGAGGACCTGGGCGCGGCGGACCTCCAGGGGCTGATGGAGGCCATGGGCGGCGACCTGGGCGACGTGAAGCTGGACGCCCAGACGCAGCAGCTGCTGGAACAGCTCCTGCCCCAGCTCATGGGGCAGTGACGGCGGTCCGTCAGTCGAACAGCGCCTTCACGAACTCGCGCGGCTCGAAGCGGCGCAGGTCGGCGACCTTCTCGCCCACGCCCACCCAGACCACGGGCAGCTTCAGCTCGTCGCAGATGCCGATGATGACGCCGCCCTTGGCGGTGCCGTCCAGCTTGGTGAGCGCGATGGCGCTGACGCCCACGGCCTCGTGGAACTGCTTGGCCTGCTGGATGGCGTTCTGCCCGTTGGTGGAGTCCAGCACGAGCAGGATTTCATGGGGCGCGCCGGGCAGCGCCTTGTCCATCACGCGCTTGACCTTCTTGAGCTCCTCCATGAGCGGGGCCTTGGTGTGCAGCCGGCCCGCGGTGTCCGCGATGATGACGTCGGCGCCTTCCTCCTTCGCCTTCTTCACCGCGTCGAAGATGACGGAGCTCGGGTCTCCGCCCTCTGGCCCCGTCACCAGCTGCGCGCCGGCGCGGCCGGCCCACACATCCAGCTGCTCCGTGGCGGCGGCGCGGAACGTGTCGCCCGCGGCGAGCACCACCTTCTTGCCCTGGCCGGTGAGCTGCGCGGCCAGCTTGCCGATGGTCGTCGTCTTCCCGGCGCCGTTGACGCCCACCACCATCACCACGTGCGGCGGGCCTCCGCCCTCCAGCGAGCGCGGCACGGGCAGGTCCACCATGCGCGCCACCTCGTCGCGGATGGCGCCCTTGATGCGCTCCGGGTCCTTCAGCTCGTTGCGCTTGAGCTTCTCGCGCGCCACCTCCACCAGGTGGTCCGCGGTGCGCACGCCGATGTCCGCGGTGAAGAGGATCTCCTCCAGCTCCGACAGGACGGACTCGTCCATCGTGCGCTGGCCGCCGAACAGGCCGTTGAGCCGCGCCATGAAGCCCTGGTTGCGCGTGCGGTCCAGGCCCTGCGCCAGGGTGCGGCCACCCTCCGCCTCCACCTTGGCGCGCGCCGCGGCGGCCTCCGCCTGACGGGCGGCCTCCGCCTGGGCGGCCTCCTGGGCCACGGCCTCCTCGCGCAGGCGCACCGCTTCGGCCTGCTCCCGCTTGCGGCGCTCGCGCGTCTCGTCGTCGACGGCCTTCTTGGCGCGGTACTCGACGCGCTTGGCGTCCTCCTCCTTCTCCTTGAGGGCGCGGACCTCCGCCTCCAGCCGGGCCTTCTCCGCCGGGTCCTTGGCGGCGTGGGCGGCGAACGAGGCCGTCTCGCGCTGACGGCGCAGCTCGTCCATGCGCGCGTGGGCGTCGTCCAACTCGCGGCGCCGGGCGAGCTCCGCCTCGTTGGGCGGCAGTTCCACGCGCAGCTCGGGGCGCTCCGCGGGCAGCTGGGGCGCCTCCTCGGGCTTCCGGGGGGCCTCCGGCACGCGCTTCCTGCCGAAGAGCTTGCGCGCCGCGACCAGCGCCAGGACGACGAAGAGGGCCGCGCCGCCAATGCCCACCACCTCGCCGCCGGTGAGCCCGGTGTCCGGCGGGGTCCCCGTGCCCGGCTGCGTCGTCCCGCCGCCGGGAGTGGGGGCGGGGGAGGGGGCGGGGGGCACCTGCGCCAGGAGTGCGTCGAGGGAGGTCGGGGTCTTCATCGCCGCTCCGCATACACCAACACGCAGTTGGATGCAGCGCCCGTGGCCGGGTAGAACGGCCCTCCGTCATGCGCCTTCCGCCCCTGAACGTCCTTGTGGCCGCTTCCGTCCTCCTGGGCACTTCCAGTGCCTGCATCGTGGAGGCCCCCGGCGGGGCCAGCCCGGAGGAGCGCCGCGCGGCCACCGTCACCCAGGTGCCCCCGCTGTCCATCCGCAGCGGCGCCAACCTGGGCGGCAAGGTGGAGGTGGTGGGCGCGTCCGTGCAGCCGGGCCGCATCCCCGTGGGGGACCAGGCGCGCGTCACCGTCTTCTTCAAGGTGCTCCAGCCGCTGGAGGAGGACTACCTCGTCTTCGTGCACCTGGAGGACGCGGACGGGCGCATGGAGCGCATGAACGTGGACCACAAGCCCGCGGGCGGCCTGTACCCCACCACGCAGTGGAAGGTGGGGGAGACGGTGAAGGACGAGTTCGTCATCGCCCTGCCGCCGGGCGCGTCGCCGCGCGCCATCAACGTGTGGATGGGGCTGTGGGAGCCGCGCAACGACGCCCGGCTGCCCATCACCAACCCGGAGGCGGTGCGCAACGATGGCCGGGGCCGCCTCTTGCTGGCGCAGGTCCCCGTGGGCGGGTGACAGGGAAAAAAACCGGAGCGGCCCTGTAAGCCGGGTTCTGTCCCCACCCCTTTCGGGATGGGCGGCGAACATTCATCTAGGGCCCTGGTTGCCCAGGGACCTCATCAGCGAGCAACCCGAGCGCGTAGGACGGGCCATCCCTGTCCCCTTTCGGGGACGCGCTCCTATTGGCTCTTGCTCCAGGTGGGGTTTACCGTGCCGTCCGGGTCACCCCGGACGCGGTGCGCTCTTACCGCACCGTTTCACCCTTACCCGCCCCCTTGCGAGGACAGGCGGTCTGTTTTCTGTGGCACTTTCCTGCGAGTCGCCTCGACTGGCCGTTAGCCAGCACCCTGCCCTGTGGAGCCCGGACTTTCCTCCCGCCATCCATGCCTGCGATGGCCGGCGTTCACCCGGACCGCTCCGGCACTCCGGGGATACAACAGCCAGCCGGGGCGGGTCCACCTTCAGGAAGGGACGATGTCGCGTGCCCACCTTGGCGGGGGCCAGCGGGTGAGCGTCCGGGGGCTTGTCGGGTTTCCCCGCGCCTGAGCGTCCCAAGGCCTCCGCGAGCGGCCCTCGCGGGAGGGGAGGGACGGCATGGAAGCGGTCATCTTCACGGGCATCCAGGGCACGGGGAAGAGCAGCTTCTTCCGGGAGCGCTTCTTCACCACGCACGTCCGCCTGAGCCTGGACATGCTCAAGACGCGGCATCGGGAGAAGGTGCTGCTGCGCGCGTGCCTGGAGGCGAAGCAGCCCTTCGTGGTGGACAACACCAACCCCACGGTGGCGGAGCGCTCCCGGTACATCTCCGCCGCGAAGCAGTTCGGCTTCCGCGTGGTGGGGCTCTACTTCCAGTCGAAGGTGGCGGACGCGCTCCTGCGCAATGACCAGCGCCCGGTGGAGCAGCGCGTGCCGCTGGTGGGCGTGCTCGGCACGTACAAACGCTTGCAGGTTCCCAGCCCGGAAGAGGGCTTCGACGCGCTGTTCTTCGTCCGGCTGTCGCAGGACGGTTTCACCGTGGAGGAGTGGCAACGTGAAGTTCGATGAGCTCGACGAGAAGATGCGCGTGTTCGAGACCGCGCACGACCTGTGCGTGCTGCCCGGCGTGTTCATGGTGGCGCGCATCGATGGGCGCGGCTTCACGCGGCTGACGAAGGAGGTGCACGCCTTCGAGAGCCCCTTCGACGTGCGCGTGCGCGACCTGATGGTCGCGACGACCGGGCACCTGATGGACTGCGGCTTCCGGGTCGTCTACGGCTACACGCAGAGCGACGAAATCTCCCTGCTGTTCCACCCGGACGAGGACACCTTCGGGCGCAAGACGCGCAAGCTCAACTCCATCCTCGCGGGTGAGGCGAGCGCGAAGTTCTCGCTGCTCCTGGGGGATCTGGCCGTGTTCGACTGCCGCATCTGCGAGCTGCCCAACGCGGGGCTCGTGCGCGACTACTTCCGCTGGCGCAGCGAGGACGCGGTCCGGAACGCGCTGAACGCGCACTGCTACTGGAGCCTGCGCCGCGAAGGCAAGGGCGTGGCGGAGGCCACGAACACGCTCATGCGTCTGTCGGTGGCGGAGAAGAACGAGCTGCTCTTCCAGCGGGGCGTGAACTTCAACGACCTTCCGAACTGGCAGAAGCGCGGCACGGGACTCTACCGGGAGACGTACGCGAAGGAGGCGCGCAACCCGAAAACGGGCGAGACGGTCCTCGCGGAGCGCCGCCGCCTCAAGGTGGACTACGAGCTGCCGATGAAGGACGCGTACGACGCGTTCATCCTGGCGTTGCTGGAGGGCGTGGCGCATGGAGCACCCGCCGGAGCTGGAGGGCCGTGACGTCCTGCTGGAGTTCCGTGCCGTCGCGTTCGAACATGCCTCGGATGACCTCCTCCCTGTCCCGCCCAGCCGTCGCCGTCCTTGGGCTCGTGGTGGGCTGCGTGCCCGCGAAAGAGGCGACGGCTCCAGGTGGCACCCGCGTGGAGCGCGTGTCGCCACCTGGGTCGGTGTGGCTGCCGGCCGGGCGCTTCGAGATGGGCTCACCGGCGGGCGAGCCGGGGCGGGACGTGGACGAGGGGCCCCGGACGGAACTCACGTTCGAGCGATTCCAGATGGACGTCACGCCCGTGACGGTGAGGGCCTTCGCCGCGCGACGTGAGCAGGTGCGCGCGAAGGATCCCCAGGCGCGCTGGTGGACTGACGCGGAGACCCCAGGGGATTGGCTCGGTCGCTGCAATCTGGGCTCCGAGCGCACGGATCATCCCGTGAACTGCGTGGACTGGCGCGCCGCGCGGGCCTACTGCGAGCTCGTGGGCGGAGCACTGCCCACGGAGGCGGAGTGGGAATACGCCGTGCGTGCCTCGACGGCCTCCGCCTACTGGTGGGGCGAGTCGTTCGAGGCGGAGCGCGTGGTCGGCTCGGTGCCCTGCGCGTCGCGCGGCTGCCGGGGGGGCACGACCCCGGTGGTCCACGCCGGGCCGCGATGCAACGGCTGGGGGCTCTGTGACATGGCCGGGAACGTGTGGCAATGGACCGCCACCGGCTACCAGGAGCGGCTGGGGGAGGACGCGCCCGCGGAGCCCTCCGGCGTGCCCGCGAAGCCCGTCCACCGGGGAGGCTCCTGGCTCAATCACGTGCCCTCCCTGTTCCGGTCCGCACACCGGGGCCTCGCCTATCCGAAGAACGGTCTGACGGGAGTCGGGTTCCGCTGCGTGCGCCGGCCCTGAGTGACGCGGCGTTGGAGCCGGGGGCACTCGCAGTGAGACGCAGCCCATCCTGGCCGCCAGGTCCGTATGGCTTGGATGGCGGTGGCCCTCGGGTTCGTGAGGCGCTGTCCTACCCGGGGCGGGGGATTGCGCGTGTTCGCCCGGGTGCCGCAGGATTCGCGCCCACGCCACCGGGTGCCCCTGAGGCACGGCGTGATGGTTTCGAGGGGGAAGTCATGGTCATTTTCGGTTCGAGGCTCTACGGCAAGGTCGATGCGATTCCAGGCCTGGGCTACGTGGCGACGAAGTTCGGTCACATCAACTTCGTGCCGCTCATCCCGCTGGAGGGCTGGCTCGTCGTCGCCGAGGAAGGCAACGGCTGGCGCGGGCAGGCCATTGGCATGAGCGGCAAGTCCGTGCTCGTGGCGTGGGCGCGCTTGCTGTTCATCGTCGTGGGCCTGGGGTCGCTGCTCTTCGGCTCCATCGCCTTCGCCGAGCACGAGGCCGGGGGCGCCATCCCCCTGGGCCTGATGGCCCTGGCCTGCATCGGGGGGCTCATCACTTCGTACAAGTGGAAGTGGGTGACCCACGCGTCGCCGGAGCGAGCGATGGAGATCGCCCGGGAGGCGGGAATCAGCGAGGAGGGGCTGAGGCAGTTGCACGGGCTGTACTCGGCTCCGGAGCCCGCTGCCGCCGCGCCGGCCCAGCCGTGGACTCCGCCGGAGTCCTGATCCGTCGCTCGCGGTCCTTCGCTGAAAGCCTCCGGGTTCACCTCACATGAGTCATGTCGTTGGCATCGATCTGGGCACCACGCACTCCCTGGTGGCCGCGCTCGACGGCGCGGGCCGTCCGAATCTCCTCACCAACCGGTTGGGGCAGCGGCTCACACCCTCCGTCGTGGGGCTGGACGCGGAGGGCCGCCTCCACGTGGGCGAGTCCGCGCGGGCGCAGTTGCTCGTGCATCCGGAGCGCACCATCGCGGAGGTGAAGCGGCGCATGGGCCGCGACCTGCCGGTGATGCTCGGAGATCGGCGCTACAGCCCCACGGAGATCTCCGCGCTCATCCTGCGCGCGCTGCGCGAGGACGCGGAGCGCGCGCTGGGCGGCACGGTGACGGAGGCGGTCGTCACGGTGCCTGCGTACTTCAGCGATGCGCAGCGCCAGGCGACCAAGGATGCGGGTGAGCTCGCGGGGCTCAAGGTGGAGCGGCTGCTCAACGAGCCCACCGCCGCGGCGCTCGCGTATGGCGTGAACCATCTGGACGCCGAGCAGTACGTGCTCGTGTACGACCTGGGCGGCGGCACGTTCGACGTGTCGGTGCTGGAGATGTTCCAGGGCGTGCTGGACGTGAAGGCCTCCGCGGGAAACAACCAGCTGGGAGGCAGCGACTTCGACCAGGCGCTGGCCGCGTGGCTGGGCGCGGAGTTCGAGCGCAGCCACGGCGTGTCGCTGACCGGGAACCTGGCGGCGCAGGTGCGGCTCAAGGCCGCGGCGGAGGCCGCGAAGATCGCGCTCACGTCCGTGGAGGCCACGCCCGTCATCGTGCCGTTCCTCGCGCCGGGTCGGGGTGGGACGCCCGCGTCGCTGGAGGTGGAGGTGACGCGCGCGAGGTTCGAGGCGCTGATCACGAACCTGGTGCGCTCCACGCTCGAGCCGATGGAGAGCGCGCTGCGCGACGCGAAGTTGTCGAAGAAGTCCATCGCGGAGGTGGTGCTGGTGGGGGGCAGCTCGCGCGTGCCGTTGGTGCGCCGGCTGGTCGCCGAGTACTTCGGGCGCGAGCCACGCGAAGGCGTGCACCCCGACGAGGCGGTGGCGCTGGGCGCCGCGCTGCAAGCGGGACTGAAGACGGGCGCGGTGAGCGCCGCGCACGGCATCATGATCACCGACGTGTGTCCGTTCACGCTGGGCGTGGAGGTGCAGGCGACGGTGGGGCGCGAGCGGGTGGGGGGCGTCTTCTCGCCGCTCATCCCGCGCAACACGACGGTGCCGGTGTCGCGCACGGAGACCTTCGCCACGACGGCGGACGGACAGCGCGCGGTGGAGATCCGCGTGTTCCAGGGCGAGGCGCGGCTGGTGAAGGACAACCTGCTGCTGGACGCGTACACGGTGGAGGGTGTGCCGCCCGGGCGTGCGGGGACGGAGAAGGTCGCGATCACGTTCACGTACGACATCAACGGCATCCTCGACGTCACGACGCGGGTGGTCTCCACGGGCAAGGAGGCCACGCTCGTGGTGGACAAGCGCTCGCAGCGCCTGGGGCCCGAGCAGCGGCTGGAGGCGAAGGAGCGGCTGGCGCGTGAATGGGGCGCGACCCCGGGAGCGCCAGCGCCCGTGGCGGCGGCGACGCCCGTGTCCCCGGAGGCCGACGCGGATGCGCTGCTGACCGCCGCGACCGAGCGGATCGCGACCGCGCCAGCGGGAGTGCGTCCCCGGCTGGAGTCGCTGTGCAACGCCCTGCGTGAGGCCCGTGCGAAGGGGGACCGCGCCGCCGCGGCCCGCCTGGATGCCGAGCTGACCGACCTGCTGTTCGACCTGGGCTGAGCGAGCAAGTGCCGCCGACCGAACTTCCGTGCTGGGGGATGCAGCGCTCCATGGGCGTAGCCCATGCACGTGCTCGGGGGCGCCCAGCGCTGAGCAGGCTCCGGTGCCGACGGGATGGCGCGAGCCTGTTGCTCCAGGAGGGCGCATGCTCCTGACTGAACTCAAGCGCGCGGTGGTGCTGCGTCCGGCCGAGCCATCTGCTCGGCTTGCGCTGGCCGAGGCGCTCTTCCAGGAGCGCGACTTCCGCGGCGCCGCGGAGCATGCGCGCAAGGCCCTGGACCTGGGAGGAGGCGGGCCCGCGCGCCGCCTCCTGTGCGGAGCCTGGGCTCGCGAGGGCAAGCGGGCCGAAGCGCTGAAGCTGCTGGAGACGTCCGTTCGTGAAGCGCCCCGCGATGCATCCGTGCGCGCGGAGTTGATCAACCTCCTGGAAGAGGAACGGCCGGACGACGCGCTCGTGCATGCGTTCGAAGCCGCCGAAGCCGCGCCCGGTGAGCTGGAGGCGTGGCGCGCCATCATCCGGCTGTGCGAACGCACGAACCGTCCTTCCGAAGCCATGCCCGCGCTCAGGCGGGCCCGGCTGCTCGCGCCGGAGGACTCGCGCCTCGCGGAGTCGGTGCTCGGTGCGCGTTCCGCGCTTGGACTTCCTGCCACCACTGCCATGCTGGACGCGCCTCCCCTGGAGCAGGCCGCGCAGGCGCTCCAGTTGCCCACGGCGCGCGCCGCGTTCTCTCAGGTGAAGCTCGACGCCGCCGTTGAATCACTCCGCCGAGGCGCGCTCGCGGAGGTGAAGCGGCACCTCGTGGTCGCGCCCGCTCCGGTCCGGAGCAGCGCCGCCGCGGCCCTGCTTCGCGCGGAGTTGCTGTGGCTGGAGGGACGTCCCGCCGCCCAGGTGGAAGAGGCCCGCCGCGCCGTGGTGGATATGCCCGGTGCACCCGGCGCCGCCGCGCTGCGCCTGGGAGACTTCCGGCTCGAAGCCGGAGCGCTGGACGAAGCGCGAGCGCTCTATGCCGTCGCGGCGGCGAACGGCGAGTCGCTGGTGGCCGCGGGCCGCGAGGCCGAAGTCGCCGAACGCCGCCGACTGCTGGCGCGCGACGTGCCCGCGGTGGGCCGCGTGGGAGTGCTCGGCTGGCATCCGGGGGGCGGGCATGTCTCGCCGCTGGAGGCGGTCGCGGTGCCCGGGCGCGGCGTGCTGCGGTGCAGTGGCCGCGTGGGCCCCGAGGGCCAGGAGGCCGCGGACGTGGCCTTCAGCGTGGTGCGTGCCCGCGCGACCGCGCTGAGCCTGGGAACGCTCACGACCCGCTACGACCTGCACCTGCACTACACGGACACCGAGGTGGGCAAGGACGGCCTCTCCTCGGGCCTCGCGCTCTCGCTCGCGGGCCTGTCCGCGTACACGCAGCGCCCGTTGCCCGCGCGGCTGGCCGTGACGGGCGAGGTGACGTTGAACGGCGAGGTGCGGCGGGTGGGCGGCGTGCACGAGAAGCTGGTGGCCGCGTACCTCGAAGGCATGCGCGTGGTGCTGCACCCGCGCCGCAACCTGGATGACGTGGCGGCGCTGCCGCCCGAAGTGACCGGGCGCCTGCGCCTGATCGCGGTGGACAGCTTGGATGAGGCGTGGCGGCTCGTGAACGCGGCCGCGAACACGCCAGGACTGGAGCGAAGGTGAACAACGAGCCCCGCCAGAACCCCTACGAGGTGCTGGGCGTCGAGAAGGACGCGGACGCCCGCGCCATCAAGAAGGCCTACTTCGAGCGCGTCCGGCAGAACCCGCCGGAGACGCACCCGGAGGAGTTCCGGCGCCTGCGCGAGGCCTACGAGCTGCTCTCCGACGCGGAAGCGCGTCAGGCCTTCGACGCCAGCGCCGCGCAACAGGCGGACGGCCCGGAGGCGGTGAACAACGCCCACCTCCAGGAAGCCATCAACCTGTTCGAAGCGGGAGACAAGGACGGGGGCCGGAAGGTCCTCACCACGGTGCTCACCGAGCAGCCCGACTTCCACGACGCGCGCCTCCTGCTGGGCCGTCACTTCCTCTTCGAGGGTGAGCTCCCGCAGGCGCTGGCGGAGTTCGACGCGCTGCTCTCGCGCGCGCCTGACCACTGGCAGGGGCACCTGCAGCGGGGCTGGGCGTTGGTCCGCCAGGAGCGGCTGAAGGAGGCCGCGGACGCCTTCTGGCGCGCGGGCAAGCATGGCCCCTCGGAGGTGGCTCCGCGCGTGGCATTGGCGGACTGCCTGGAGGCGATGGGACAGGTGGCGGACGCGCTCAAGGTGCTCGAGCAGGCGCAATCGCTGCCTGGCATCTCGCGGATGGACGTGCTCGCCCTCAAGGTGCGGCGCATCGCGACGATGCTGGAGTTCGGCCAGGAAGCCGAGGCCTCGAAGGCGCTGGAACGGCTCGACGCCGAGCTGCCGGAGGGCGCGGACCCCGAGCTGCGCCGCTGGACCGGAGGCCAGCTCTCCTCCGCCGCCGCGCACCTCTTCGCCCAGCAGAAGTCCACGGCCGCGAACCGGCTGCTCGGGTTCGGCCGGCGCTTCAACCCGGAGAGCGCCACCGAGGTCGCGTACCCGACCCGCGTCACCCTGGACGTGGACGCCCTGCCGGCCGCCACCCGTGAATGGCTGCACTCGGAGGCCGAGCGGATTGGCGGGTGGCGCGTCCTGACGACCTGGGTGATGCCGGCGATCGGCACGTTGGCGCTCGCCTCCGCCACCGCCTTCCTCATGGCCTTCATCTACTTCGGCATCTCCGAGCGCGACGTCTCGGATTGGGGCTGGTGCGCGATCTTCGCGGCCGTCTCCTTCGGCGTCACCTGGGCTCAGGCCCGCGACCTCCTGCGGGTGATGGCGAGCCCCTATGGACGCTTCAACACCATCCACCCCCTGCACCTCATCCAGGTGGCCATCGACCGCATCACCGTGTGGCCGCTCGTGCACCTGCAGGACCTGCAGCTGGTGAACCACCAGAACAACGGCGTCTACCAGCACACCGCCATGGAGATGCACTTCAACGGCGAGCGCACGGTCCTGACGGTGCGAGGCAAGGAGAAGGCGGAGGCGCTGGCGCAGGAACTGATTGCCCGGCGCCGCCGCGTGCTGGAGTTGCTCGGCCGGGGCATGCTGGATGCGGAGAGCGGGGTGGAGCACCTGCCCCCGGCGCTGCTGGCACGCGCGGACAAGAAGGGCCATGTGCGCGCGGGGAACGCGCGCTCGCCCTGGCCCGGCGTGTTCGCCGCCGCGTGCGTGGGCGTGTTGCTGGTGGGCGGGGCCGTGTGGCCGCAGAAGCAAGCCGCGGCGGCACACTCCTGGTCGCGCGTCGCATCCCGGGGGGACCTGGGCTCCATGCTCGAGTACCTGCGCGGCCAGCCCGACCCCCGCTTCGCCCCGCAGATCCAGGCCCGGGTGGACGCGGAGCTGGGCAAGGCGCGCGCACAGCTCGAAGCGCGGTTGGATCCGGGCAGCGCCGCCGCGCCGTCCCGCGCGTTCTTCACGAGCCTGCTGGATGCCGTCTCGCGTACGCACAACCGCCGCATCACCGTGACGTGGGAGGCGGCCGCCGGAAGACCGACGTCGCCCCGGGATGATCCCTCGGAGCTGCTCTTGAGCGCCTGGCGACGGACGCTGGATGAGGCGCTGGGGCTGGGCGTCCTCGTCGTGGACGGAGGCCGGGGGGCCCCGCGCGAGGGGCCTCCCCTGTTCACCCTCCACGTGCGGGAGGGATTCCAGGCGGGCCCACCGTCCCAGCGGGTCTGGTCGGTGAAGTACGAAGGGCTGGACGTGCCGGTGCCGCCGCTGGAACTCTCGGCGGACGCGGCGGATCCGCGTGCCATGGAGGTCCTCTTCCACGCGTGGGTGGATCGCTGGCACCTGCCCGGGGCGGGCGACCGCCGCCCGCTGTTGCTGACCGCTTCGACGCTCGCCCAGGAGGTCCAGCCGTGAGTGCACCTTCGACTTCCCGCCGCCAGGGTGTGTTGCTGCTGGGCGGCATCGGTGTCTGCGCGCTCGCCATCGTGGCCGGGGCCCGGTCCCTCAACGCCCACGAGCAGGTGCTCTTCGTCAACGCGTTGGACCTGCCCGTCACCGTCACCGCGGGCGACGAGCACTTCACGCTCGCGGCGAATGATCATCTCTCGCGTCCGATGCCGATCGGGCCGCTGGATGTGGACATCCAGGGTGAGAAGGGCCCGTTGGCCCATGAGACGGTGTTCGTGACCGACGAGGGCGGCCTCTTCGTCTACAACGTGCTGGGCGCCGCGCCGCTCTACAGGACGACGGTCACGTACTCACGGAGCGCGCCCAGCACCCAGCCGGATTCCACGCCCCTGGCCCTGGCGGGCACGACCTTCCAGCGCGTGGGGCCCATCCACTACGTGCTGACCGATCCGCCCGAGCGCCTCACGATGCGCAAGGAGGATGGCAACTCGACGGTTCGCACCCATCTGGGGCAGGCGCCGGGGGGATGGACCACGAGCTACGGCTGGCTGATGTCGCTCCACCGCACGGCCGATGCGGCCCGCCTGGCGGAAGGTCTCTGGCAGGCCCTGCCGGAGACCCCGGCCGCGCGGAATGCGGCGGTCGCGGCGAGGATGGTGGTCGCGCGAGGGGAAGGACTCCTCGCGTCGCTCGCCGCGGCGCGGGCGCAGCGCGACGCGCATCCGGACGACGTGGACGCGCAGCGGATGTGGATGCACGACATGCGTCGGGCCGGGCGCAATGACGAGGTCCGCGCCTACCTCCAGGCAGCGATCGAGCGCGAGCCGGGCTCCGTGGCCATGGCCTCGCTGCTCGCGCGCACGGAGCCGGAGCCCCGGGGAACGGAGCGGCTGGAAGCGCTGCTGCGCAATCATCCAGGGGATCCGCTCCCCCGCCGGGCGCTGGCGGTGCGCTACGTGCGTCAGCAGCGCTGGGCGGAGGCGCTTCCGCTGCTGGACGCGATGGAGCAGGGCGACCCTGAGTACTCGCGCTTCCAGGACACGCATGCGGAGGCGTTGGTGGCCCTGGGCCGCCGCGACGAGGCCGTGCGCAGGCTGTCGGAGCGCTTGCTCCCGCTCGCTGACAAGGAGGATGGGTTGGACCTGGACGACGTGCTGCTCTACGCGAAGCTCGTCGGCCACGCGTCCCAGATGGGCACGAAGAACGAGGTGATGCGGCGGCTCATCGAGAACGTCCAGAAGGATCGGCCGGACGGGAGCGTGGGCGAGTGGCTGGCGGCCTCGCTCGGTCATCACGTGGACGCCGCGAAGCTGCGCGCCGTGCCCGCGGACCACCCGCTCGCGGTTGCCACGCGGGTGTTGATGGCGCTGGCCGAGGAGCCCGAGTTCGCAGCGAGGGCCTCCGCCAACGCGGACTTCCTCGGCTTCCGCCATATCGACACGGAGACGGGCATGCTGTTGGCGGCGGAGTTCGAAAGGCTCGGGGATCCTGCGCTCGCGGTGAGGATGCTGGACAGCTCCGGCGTGGAGCTGGGCTACGGCGAGCTGCGGGACGTGCTGAGCGGCAAGCTGCCGGTGGAGTCCATCACGACGCTGGACTGGGGCGAGCGCGCCGCGCTCCACCTGGTCCTCGCACGCCAGCTGGATGCGCGTGGAGCGGACTCCAAGGCGGTCTACGCGCGCGTGAAGAAGGAGCTCCTGCTGCCCGGCGCGGTCACCATCGCGCTCCAGAGCTGGGACCGCCCCAAGCCGTCCAATGCGGTGGCGGGGGACACGGTGCCCTGACGGAAGGAGTGCTGCCATCCGAGTTGGCAGGGGTGGCTTGGACCCAGCACCCCTCCCTCCGGATCTCGGGAAGCTGTGAACATTCGGTAGAGTTGTGAGGTGCCTGCTCCCCAGCCGCGCTCCGCGAACTTCGATTTCCTGAGTACCCACGACCCGTTGCTCGTCGCGCTAGGGGCTCAGGCAGAGCGTTACTTCGCCGAAGATCCGACCACCTGCCTGATGAAGCTCCGGCAGTTCGCGGAGGTCCTCGCCCAGCGAGCCGCCGCGAACCTTGGCCTGCTCGCTTCACCGGACCAGAACCAGGTGGATCTCATCCGTGCACTGGACTCGCGCGGCGCGCTGACCGTCGAGGTCCGGCAGGTCTTCCATGGGCTTCGGCGAGCCGGGAACGCCGCCGCGCATGAGGTCCGGGGAACGCACAGTGAAGCGCTCCACGGGCTGAAGATTGCCCGGGTGCTGGCCATCTGGTTCCACCGGACCTTCAGCAAGGAGCGCAACTTCAACCCTGGGCCGTTCATCCCGCCCCCTGATCCAGCGCAGGAGAGCAAGGCGCTCGCGCAGGAGCTGGAACGACTTCGAAGCCAACTGGCGCAGGCGAAGCTGGGTGCCGAAGCCTCCCTGGCCGCGGCAGCCGAGGAAGCCCGGCGGCGTCTTTCGGCAGAGGAGAGGGCCCGCAAGGATGCCGAGGAGCGCGAACTCTGGCAGTCGCTCGCCGGGGAGGCCGAGGCGAAGCTCCGCGCCGGGCTCGACGCTGCACAGGTCAAGGCGGAGGCGATGCCTTCCAAGCAACTGGACCTCCTGGTCCAACACGCCCAGTCCGCCGGTGCGGACCTGGACCTGGACGAGACCGACACGCGCAAGCTGATCGACGCGCAGCTTCGTCAGGTGAGCTGGGAGGCCGACTCGCAGACCCTCACCTTCGCGGCGGGCGTCCGGCCGCAGCGTGGCCGCAACCTGGCCATCGCGGAGTGGCCCACCGCGAGCGGTCCTGCGGACTACGTCCTCTTCGCCGGTCTGGAGGTCCTGGCCGTGGTGGAAGCGAAGCGCCGGAGCAAGGACGTGCCGGGCGCCATTCAGCAAGCGAAGCGGTACAGCGAGGGCTATCGGCACCAGGGCGACGAGGTCCTTCCAGGTGGACCCTGGGGCAAATACCAGGTGCCCTTCCTCTTCGCGACGAACGGCAGGCCGTACCTGCGCCAGCTGGAGTTGAAGAGTGGGATCCACTTCCTCGATGCGCGGCGTCCTACCAACCATTCCCGAGCCCTCGTCGACTGGTACTCACCAGAAGGCCTGAAGGGCTTGCTCCAGCAGGACAAGGAGTCGTCCGAAGCGGCGCTGCGCGTGGAACCGACCGAGTACCTCGGCCTGCGCGACTACCAGCTCAAGGCGATTCACGCCGTCGAGGCCGCATTGGCGGACGGTCGCCGTGACTGCCTCATCGCTATGGCCACGGGCACGGGCAAGACGAGGACGTTCATCGGACTCGTGTACCGGCTCGTGAAGACCCGGCGCTTCCGCCGCGTACTCTTCCTCGTGGATCGCAGTGCCCTCGGCGAGCAGGCCATCAACGCCTTCAAGCACGCGCGTCTGGAGGGACTTCAGACCTTCACGGACATCTTCAACGTGAAGGGCATGGAGGACATCCGGCCGGACCCTGAGACCAAGCTCCACTTCGCCACGGTGCAGGGGATGGTGAAGCGGACCCTCTACAGCGACGACGGCGAGCGGCCGAAGGTGGACGACTACGACTGCATCGTCGTGGACGAGTGCCACCGCGGCTACACCCTCGACCGGGAGATGAGCGACACGGAGCTGAGCTTCCGGAGTCAGGACGACTACATCAGCACGTATCGCCGCGTCCTCGACCACTTCGACGCGGTGAAGATTGGACTCACGGCGACACCGGCCCTGCACACCACGCAGATTTTCGGCGAGCCGGTGTTCACGTACAGCTACCCGGAGGCGGTCATCGACGGCTGGCTCGTGGACCATGAGCCACCGGTTCGCATCACCACCGAGCTGTCCGAAGGTGGCATCCGCTGGGCCGCCGGCGAGCAGGCCGCGACGTGGAACGTCCAGGCCCAGAAGTTTGATCTCGTTCACATGCCGGACGAACTGTCCTTCGACGTGGATGCGTTCAACACCCGGGTCGTCACGGAGAACTTCAACCGTGTCATCTGCGAGGAGTTGGCGCGTCAGATTGATCCTGCCGCGGAGGGCAAGACCCTCATCTTCTGCGCCACGGACCATCACGCGGACATCGTGGTCGCGGCATTGAAGAAGGCGTTGGATGCGCAGTACGGGGGCGTGGACGATGACGCGGTGATGAAGATCACCGGCAGCTCGGACAAGCCGCTTCAGCTCATCCGCCGTTTCAAGAACGAGAAGCAGCCGAGATTCGCCGTCACCGTGGACCTGCTTACGACGGGCATCGACGTGCCGCCTATCGTGAACCTCGTGTTCTTGCGGCGGGTGAAGAGCCGCATCCTCTACGAGCAGATGCTGGGCCGGGGGACGCGCCGATGTGACGACATCGGCAAGGAGGTCTTCCGCGTCTTCGACGCCGTGGACCTCTATGCGGCCCTGAAGCCCTTCACGTCGATGAAGCCGGTCGTCGTGAATCCGTCCTTCACGTTCGTGCAGCTCGCCCAGGAGGTCCTGAGCCTCAAGGATGCAGAGGCCCAGCGGCAGGTGATTGACCAGTTCGTGGTCAAGCTCCAGCGCAAGCGGCAGTCCATCGAGCAGAAGTCCGCCGACCACTTCGAGGCCGCAGCCGGAATGCCCGTCGGTGACCTGTTGCTCTTCCTCCGGAGGAAGTCCTCGGCCGAGGTCGCGGCCTGGTTCTCAGCCCACAAGCAGGTGGGCGAGGTGCTCGATACGACCACGGGGCCCGTGCCGCCCATCTACGTCAGTCATCACGCGGACTCGCTGAAGTCCGTGGAGCGGGGCTACGGCGCGGGGCGTGTCAGGCCCGGTGATTACCTGAACGACTTCGGGACCTTTATCCGGAACAACCAGAACGTGCTCCCGGCGCTGATGGTGGTCTGCCAGCGGCCGCGTGAGCTGACGCGCCAGCAACTCAAGGAGCTGAAGCTGGCGCTCGACCGGGCGGGCTACAACGAGACTTCGCTCCAGACGGCATGGAGGGAGACGACCAACCAGGACATCACGGCCTCCATCATCGGTTTCATCCGCCAGCGGGCACTGGGAGAGGCGCTGGTCCCGTACTCCGAGCGTGTGGACCGTGCCTTGCGCAAGGTGCTGGAAGCGAAGGCCTGGACGCCACCGCAGCGGAAGTGGCTGGAGCGGATCGCCAAGCAGCTCAAGGTCGAGTCCGTCGTGGACAAGGACGCCTTCGACCAGGGCCAGTTCGGGGCCAGTGGTGGCTTCACGTACTTCAACAAGGTCTTCGAGGGCCGCTTGGAGCAGGTCCTTGCTGACCTGAACGACGCTCTCTGGCAACAAGGTGGCAAGGCAACCGGATGAACACCAACGCGAACGAACTCGTACAGAAGCTCTGGAACCTCTGCTCCCTCCTCCGCGAAGACGGGGTGACCTACCACCAGTACGTCGCCGAGCTGGCCTTCGTGCTGTTCCTGAAGATGGCGAAGGAGAAGAAGCGAGAGGAACAGCTTCCCAAGGGCTACCGCTGGGATGACCTAGTCAAGCGTGAGGGGATGGATCAGCTCCAATTCTATCGGGAGATGCTCCTCAAGCTTGGTACTCATCATGACAGGCGCGTTCAGGACATCTATGCGGACGCCAGTACATCGCTGAGGCATCCGAAGAACTTGAACGCGCTCGTAAAGGCCCTGGATGCGCTCGATTGGTACGGGGTGGACCGCGAGAACCTCGGCGACCTCTACGAAGGGCTCCTGGAGAAGAACGCCACGGAGGTGAAGTCCGGGGCGGGGCAGTACTTTACGCCTCGGCCTCTGGTGGACGCGATCATCGCCGTGGTGAAGCCTCAGCCCGGTGAGACCGTGCAGGACCCTGCAGCGGGAACGGGCGGGTTTCTCATCGCTGCCGACCGGCACGTCCGCTCACAGACAGACAACTACTTCGACCTCACGGAGAAGCAGCAAGCGTTCCAGCGCAGGCAGGCCTTCTACGGCGTGGAGTTGGTTCCTGAAACCCGTCGTCTGGCGCTGATGAACATGGCCCTGCACGACTTGGAGGGGGAGCTGATTCTCGGCGACACGCTCTCGCCGGTCGGGCGCGACCTCCCGAAGGCTGACATCATCATCACGAACCCGCCGTTCGGGACCAAGAAGGGTGGCGGCAAGCCCGAGCGCGATGACTTCACATTCCCGACTTCGAACAAGCAGCTTGCGTTCCTGGAGCACGTCTACCGGGGCCTGAAGCCCGGTGGTCGCGCAGCTGTTGTCGTTCCGGACAATGTGCTCTTCGAGGAAAACGTCGGCCAAGAGATCCGTGCTGACCTGATGGATAAATGCGACCTGCACACGGTCCTGCGACTGCCGACCGGCATCTTCTACGCGCAGGGGGTGAAGACCAACGTGCTGTTCTTTACCCGTGGCCAAACAGACAAGGGCAACACGAAAGCCGTCTGGTTCTACGACATGCGGACCAATGCCCCCTCCTATGGGAAACGGACCCCGTTCCTACGCGAGCACTTTACTGATTTCGAGAAGGTGTTCGGCGACGATGCTCACGGCAAGAGCAGGCGCAAGGACCAAGGCCCTGAAGGTCGCTTTCGGAAGTTCAGTCGCGAGGACATCAAAGCCCGAGGCGACAACCTTGACGTACTCTGGCTCAAGAATGAAGGACTCAGCCAGGGCGATGATGCGGCCGAGCCGGAGGCCATCGCCGCCGAGATTCGAGAGCAGCTTCAGACTGCAATAGGTGGGATCGAGGTATTGCAAAGGGTGCTTGCGGGTGAAGCCTCATGAAGTCCGAGCTACCTGTTGGCTGGGTGTACGCCAAGGCTTCCGATGTCTGCGTGTCGATTCCGAATGGCTCAACCCCGAAGGCGCACCTTATGGCGACCAGGGGCGATGTGCCCTTCGTGAAGGTTTACAACCTCACCTTCGACGGTTCGCTCGACTTCACCAGGGATCCGACGTTTGTCTCAAGAGAGACCCACGAGACGCTCCTACGACGGTCACGAGCTATGCCAGGGGATGTTCTTATGAACATCGTCGGCCCACCGCTCGGCAAGGTCTCGGTACTGCCCGACACTTTCCCCGAGTGGAACTTCAATCAGGCCATTGTTGCCTTCCGCGCCCGTTCAGAAGCCATTGATAATCGGTATTTGGCGAACTTCCTCAGTCATGAGGCTGAAGCTTGGGCCTCGAAATTCTCGAAGGCGACCGTCGGACAGCACAATGTGGCCGTATCAGACTGTAGGTCGCTGGAGGTTCCTCTTCCCCCCATCAATGAACAGCGCCGCATCGTCGCCAAGCTCGACGCCCTCCTGGCCCGTAGCCGTCACGCGAAGCAGGCCCTGGCCTCTATCCCAGCGCTGATCGAGAGATTCCGACAGTCAGTGCTCGCAGCTGCGTTCCGAGGCGACCTGACGCGAGATTGGCGCGAGCAAAACCCCGAAGTAGAGCCCGTCTCGACTCTGTTAGCGCGTGAAGCTAGAAGCACAAAACGGAGGGTATCACGTCAGGCCATTGCCCAGGCGAGAGCAGCAGGCGCGAAATTCGATGATCTGCCCTCAACGTGGGAGCTTACGTCAGTTGCTCGAGTTGCAGAACTCCAACCTGGATACGCCTTCAAGAGTTCGTGGTTCAGCGCTCAAGGTATTCGATTGCTTCGAGGAACCAACATTGTCCCTGGGGCAACTCGATGGGAAGACACTGTGCATCTCTCCGAGGAGAGAAGGCGAGAGTTTTCCGAATATGAGCTCCGAGCAGGCGATCTGGTTATTGCGATGGATCGTCCATTCGTCTCTGCTGGGTTGAAAATCGCGCGTTTGACCTCCAAAGACGTGCCGAGTCTGCTGCTCCAGCGTGTCGGTCGATTCCGACTCGGCAACGCGATTTATGAAGACTTCTTGCTGGCGTATCTGAATAGCGATCATTTCAAGTCACATATTCGAGATCAGGCAACTGGGACTCAGCTCCCGCATATCAGCGGAAATGACATCGAGTCTGCGCCACTGCCGCTCCCACCACTAGCTGAGCAGGAACAGATTAGCCGCCGAATCGGCGCAGCAATGGCTGCACTCGAACGCATGTCGCACGAGGTTACCTCAGCGACTTCGCGCATTGCTGTGCTCGAATCAACCATCCTTCAGCATGCATTCCGGGGCGAGCTTGTGCCCCAAGAGCCCTCCGACGAGCCCGCTTCAGCACTTCTCCAGCGGATCCGAGCAGAACGAGACAAACCTGGCGACAACGAACCTCGCCCGCGCTCGAAGCGGCGCCGCGATGCCAAGGTCGCCTGACCATGCCCATCCCTGACTTCCAGAGCGCAATGCTCCCGGTCCTTCGGCTCACCCAAGACGGCAAGGACCACACGCTTGGCGAAGCAGTGGAGGCCGTCGCCGTGGAGTTCAAGGCCACCGAGGAGGAGCGCAATGAACTGCTCCCCAGTGGCCGCCAGCGGCGGCTCCACAACCGCGTCGGTTGGGCGAAGACCTACTTGCAGAAGGCTGGCCTCGTTGAAGCCAACGGACGCGGGCGCTTCCGCATCACCCCGCGTGGCCGGCAGGTCCTTCAGGGCAAGCCGACGCGCGTCGACATGAAGTTCCTGGAGCAGTTTCCCGAGTACAACGCCTTCGCCGCCCTCAAGCACGACGCTCCGGACGCCGGGCCGTCGTCGGCAGAGCTTCCTGTCTCCAACGAGACTCCGGAAGAGATCCTCGAAGAGAGCTACCAGGAGCTGCGCCGCCGCCTCGCGGAAGAGCTGCTGGAGCGCATCAAGGCCTGCGACCCCCGGTTCTTCGAGAAGCTGGTCGTCGATCTCCTCGTCGCCATGGGCTACGGCGGCTCCCGCAAGGACGCGGGGCAGGCCGTTGGCCAGAGCGGCGACGAGGGCATCGACGGCATCATCAAGGAAGACCGCCTGGGGCTCGACGTCGTCTACATCCAGGCGAAGCGGTGGAACAACACCGTGGGCCGCCCCGTGGTCCAGGCGTTCGCCGGCAGCCTTGAAGGACAACGCGCTCGCAAGGGCGTGCTCATCACGACTTCGGACTTCAGCCGCGAGGCTCGCGACTACGTGAAGCACATCGAGAAGAAGATCGTCCTCATCGACGGCGGTGAACTCGCCAAGTTGATGATCGACAGTGGCGTCGGAGTGACCGAGGTCGCCACGTACACGGTGAAGAGGTTGGACCTGGACTACTTCGGCGACGAGGAGTAGCGCCCGCGCTCCGGGCTACATCCGCTCGTCGATGGCGCGGTTGCTCATCTCGTCCGCCTCCGCGTTCTGCGCGCGGGGAACGTGGGCGAGCTTCACCTTGCCGAAGGTCGCGAGCAGCTTCTGCGCCTCCAGGAACAAGGGCTTCAGCGTGGGGCTCTTCACCTGGTAGCGCCCACCCAGCTGACGGATGAGCAGCTCGCTGTCCGCGAACACCTCCACCTCGCGGGCTCCCAGGCTCTTCGCGTGCTGCAGGCCGATGAGCAAGCCCATGTACTCGGCGTAGTTGTTCGTCTGGTGCCCCAGGAACTTGCCCAGGCGCGCCACCACCGCGCCCTCGGTGTTCATCAGCACCGCTCCCGCGCCGGCGGGGCCCGGGTTGCCTCGCGCCGCTCCGTCCGAATAGACGCGCACGCGGTTCAACGCTCCACCCGCCGCCGGGCCCACGGCCTCGATGCTGGGAACAGTGGAGACGGGCTCCGCCATCGGGGCGGGCTCCGAATCGGGAGCCTCGGCCTCGCGCGGACCGCCGCCCAGCTGCTCTGCGGCTTCGTCCAGCAGCTGGCCCAGGTGCTCGCGGGTGAGCCCGCGAAAGGCGCGCACCGTCGCCGTCAGCGGCTCCTCACGGGCGATGTGACGGAGGACGTCGACGAGCGAAGGGGGCGGCATGGGCGAAGGGAGCGAAGCAGGCACCGCCGTTACTTCTCGGCGGGCTTCTCCTGCAGCGCTTCGATGGCGAAGATGATGCGGTTGCACGAGGGGCACACGTCGGTGCCCAGCGAGGTGCGCAGCATGTTGTACATCTGCGGGGGCAGGTTCATGTTGCAGCCCTGGCAGGTGCCGGCCACCACGCCCACCATCGCGGGCAGCTTCTTCTTGCGGATGACCTCGTAGCGGCGGAGCAGGGTGGCATCCACGTTCGCGGCGACTTCCGCGCGGCGCCCCTCCAGCTCCTTCACCTGGGACTCGGACTCGCCCAGCTTCCCGCGCAGGTCCGTCATCCGGCCCGACAGGCCCTGCTGCCTGGTGGCGTAGTCCGCCTCCTTGCCCTTGATGGCCTCGCGAGCCTGGCCCAGCTCCTTCACCTTCTCCGTGAGCGCCTCGGATTGGGTGAGGATGCCCTTCTTCGCGATGTCGATTTCGCGAGCGAGCGCCGAGTACTCACGCGTGGAGCGCTGGTCGGACAGGCGCTGCTCCCACTTCTTCACCTTGTCCTTCTCGTCCGTGATGTTCTGCTCGAGCAGGGCCTTCTGCTTCTCCAGGTCGGCCACGCGTGTCCGCTCGGCTTCGATGCCATTGCGCGCGACCCCCAGCTCCCGCTCCAGCTCGGAAATCTGGCGGGGATGCACGTCCGCCGCCTTCCGGAGCGAGGCGACCTCGAGGTCCACCTTCTGCAGCTCCGCCAAGGCCTTCAGTTTCTCCCGCAAGTTGCTGCCTCCCACACGGCCGCACCGACGCGCGGCTCGGCTCTTGTACCAACAAGGGTGCTGGGGTTCCAACGCGTAAATGGGGAGGCGTCCATCCCTATGTTCCCCGCCTGCCCCTTGAGCGTTTGAATCCGCTTCACGCACCCGTTAGACGAGGCCCCGTGTCCAGCCTCCGCCTCCGCCCCCTCCTGGCCCCCGCGCTCCTCCTCGCCGCGGCCTGCCGCGAAGCGCCACCCCCACCGACTCCCTCGGCCACGCCTCCTCCCACCGCCGTCGCGCCGCGCCCCACCGGGCCGGTGAAGTGGGGCGAAATCGAGGGCCGGGTGCTCCTCACCGGGACCCCTCCCCAGCCCTCCAGCGCACCGACCTCCGCCACCGTCGCCAGCGTGTGCGGCGACCAGGCGGAGGACCGCTCGCTCGTGGTGGGAGGCGAGGGCGCCCTGGCCCACGCCGTCGTCTCACTCCAGGACGGCGCGGGGCTGCCCGCCCCGGAGACGCCCGCGGCCCCGCCGGTGCTGGACCAGAAGCAGTGCCACTACGAGCCCCCCGCGCTCGCGGCGATGGCCGGCGGCGAGCTGCTGCTGCGCAACTCCGACCCGCTGGTGCACAACGTGCGCGCCCAGGCCGGGACGAACCGTTCGGTCTTCAACGTGGCCATGCCCCTGGAGGGCATGACCCTGCGCCGCCCGCTGCCCGCCGAACCGGGCACCGTCCAGGTCCGCTGCGACGTGCACCCGTGGATGCGCGCGGTGGTCCGCACCTTCAACCACCCGTACTTCACCACCACCGCCCCGGACGGGCGCTTCCGGATGCGCGTCCCCGAAGGGGCCCACACGCTCGTCTTCTGGCACGACCGGCTGCCGGAAACCTCCCGCACCGTCACCGTCCGTGCGGGGGAGACCGTGCAGGTCGATCAGACCTGGGGCGTGGAAGCGCTGCGTCAGGTCGGCTCGGGAAGGTAGGGCGCCCCTGACATGACTGTCGCGTGCGGAGCCCATGGAACGAAAGCGTCGGTCCGGGGTTCCGTATAAGTGCCGGGAAGCACGCCCCCTGTTCAGACTTCTGTCTTGGTGGCAAAATTGCTTTCAGGGAAGCCAACACTTCCGCGAGGGGGACTCGTCATGCATCAGGCCAGGAAGCAACCCACGTTGTCCGCAGAGGTTGAGCGCCTGCCGCTGGGAGCCCGCCGCAAGGGCGCCCGTCCGGTGGGCATGCAGGAGATGGGGCCCAACCTCTACGAGAAGATCCAGAGCGCGCTCACCGAGCTGTCGCTGGTGTCGTCGCACGAGCGTCTGAGCGGCACCTGAGGTGACGTCCCGGAGCGGTGCGGGCCCCTTCCAGAGGGGGTCCCCGCTCCGGGGAGGCTGTTCCCGGCCCCGGAGAGCGGGCGGCGGGAAACGGCGAAAGGGCCCGCCCGAGCAGCTCGGGGGGCCCTGAAACCTTCAACCCTGGGTACGACCCTAGATGTCGTCGTCCTCGGCGGCGGGCGCCTCCTCGGCGTCCTCGTCATCGCCGAAGGTCTCGAGGCTCTCCTCGTCGTCCTCGACGGCGGGCGTCTCCTCGGGCTCGGGCTCGATGACCTTCGGAGCCGCGGCCAGGCGGCCACGCCGGCCCTCGGCGGGCTTGGCGACCACGTTCTCCCGCTGATCCGCCCCGCACTTGGGGCAGATGGGGTCCGGCTTCTTCATGTCGTAGAACTTCGTCCCGCACTTGTAGCAGCTGTGCTTGGTCCCGAGATCCTTCGCCGGCATGCGCCACCCTCGTAGAGCCTGGAGTGAAACAGAGGGCGGCTGAATAGATGGGCCGAAGAACAGAGTCAACCGTGTGTTTGCGCGGGAGATTTCTGGCGGTAGCATCCCCGCCGGTTTCCCCCGAGAGCCGGACGCCCCCTTTGAACTTCACCTGCGACAATTGCCAGAAGCGGTACTCCATTGCGGACGAGAAAGTCCGCGGCAAGACGGTCAAGGTCCGTTGCAAGAACTGCCAGAACGTCATCACCGTGGAAGGGCCCGCCGAGGAAGAGAGCACCCGCGTGGTGTCGCTCGCCGACGTGGAGCGCATCCGGGCCCAGGAGCGTTCGTTGGCGGGAGGTGGGGGTGCCGCCGCCGCGCCCGCGCCCGCCCCGGCTCCGGTGGCCGCCGCGGCAGCTCCTGCGCCCCTGGCCAGACCTCCTGCGTCGGCTCCCCAGACGCCCTGGGACGATGAGCCCACGCGCACCGCGCCTCCCCGCCAGACCGCCGGGGCGCCGTGGTTCGTGATGGTGCGCAACAAGCAGGAGGGCCCGCTGGACGAGACGGCCGTGGCCGAGTGGATGGCCGCGGGCACCATCAGCGCGCGCAGCTTCTTCTGGCGCCAGGGCATGCCGGACTGGAAGCGCGGTTCGGACATCCCGGAGCTGGCGGCGCTGCTCGCGCCCGCCGCGCCGCCGGAGCCGCCTCCGCCGCCGCCCGAGCCGCCGCCCGTGGCCGTCGCGCCCCCGCCGCCCGCGCGCGCCGCGCCCGCCCGCCGGGAGCCGGAGCCCCAGCAGCCCTTCTACGCCGAGAACGAGCCCGGTCCCTCCGAGGACGACAACGGTGGGTTCGAGCGCGACGGCGACGAGGAGGAGGGCACGCTCTTCGGCAACAACCGGCAGGCGCCCGCCCCGGTGGCCACGCCCGCTCCGCGCCGTGCGGCGGCGGCGCCCATGGAGGATGCCCCCGCCGCGAGCGGCGCGCCCCTCAACGAGCTGTTCTCCGACCTGGACCTGCCCGGCAACCGGGGCGACGGTTCGGACGAGGAGGACCCCGGTCAGGACGAGACGCGCGAGGATCCGCGCGGCGACGAAGAGGAGGAGGACGCGCGCCAGCTGGACTCGAAGGCCGCGCGCAAGCGTCCGGTGGTGCCCGCGCGCCGTGGCAGCCCGCTGAAGGTGGTGGCGCTGGTGCTGCTGCTGCTCATCGTCCTGCCGGTGGTGGCGCTGTTCGGCCTCTCGGCGGCGGGCATGCTGCCTCCCGCCCTGGCGGACGTGGTCAACAAGGTGACCGGCAAGGCGCCGCCGCCCGTGGCCCCGACTCCGGCGCCGCGTCAGGCCGCTCCCGCGCCGGGGGCCGCCGAGCCCGTGGCGCCTCCGCAGGGCAGCGCGGCGGGTGGTGAGGCCGCGGCTCCGGCGGAAGGTTCCACGCCGTAGTCGATGGATGAGGTGGGCCTGCTTCCGCGTCACGCGGTGAGCAGGCCCTCCCACCGCGTCCTGTTCCGGCCGGCTGACCCGGGACGTCGAGCAGGACGCTTCCGTCTCAGAGGTCGAAGTCACCCGCGGGCGGCTTCTTGCCGCGCATCGCGCGTTCCCTCGCGGCGCGGACGTCGTCGCGCAGGGACTCGGTGGCTTCGGTGTCCACCGTTCCGGTCTCCAGGTCCACGACGTCGCCTTCGCGCACGCCGGACGGCAGGGTGCTCAGGGCGCGGGTCACCTGCTGACCGTCCACCACCAGCACGGCGACGTCATCCTCGATGCGGTCCACCGTGGCCCTGGACCGGGGCTTCGTCTTCTTCGTCACGGGTCACAGTCTCCCGCGGGCTTGCGGCCCGACTTCACCGCCGCATCACGCGTGCTCCACGTGAGCAGGTTCTCCGGATTGATGAGCTTCACGCTCCGGCAGGTTGCCTTGTGGAAGATCTGCTTGTTCTTGCTCGCCATGTAACTGTCCGACATGGAGGCCCTGCTGGACGACGAGCGCACCGCCTTCTCCGGCGCTTCCGTCCGCGTGCCCTTGCGCGCGGTGGGCAGGTCATCCACGTCCATTACGTTGCTGGCGCGGGCCGCGCTGTCCCGCGGCGCCTCGACGACTCGCGCGGGCTCCGTCCGGACGGCGGGAGGCGGCTCGGTGGGCGTCGGCTTCACCGGCGGCGCGGGCTTCACCGTCCGCACCAGTGGGGGGCGCGGATCCAACCCCGGGAAGATGCGCCGCGCGGAGGAGGGCTCCCCCGGTGAGGGACGCTGGAGCGAGAGCTCGAACTGCTTGCCGTCGCTCACCGCGTGCACTTCGCCGTTCAGGTCCGTGCGGAACGTCCGCGCATCCACGCCGCGCAGCCGCGCGAGCAGCTCCTTCACCTTCGGGTTCTTCCCCAGGCCGTCATCCCCGCTCATCACCGCCGCCTGGGGCCGCACCTCCTCCAGGTACGCCTGCGAATTCGCCCCCTCCACGCCGGGCGAGCCGACCTTCAGCAGCGTGGCGGAGGACAGCAGCCCGCGCTCCAGGAGCCGGGCCTCCGTCTCCCCGCGCGCGCCGCCCGCGAAGACGACCGACGTGTCGTCGTACGTCAGGCGCAGCACGATGGAGTTCGCCGCGTTGCGCCCCTCCGCGTCCGCGGCCCCCTTCAGCAGCGGCTCCGCGGGCGCGCGGGGCCAGAGCACCGTGAGGTTCACCCGGTCCTCCAGCGTCAGCCGGACCAGCTCCTTGGGCGCGGACGAGGACGGCGCGGGCGAGAAGATCTGCACCCCTCGCGACCCGACGGCCGTCAGCAGCGCGTCGTAGGCCTTCGACGTGTCGGGCAGCTGCGGCTCCATCAACCGCCGCGCCCCCACGCGCTTGAGCACCGCCTCCAGCGCGCCGTGGTGCCTCGGATCCGGCTGCGTGAGGACCACCAGGTCCAGCTCCCGGCGCAGCAGCTCGGGCAGCCGGTTCACCAGGTGCGACTCGGCGGACGCGGGCCCCGAGTCCACCAGCACCGTGTTGCCTCGCGGCGTGACGATGAGCGCGGCGTCCCCCGCGCCCACGTCGAAGAAGTACACGTGGAGCTTCCCGTCCGGCGCGCCGCCGAAGTAGCGCGACTTCTCCGGGGCGGCCTGCGCGGGCGGCGCGGACGGCTGCTGCTGACAGGCCAGGGAGGCGAGCAGCAGCCCCACTCCCAGCGCGATGCGGGCCTTCATGGATGACAGTCCTCGGCGGGGCGGCGCTCACGCAGGGCGTCGGCGCGGCTGGAGTAGACGGTGCGCTCGTTCTTCGAGCGCTTCAAGGTCGAGCAGCTCTCGCGGTGGAACACCTTGCTGCCCTTCAGGGACACGTAGCGCTCCCCCGTGGCAGCGGCCGTGCCCGTGGGCGCCGAGGGCTCCACCGGCGTCCGGGACCGGGACGTGCCCGGCTCCGGTTCCTTCTCCACGGAGCGGCCAGCGCGGCCGTGCGGCGTGGGTTCGATGGGGCCGAGCGCCACCGGGCTCCCCGCCCGCTGGGTGCCGGACAGGCTCGCGGCCCCGGCACCGCCCTTCGCCGAGCGCAGCGTCACGGTGGTGCCGTCGCTCACCGCCATCACCTCGCCGTCCTGGTCGGTGCGGAAGGTGCGCGCGCGCACGTCTTTCAGCCGGCCCAGGACCTCCGGGCTCGGGTGGCCGTAGTCGTTGCCCACGCCGCAGGAGATGACCGCCGCCTGCGGCTTCACGCGCTCCAGGAAGGCCGCGGTGGAGGAGTGCTTGCCGCCGTGGTGCGCCACCTTCAGCACCGTGGCCGTGAGGTCCACGGGCTTCTGCAGCAGCACCGCCTCCGTGGGCGGCTCCGAGTCCCCCGTGAAGAGGAACGCCGTCTTCCCGTAGGTGAGCTTGGTGACGATGGAGTTCGCGTTCGCGTCCGAGCGCGTGTCCGCGAGGAACGCCTCCTGGGGCACGCGCGGCCAGAGCACCGTGAGCGCCACGCCTTCGCCCAGCCCCACGGTGAGCAGCGTCTGGGGCGAGGCCGGGTTGGGCTCCGGGCTCATCACCTGGCCCACCTCGTTGCCCACGAAGTCCAGCAGGTCGCGGTACGCCTCGCTCGGGTGGTCGAAGCCGGGGTCCATGAAGCGCTTCGCGCCCACAGCCTTCAAGGCCGAGCGCAGCCCGCCCAGGTGGTCCAGGTGCGGGTGGGTGAGGATGACCAGGTCCAGCGGTCCCTTCACCAGCTCCCGCAGCCGCGCCGCCAGCCGCGTGCTGGCCTCCGGAGGCCCGCCGTCGACGAGCACCGTCTTGCCCGTGGGCGACACGATGAGCGCGGCGTCTCCCTGGCCCACGTCGAGGAAGTAGACCGTGAGCCGCCCGGGAGCGGGGGAGGGGAGGGCCGGGGAGGCCGGAGCCGCCGCGTGGCCCGGCAGCGCCGCGAGGAGGAGGACAAGGAGTGCGAGCAGCCGCGCGAAGACCTTCACGGGTTGGAACTCTACAGCCCCGCTCCCCTTCGCGGCACCCCGTGCGTTGACGGACGCGCAGTCCTCCCGCGAGCGCTTCCCCGAGGGCCGGGAGTGGGCTAAGGGGCGCCGCATGCCGTCCGACGCCGAAGCCTTCTTCACCGTCCTGGAAGAGCTGGTCGACCAGGCCCGTCACCGTCTGCACGCCTGGAAGGTCCAGCAGGAAGCGGTGCCGCCCGCGCCCGCCGCCGTGCTGAACGCCGAGCCCCCGCGTCCGCCCGGTGTGAAGACCGCCACCGCGCGCGTGGACCCGGCCACCCTCGGCAAGGCCACGGACCTGGCGCAGTACATCGACCACACGCTGCTCAAGCCCGAGGCGCGCGCCGAGGACGTGGTGCGCGTGGCGGAGGAGGCCCGGCAGTACGGCTTCGCCACCGTGTGCGTGAACAGCTGCCACGTGGCCACCGCCGCGCGTGTGCTGGCCGGTTCGTCCGCCGTGCCCATCGCCGTGGTGGGCTTCCCGCTGGGCGCCGCGCTGTCGTCCGCGAAGGCCTTCGAGGCGCGCGAGGCCATCCGCGCCGGGGCGCGTGAAATCGACATGGTGATCAACCTGGGCGCGCTCAAGGCGCACGACTACCAGCGCGTGCACCAGGACATCGCCGCGGTGGTGGAGGCCAGCCACCCGCTGCCCGTGAAGGTCATCCTGGAGACGGGCCACCTCACGGACGAGGAGAAGGTCGTCGCGTGCGCGCTGTCCAAGGCCGCGGGCGCCGCGTTCGTGAAGACGTCCACCGGCTTCGGGCCCGGCGGCGCCACGGTGAAGGACATCGAGCTGATGCGCGCGGTGGTAGGGGACGAGGTGGGCGTGAAGGCCTCTGGTGGCGTGCGGTCCGCGGAGGACGCCGTGAAGCTCATCCGCGCGGGCGCCAACCGCCTGGGCGCCTCCGCGTCCGTGGCCATCGTCACCGGGCAGCTCTCCACCGCGCAGTACTGACCCCTTCCGGAGACGCGCACCGTGACCCCGAAGCAGCGAGAGGACTTCCTCCAGCAGTTGCTCGCGCTCCACGCGGAGCTGACCGGGAAGGCGCCCATGCGCATCGAGCCCAACCGCACCGACGAGGCGCGCGTGGGCGGCGACGAGGACGAGCAGCCCCTCAACGAGATGATGCAGACCATCGCCTCCAGCCGGAACCGCAACACGGACGGCACGCTGGCGCGCGTGGTGAAGGCGCTGGGCAAGCTGCGCGAGGACGCGGACTCCTTCGGCGAGTGCGAGGAGTGCGGCGAGGAGATTCCCATGGGTCGGCTCAAGGCCATGCCCTACGCGGAGTTCTGCGTCGCGTGTCAGAACAACAAGGATGGCCCCAAGGGGCCGGTGCGCCGCAAGCACCTCACCGACTACAAGGGCTGAAGAGGCCCCTTCTCCAACCACGAGGCAACGCGCGATGGACACCACCGGACTCAGGGAGCGGGCGGAGACCTGGCGCAAGGCGGATCCGGATCCGGAGACCCAGGCGGAGCTGGCCAATGTGCTCGCGAAGTCGGACTGGGCGGACCTGGCGGACCGCTTCGCGCAGGACCTGGAGTTCGGCACCGCGGGCCTGCGCGGCGTGCTGGGCGCCGGCCCCAACCGGATGAACCGCGCCGTCGTGCGCCGCACCACCGCGGGCCTGGCGCGCTACCTCAAGGCCACCGTGCCGGACGTCACCACGCGCGGCGTGGTGGTGGGCCGCGACGCGCGCCGCTTGAGCAAGGAGCTGGCGGAGGACACCGCCGCCGTGTTCGCCGCGGAGGGCATCCCCGCGCACGTCTTCCCGGAGCCGGTGCCCACGCCCGTCACCGCGTTCGCCGTGCTGCACCTCAACGCCGCCGCCGCGGTGATGGTCACGGCCAGCCACAACCCGCCCGAGTACAACGGCTACAAGGTCTACTGGGGCAACGGCGCTCAAATCGTCCCGCCGCAGGACGTGGGCATCGCGGACGCCATCGCGAAGGTGGAGCCCGCCAACAAAGTGCCCCTGCTCACGCCCGCCGAAGGCCGCGCGAAGGGGCTGTGGCGCGACCTGCCGGAGGACGTGGGCAACGCGTACCTGCGCGCCATCCTGGACCTGCGCCTGTTCCGCAAGGGCAGCGACACGCTGTCCATCGTCTACACCGCCATGCACGGCGTGGGCGGCGCGTGGGCGGCGCTCGCGCTCAAGGAGGCGGGCTTCCCGCGCATGACGCCGGTGGCCGAGCAGCAGCAGCCCGACGGCCGCTTCCCCACCGTGCGCTTCCCCAACCCGGAGGAGCCGGGCGCCATGGACCTGTCGCTCGCCACCGCGGAGCGCGTGAAGGCGGACCTGGTGCTCGCCAATGATCCGGACGCGGACCGGCTCGCGGTGATGGCGCGGGATGCCTCCGGGAAGCTGCGCATGCTCACCGGCAACGAGGTGGGCGTGCTGCTGGGCCACTACGTCCTCACGCAGGGCACCAAGCGTGCGCGCCCGCACGTCGTCACCACCATCGTGTCCTCCACGCAGCTGGGGGAGATCGCGCGCGGGCTGGACGCCGCGTACGACGAGGTCCTCACCGGCTTCAAGTGGATCGCCAACCGCGCGCTGGAGCGCACGGCGAAGGAAGGCACGCAGTTCGTCTTCGGCTACGAGGAGGCGCTCGGCTACACCGTGGGCACCGCCACGCGTGACAAGGACGGCGTGGGCGCGGCCCTGGTGATGGCGGACCTGGCCGCGTGGTGCGAGGCCCGTGGCACCACCGTCCTGGGGTACCTGGAGGAGATCCAGCGCCGCTTCGGCCTGCACGTGGGCGCCCAGCGCAACGTGACGCTCCCTGGCGCCGCCGGTGCGCAAACCATCCGCGCCATCATGGAGGCCTTCCGCGCCTCGCCGCCCGCGAACATCGGCGGCACCCGCGTGAGCGCCGTGCGCGACTACCAGAAGGGCGAGGGCGGCCTGCCCCCGTCCAACGTCGTCGCCTTCGCGCTGGAGGGCGGCGGCCGCGTCACCCTGCGCCCCTCCGGCACCGAGCCGAAAATCAAATACTACTTCGAGCACAAGGAGACGCCCGCCCCCGGCGAGCCGCTCCCCCAGGCCCGCCAGCGCGCGGAGGCGAAGCTCGCGGCCCTCATCGATGCCTTCCTGGTGCTGGCCCGCGAGCGTGGCCAACCCGCCTGAGTCCTGAATCACCCTTCAACTCAACCCAACGGGTCGCGTCCCCTGTCGCGGCCCTTCGCAGAAAGGAACCGCGTGAAGCGCTTCATTCCTGGTTTCCTCCTGGCCGTGCTCCTGGCCGTCCCCGGTACCGCGATGGCTCGCGGGCAGGGCTGGTCCCTGCTGGCGGCGGAGACCGTCGGCTCGGGCCGCAACATGTTCAGCGCGCAGATCGGCTTCCCGGGCCTGACGCTGGGCCTGCTGCACGGCGGCTCCGACACCGTGGATATTGGCGGCAAGTTCAGCTTCAACTGGGGCCGTGAGGGCCTGGTGGACGCGTCCGACGCGGGCCTCAAGCTCCAGGGCTGGCTGCGCGTGATGATTGCGCAGACGGACAAGGTGGCCTTCGCCATCACCTTCCAGCCGGGGCCGTTCGTCTACTTCCCCCGGGGCAACACGCTCTTCGGCATGGCGCTGCCGGTGGCGTTCGTGGTGGGCATCCCCGTGGGCAGCGCGCTGATGATCAACGCCGGCATCGACGTGCCGTTCAACGTCTACATCGGCGAGGGCATCGGGCCGGTCATCCCCATCCTCTTCGGAGGCGGCCTGGAGTACTTCGTCAGCAACAACCTCAACGTGAACTTCAACCTGCGGCTGGGGCCCTCCATCGTGCCGCGCTTCGACGACAGCTACTTCACGATGGAAGCGCTGGCGGGCGTGGCCTACCGCTTCTAGCCGGCGTCACGCGGGCGGGGACTGCGTTCCCCGCCCGTGTGGTGGCCTGGCGCGGCTACCAGGACGACGTCTGCTCGGGCAGCTCCACCGTGAAGGTGCTGCCCAGGTTGACGCGGCTCTTCACGGTCAGCTTGCCGCCCATGCTCTCCACCAGGGTGCGCGCCACCGTGAGGCCCAGGCCCACGCTCTTCTCCGGGGTCTTGGTCGTGTAGTACGGCGAGAAGATGGCCTGCAGCTCGTCCTCGAAGATGCCGATGCCGGTGTCCTTCACGAAGAGCTGCGGACCGAAGTCACCGAACATGTCCGGCATCTCCACGCCCACGTGCACCACGCGCGGCCGGTCCTTCACGTCCTCGACGGCGTCCACCGCGTTGCAGACCAGCTCCGTCAGCACCTGCTCCAGCTGACGGCGGTTGAACACCACCGCGATGGGGTCCTCCGGCAGCACCGCGCGCACGTCCGCGCGGCCCAGGCGGCCGGAAGCGCGCAGGCGGGACACCACCTCCGGCACCACCTCCCGCAGGTCGAAGCGCTGGATGTCCTTGGGGGAGGTAGGACCCAGCGACAGCAGGTGCTGGCCGTGCAGGCGCATCTGCTCCCCGGCCACGCCCAGCTTGAGCAACTCCTCCGAGTCCGGCGGCAGCCCCAGGCCCGCGCGGGCGCGCACGTGCTCCAGCGCCCGCTGCAGGCCCACGCCCAGCTGGTCCATCTGCGTCGCCAGGTCCGCGGCGAGCGTGCCCACGCGCGCCAGGCGCTCCATGCGCACCCAGCGCGTGCGCGGGTCCTGGAGCACTTCCCGGACGCCGCCCTGCTCGCGGTGCGCCTTGAGCTCCAGCAGGGTGTGGACGCGCACCTTCAGCTCCAGCGGGTCCAGGGGTTCGGTCGTCAGCAAGTCGTCCACACCTGCCTCCATCACCTCGCGGCGCGTCTGGCGGTCCGCGGAAGGCGTGAGCATGAGGATGGGGAACTGCGGCGGGGCCAGCTCCTCGCGAAGGCGGCGGTACGCGGCCAGGCCCACCGTGCGGGCGCGGTCCACGTCCAGCAGCACCAGGTCCGCGGAGTGGCGGGACACCGCCTCCAGCGCGGCCGTCGTCCCGCTCGCGGGCATCACGTCATAGCCGGCCGGCGTGAGGATGGAGCGCACCCGCTCCACCCCGCCGGACTCCATGTCGATCGCGATCACGCGAGGGCGCTGGGGTGACGTCGAGCCTGTTCCCGTCGTCTGCATGTTCACGCCACCCCAGCCTGGAAACCGGGTCCGCCAACGCCCGGAGGCGCTGTCCCGAACCCGGGGGACCGCGTCCCAGAACCGAACAGGGCCACCTGCTGCGCCTGCTCGCTGTCCGGTACGCAATCCGACATGGGCGTACTCCCTTGCCAGCGCCATGCCGGACGTCCACCCAACGGCAGATCAGCCCACACTGGAAATACTGAAAAACACGGTCCAATAAGGTCAGGGGGTTGGCGGATCGCCCGGGAATGACCAGACGCATCAGGACAGGTGGCCGCTTCAGATTTCGCGGGTCGGACCTGACCAAAAGTAGATTCAGACCCGGGTCCTGGAGTACCCGGTCCCTCTCAAAATGGTCAGCGGGATTCCTGCTCGTAGGGGGTGCCGAGCGCGGCGGGGGCGTGGCCGCGCTGCCCCTGGAGCGCCAGGACGAGGAGGGTCAACAGGTAGGGCAGGGCGAGCAGGAAGCCCTGGGGAACCAGGTCGAGGAGCCAGGGAGCGCTCGAGGCCAGGCCGATCCGCAGCGCGTTGCCGAAGGCGAAGAAGAGCGCGGCGGCGAAGGCCCCCAGCGGGGTCCAGCGGCCGAAGACCATGGCGGCCAGGGCCATGAAGCCCAGGCCCGCGGGGGTGTGCTGTTCGAAGCGGTCCAGGACGGCGGTGGACAGCACCGCGCCGCCCAGGCCCGCCATCAGCCCGCCGCCCAGCACCGCGCCCCAGCGCAGGGCGGGCACGGACAGGCCCAGCGTGGCCACCGCGTGCGGCTTGTCACCCACGGCGCGCAGGCGCAGGCCCAGCGGCGTGCGCGACAGGAGCAGGTGGAAGAGGAAGGGCAGGGTGAGCGCCAGGTACGTGGGCGCCGCGTGGCCGGACAGCGCGCCCAGGAGCGGGACGTGGGACAGGCCCGGGAGGTTCCAGCGGGACAGCTGGGTGATGGCGGGCGTGCCGTTGGGGCCGTAGAGCGACTCCAGGAGGAAGGTGCCTCCCGCCATGGCCACCAGGTTGAGGGCCATGCCGGAGACGACCTGATCCGAGCGCCAGCGGATGCTCAGGAAGCCGTGCACCGCGGCGATGCCCGCGCCCGCGCCCATGCCCACCAGCACCGCGAGCGGCGTGGGCATCACGAGCGCCGCCACGGCCGCGCAGAAGGCGCCGGTGCGCATCATGCCCTCCACGCCCACGCTCACCACGCCGGCGCGCTCGGAGAGCATGGCGCCCAGCGCGGCGAACACCAGCGCGGGGGCCGCGTCCAGGGTGGAGAAGAGGAGCGAGTGGAGCACCTCAAGCACGGGGCACCTCGACTCCCGCCTGCGGGGCCTGGGACTGCCCCTGGGCCTGGGCGCGCTTCTGGCGCCGGTCCAGCAGGGCGAGCCACACCATGCGGCCGGCGACGAAGAGCAGCGCGAAGCCCTGGATGAGCTCCGGGAAGCTCTTGTGCACGCCGAGCAGCTGCATGCGCGTGCCGCCCGCGCGCAGGACGCCGAAGACGGCCGCGGCCAGCGCCGCGCCCAGCGGGTGGTTGTTGCCGATGAGCGCGATGGCGATGCCGTCGAAGCCGTAGGGCGCACCCAGCGAGCCCGGGTAGCGGCCCTCCGTGCCCAGCACCAGCACCGCGCCGGCCAGGCCCGCGAGGGCCCCCGCGAGCGCCATGGCCCCGCCCGCGCGCCACAGCGTGGGGACGCCCGCGGCCCGGGCCGCCTCTGGCGTGAGGCCCACGGCGCGCGTCTCGTAGCCGGAGCGCGTGCGGGACAGCCACACCCAGACGCCCAGCGCGGCGGCGAGTGCCAGCGGGAAGCCCAGGTTCAGGCGCGAGCTGTCGCCCAGCAGCCGGGGCAGCTGCGCGGTGGGGAGGATTTCGGCGGTGCCGGTGATGGACGACGCGCCCTCCGCCACGGCGCGCAGCGGGCCGATGACGAGCCAGTTGTCCACGAGGCTCACCGCCACCCAGTTGAGCATGATGGTGGAGATGACCTCGTGCACGCCGCGCTTGAGCTTCAGCACGCCCGCGATGCTCGCCCACGCCGCGCCCGCGACCGCCGCGGCCAGGAGGGCCAGCGGGACGTGGAGCACGCCCGGCAGCGACACGTGCGCGCCCACGAGCGCCGCGGCCAGCGCGCCCCAGATCATCTGTCCCTGCGCGCCGATGTTGAAGAGGCCCACCTTGAAGGCCACCGCGACGGACAGGCCGGTGAGGGTGAGCAGCGCGGCCTTCATCGCGGCCTCGCCCAGGGGGCGCAGCACGGCGGTGCTGCTGCCTCCGTCCAGGAACGCGGGCCAGTTGCCCACGCCGCCCCAGAGCATCTGGAGGTAGGCGCGCGTGGCGGTGTCCGCGTCGCGCGTGAGGGCGATGGTCAGCCAGCACACCGCGAGCGCCAGCAGCACGGAGAGCACCGACGGCAGCACCTGCCGCGTCCGCTCACCCATGGCTTGCCTCCGCGCCCAGCATGCGGCGGCCCAGCTCGCGCTCGTCCAGGTGCTCGCGCGGGAAGTGCCCCGTCACGCGGCCTTCGTAGAGGACGTAGACGCGGTCGGACAGGGCCAGCACTTCCTCCAGGTCCAGCGACACCATCACCACTCCCGCACCCCGTGCCTTCGCCTCGCGCAGCCGCGCATGCACCTGCGCCACCGCGCCAATGTCCAGCCCGCGCGTGGGCTGCACGACGACGAGCAGCTTCGGATCCGCGTCCAGCTCGCGCGCCACCACGACCTTCTGCTGGTTGCCGCCGGACAGCGCCTGGAGCGCCACCGTCGGGTCGGGCGGGCGCACGTCGTAGGTGGTCAGCAGCTGGTTCGTGCGGTCGCGGCGGCCCTTGAAGTCCACCCAGGGCCCGCGCGCGAACGGCGGCTGCCGGTGCCGTCCCAGGGCCACGTTCTCCTCCACCGTCATCGCCTTCACCACGGCGCGCGCCAGGCGGTCCTCGGGGACGTGGCCCACGCCGCGCGCCTTCGCCAGCGCCGGGGTGAGCCCCGCGAGGGGACCGCCCAGCAGCGTTCCTTCACCGCCGTCCAGCTTGCGCAGGCCCGTGAGGACCTCCGCCAGTTCGCGCTGGCCGTTGCCGTCCACCCCGGCGATGCCGACGATTTCGCCCGCACGCACGGTGAGGCTCACGCCCCGGAGCGCGGGGCGGCCGTTCTCGCCGGTGGCCCGCAGGTCCTTCGCTTCGAGCACGACCGGGCCCGTCGCCGCCGTGAGCGCGTCAGGTTCAACGGGCGCGAGGGGCAGCGACGTCGTCGCACCAGTGGTGCCGGTGCCCGACAGGCCGGTGGTCGCGACAGCCGTCACGGGCACGCCAGTCACCGCGGCACTCCTCGAGCCCTCGCCCACCATCAGCGAGGCGAGCGCGGAGACGGAGGTCTCGCTGGGGCGCACCTCCGCCACGGTGCGGCCCCTGCGCATCACCGCCACGCGGTCCGCCACGCCCAGCACCTCCTTGAGCTTGTGGCTGATGAGCACCACCGTGCGGCCCTGCGCCACCAGCCCGCGCATCACCTGCGACAGTTCGTCGGACTCCTGCGGCGTGAGCACGGCGGTGGGCTCGTCCAGGATGAGCACCTGCGCGCCCCGGTGCAGCGCCTTGACGATTTCGACCTTCTGCTGCGAGCCCACCGTGAGCGTGTCCACCCGGGCCCGCGGATCCAACTGGAAGCCGAAGCGCTTCGCGGTGGCGGCCACCTCGTCACAGGCGCGGTCCAGGTCCAGCAGGCCGTGCTTCGTGGGCTCGCGGCCCAGCACCACGTTCTCCGCCACGGTCAGCGTGGGCACCAACATGAAGTGCTGGTGCACCATGCCGATGCCCCTGGCGATGGCGTCGCGCGGGCTCTTGAAGCGCACCGGCTTGCCCTCCATCAGGAACGCTCCCGCGTCCGGATGGTAGAGCCCGTAGAGCACGTTCATCAGGCTGGACTTGCCCGCGCCGTTCTCGCCCACCACGGCGAGCAGCTCCCCCGGCCGGATGTCCAGCGACGCGTCCTCCAGGGACACGCACGAACCGAAGCGCTTCGCGATGTGCTGGAGGGAGATCAGGGCTGCGCGACCTGGAAGGAGGACAGCTCCGCCTGCGTGCCCGGCACCGTGAGCTTCCCGGCGAGGATCTGCTGCCGCAGCGCCTCCACCTTCTGGAGCGCCTCCGCCTTGCCCGGGAACTCCACGCGCACGTCCGCCATGCCCACGCCGTTCTCCTTGAGGCCCAGCACCTGCTCGCCCGCCGTCAGCTTGCCGTCCACCAGGTCCTTCGCCGCCTGGTACACGGCCAGGTCGCTGTGCTTCACCATGGACGTGAGGATGGCGTCCGGCGCCAGGTGCGACTGATCCGAGTCCACGCCGATGGCGAACACCGTCTTGCCCGCCGCCCGCGCCTCCTTCACCGCCTGGATGACGCCCAGGCCGTCCGTGCCCGCCGCGTGGAAGATGACGTCCGCGCCCTTGGCGATGAGGTCCTGCGCCACTTCCTTGCCCGCGGACACGCTGTTGAAGCTGCCCGTGTACACGGCCATCAGCGCGTCCGCCGCCTTCGGGTTCGTGGTGCGCACGCCCGCGCGGTAGCCCACGTCGAAGCGCTTGATGAGGGGCACTTCGATGCCGCCCACGAAGCCCACCTTGTTCGTCTTCGTCACGAGCCCCGCCAGCGCGCCCACGAGGAAGCTGCCCTCCTGCTCCTTGAAGAGCACCGTGCGCACGTTGGGCAGCGACTTGGGCTTGCCCTGCGCGTCCAGCAGCTGGCTGTCGATGAGCAGGAACTTCGCCTCCGGGTTCTCCGTGGCCACGTCGCGCACCGCGTTGGCCAGCAGGTACCCGTTGCCGATGGTCAGCTTCGCGCCCTGCTCCACCAGCAGCTGGAGGTTGGGGGCGTAGTCCTCCTGCGCCTTGCTCTGGAGCACCAGGGGCTGCACCGGCAGCGGCTTCACTTCCGGTGCGAGCGCCGCGAGGTCGGAGGAGATGGACTGACGCACTTCGCCAGCGGGAGCGTCCACGTACCTGCCGCTCTCGTACTTCTTGTTGGCGGCCCACAGCTCCAGGCCGCGCAGGGCCGCGTCGTTGAACGAGTGGTCACCCCGGCCGCCCACGTCGATGACGAGCCCCACGACCACGGGCTTTCCCTCGGGGGGCTTCGTGGCGGTGGAGGCCTGCGAGGGCGCCTTGGGGGCGTCCTCGGACTTCTTGGAACAGGCGCACAGGAGCGCGGCCAGGGCGAGCACGTGGAGTCGGCGGAGCATCATGGGCCCCGCTATCTACCAGATGCCGCCGGGGCTTTCCCTGCCCGCGAGGGGGTGCATCGGGTGGGGACTTCCTGCTATGGCCTGCCCCCGTGCAACCCTACGAGCTCATCAAGGCCAAGCGCGACGGCGGCAGGCTGGACCCGTCGGACATCCAGGCGTTCATCCAGGCGTACACCGCCGGCACCGTGGCCGACTACCAGATGGCCGCCATGTGCATGGCCATCTTCTTCAAGGGGCTGGACTCGCGGGAGCTGGGGGCGTGGGCCCGCGCCATGCTCCACTCGGGTGAGGTCCTGGACCTCTCCGACACGCCGGCCATCAAGGTGGACAAGCACTCCACCGGCGGCGTGGGCGACAAGGTGTCCCTGAGCCTGGCGCCCCTGGCGGCGGCCTGCGGCGTGCCCGTGCCCATGATCTCCGGCCGCGGCCTGGGCCACACCGGCGGCACCCTGGACAAGCTGGAGTCCATCCCCGGCTTCAACGTGAACCTGTCCACCGCGGACTACCGCCGGCTGGTGCGCGAGGTGGGGTGCTGCCTCATCGGCCAGACGGCCCAGGTGGCCCCCGCGGACAAGAAGCTCTACGCGCTGCGGGACGTGACGGCGACGGTGGACTGCATCCCGCTCATCGCGTCGTCCATCATGAGCAAGAAGCTGGCGGAGGGCATCGACGCGCTGGTGCTCGACGTGAAGGTGGGCAGCGGCGCCTTCATGAAGACGGCGGACGACGCGCGCGTGCTGGCCCGCACCATGATTGGCCTGGGCGCGGAGATGAACCGCAAGGTCGTGGCCCTGCTCACGGACATGGATCAGCCCCTGGGCCGCCAGGTGGGCAACGCCCTGGAGGTCCGCGAGGCCGTGGACATGCTCCGCGGCGACGCGCCCGACGACTACACCGAAATCACCTACGCGCTGACGGCGGAGATGCTGGTGCTGGGCAGGAAGGCCGCCACCGTGGAGGAGGCGCGCGGGATGCTGCGCCGCTCCGTGGAGGACGGCAGCGCCATCAAGAAGCTCAAGGAGATCGTCCAGTCGCAGGGCGGCGACCCGCGCTCCATCGACGACTACTCGCTCCTGCCCACCGCGAAGGCCACGACGGACGTGGTGGCGCCGCGCGACGGCTTCGTCACCGGCATCCACACGGAGGGCGTGGGGCTGGCGGCGGTGGCGCTGGGCGCGGGGCGGCAGCGCGTGGACAGCAAGATCGACCCGGCCGTGGGCTTCACGCTGCTCAAGAAGGTGGGCGACGCGGTGAAGCAGGGCGAGCCCGTGGTGCAGGTGCACTACAACGACGCGAAGCCCGTGGAGGACGTGAAGGCGCGGCTGCTCGCGGCCTACCAGTTTGGCGACCGGGCCCCCGCGGCCCGCCCGCTGGTGCTGGAGCGGCTGGAGTAGTTAGGCAATCGCCATGGCCCCCACGTTCCGCGAGCTGCTGTCGGAGGTGAAGAAGGAGATCCGCGAGGTCTCCCACGAGCACGTCCGCCAGCTCCTGGACTCGGGCGCGAAGGTGAAGCTCGTCGACGTGCGCGAGGCGGACGAGTACGCGGGCGGCCGGCTCCCCGGCGCGGTGCACATCCCCCGGGGCTACCTGGAGCTGCGCATCGAGGAGAAGGCGGACCGCGAGGACGAGGTCGTCCTCTACTGCGCGGGCGGCACCCGGTCCGCGCTCGCGGCCCGCACGCTGCGGGAGATGGGCTACACGCGCGTGTCGTCGCTCGCGGGCGGCTACAACCGCTGGAGCGACGCGGCCCTCCCGGTGGAGAAGCCCGTCGTCCTCTCCGCCGAACAGAAGGAGCGCTACCGCCGCCATCTCATCCTCCCGGAGGTGGGGGAGGAGGGACAGGCGCGGCTGCTCAAGTCCAAGGTGCTGCTGCTGGGCGCGGGCGGGCTGGGCTCTCCCGCGGCGCTGTACCTGGCCGCGGCGGGCGTGGGCACGCTGGGCGTGGTGGACGCGGACGTGGTGGACCTGAGCAACCTCCAGCGGCAGGTGATGCACACGCTGGAGCGCCGGGGCCAGCCCAAGGTCCAGAGCGCGAAGGCCGCCCTGGAGGCGCTCAACCCGGACGTGAAGGTGGTGCCCTTCCAGGAGCGGCTGACCACCGCCAACGTGGAGCGCATCCTCGCGGACTTCGACCTGGTGCTGGACGGCGGGGACAACTTCCCCACGCGCTACCTGCTCAACGACGCGTGCGTGCTGATGGGCAAGCCCAACATCCACGGCTCCGTGTTCCGCTTCGAGGGACAGGTGACGACCTTCCTGCCCGGCCAGGGGCCCTGCTACCGGTGCCTCTACCCCGCGCCGCCCCCGCCGGAGCTGGCGCCGTCGTGCGCGGAGGCCGGGGTGCTGGGCGTGCTGCCCGGGGTCATCGGGATGCTCCAGGCGACGGAGGCTCTCAAGCTGCTGCTCGGGGTGGGGGAGTCCCTGGTGGGGCGGCTGCTCACCTTCGACGCGCTGGGCACGCGCTTCCAGGAGCTCAAGCTGCGCCGGGACCCGGAGTGTCCGGTGTGCGCGCCGGGAGCGAAGGTGGAGCTCATCGATTACGAGCAGTTCTGCGCCACGGGGGCCTGAAGGGCGCCGTTGGATGCATTTTCAGGGGCAACGGATTCAACCGGCCCGCGTATGATGCCCGCCAGCCTGGATCCGGGGCGGTGGTGGAACGCGACCCGGGTCGGATACGAGAGCGGCAGCGGCAGGGAGACGACGGCGATGTCCGAGCAGAACGAGAACCAGGACACCAGGACGGGGGAGGACCGGCGCGACTCGCCCCGCGTCCCCATGCGTCTGAAGGTCCGGCGGGAGGGGACGGAAGGCTTCCTGGACCGTGCCGGGGACCTGTCCCTGGGCGGCGTGGGATGGGTGGGAGAGGCCCTGGACCCGGGGCAGGTCGTGGAGGTGCGCTTCGCGCTGCCTCCGTCCCTGGAAGAGGTGCAGGTGCGCGGCGAGGTGCTACCCCCCAAGGCCAGCGCGCCGGGCCCGGTGGTGCGCGTTCGCTTCGTGGAGCTGCCGGTGGAGCTGGAGCTCGCCATCGCCCGGCACCTGGACGATCAGGGCAAGGACGAACCCCGGGGTGCCCGCTAGGGCGTCCGTCGGATGGACGGGCGCCGGTGGACGGCGTCCGACGTGAAGGAGGGCGGCATGGCGGAGGAGATTCCCTGGGAGCGGCTGTTCGAGGAGGCCCTGCGGGTGCGTCAGCGCGCGCACGTGCCGTACTCGAAGTTCCCCGTGGGGGCCGCCGTGCTGTACGCGGACGGCTCCATCGTGGCCGGCTGCAACGTGGAGAACGCCACCTACGGCCTCACCGTCTGCGCGGAGCGCAACGCGTTCGTCGCGGGCGTGGCGCAGGGCCGCGAGAAGCCGGTGGCCGTGGCCGTCGTCGTGGACACCCCGGAGCCCTGTCCCCCGTGCGGCATGTGCCGCCAGGTGATGGCGGAGTTCGCCGGGCCTGACCTTCCGGTGCGAAGCCGCACCCTCAACGGGCAGGAGGCGCGCTACCCGCTCAGCGAGCTGCTGCCGCACGCCTTCACCCGTTCCTTCCTCTAGGACCTTCCCCACGTGGACTTGCTTCTCACTGGCGCCACCGTCGTCACCATGAACCGCGACCGCGAGGTACTGCCGCGCGCGGACGTGCTCGTGCAGGACGGGCGCATCGCCAAGGTGGGCCGGGGCCTGAAGGTGAAGGGCGCCCGCCGCGTCCTGGACCTCGCCGGGCAGGTGGTGATGCCCGGCCTCATCCACGGCCACCTGCACGCCTGCCAGACGCTGTTCCGCGGCCACGCGGACAAGCGCGAGCTGCTGGACTGGCTGCGTGAGCGCATCTGGCCCATGGAGGCCGCGCACGACGCGGCGTCCCTGCGCGCCAGCGCGGACCTCACCTTCGCGGAGCTCATCCGCTCCGGCTCCACGGCGGCGCTCGACATGGGCACCGTGCACCACTACGACGCCGTCTTCGAGTCCGCGCGCGACTGCGGCTACCGGCTCGTCGGTGGCAAGGCGATGATGGACTCTGGCGCGGAGGTGCCCCAGGGCCTGCGCGAGACGACGGCGGACTCGCTGTCGGAGAGTCTGGCGCTGATGGAGCGCTGGCACGGCACCCACGACAACCGCCTGCGCTACGCGTTCGCGCCGCGCTTCGCCCTGTCCTGCACGCCGGAGCTGCTGCGGGAGGTGGGCCGGCTGTCGCGGGAGAAGGGCGTGCGGATCCACTCGCACGCCAGCGAGAACCCGAAGGAGACGCAGGTGGTCCGCCAGGTGACGGGGCAGGACAACATCGCCTTCTTCCACGGGCTGGGGCTCACCGGGAACCACGTCACGCTGGCCCACTGCGTCTGGGTGGAGGGCACGGAGCAGCAGCTCTTGCGCGACTCCGGCACCGTGGTGTGCCACTGCCCGGGCTCCAACCTGAAGCTCGCGTCGGGCTACGCGCGCATCCCGGAGCTGCTCCAGGACGGCATCCCCGTGGCGCTGGGGGCGGACGGCGCCCCGTGCAACAACACGTTGGATTTGTTCCACGAGATGCGGCTCGCGTCCGTGCTGCACAACCCGCGCGTGGGCCCGGTGGCGATGACGCCCATGCACGTCCTGGAGATGGCCACGCTGCACGGCGCGCGCGCCCTGGGCCTGGAGGACGAGGTGGGCTCCGTGGAAGTGGGCAAGCGCGCGGACCTCACGGTGGTGGACACGCGCGGCTTCCACTTCTGCCCGCTGCCGGAGGACGTGACGGGGCCGCTGGTGTACTCGGCGCGCTCCACGGACGTGTCGCACGTGCTCATCGACGGCAAGCTGGTGCTGCGCGAGGGCGAATTGACGACGCTGGACGCGAACGCGGTGCTGGCCAACGCCCGCACGCAGGCCACGAAGCTCTTCGCCCGCGCGAAGCTGCAGGCCTCCTAGAAGCGCTGCTGGACGGCCGTCGCGTCCGGGGACGGCTGCGAGGCCGCCTGCGCGCGGGGCAGGCGCAGCACGAAGGACGTGGCCCAGCCCTCCGCGTCCTCCACCGTCAGCTTCCCGCCGTGGGCTTCCGCCGCCAGCCGGGAGAAGTACAGCCCCAGGCCGTAGCCCCGGCGGCCCTCCTTCTCGCGGCTGCCCTGCACGTACTTGTCGAAGAGGGACTCGCGCGCCTCCGGCGGGATGGCGATGCCGTCGTTGCGCACCGCCAGCCACTGCAGGCCCTCCGCCTCGCCCGCCTCCAGGCGCACCCGCCCGCCCGACGGCGCGTAGCGGAGCGCGTTGGTGGCCAGGTTCTCCACCACGCGGATGAGCAGGCCCTGGTCTCCGACGAGTTGGAGGCCCGGCGGCGAGGACAGCTCCAGCTTGATCTTCCGCAGCCGGGCCGCGCCATCCAGCGACCGGCGCACCTCGTCCAGGAGCGGCGCCACGGGGAAGGGCTGCTTGCGCGGCGACAGCCGGCCCTGCTCCAGCCGGGGCACGTCCAGGAGGTCGGAGATCATCCGGTCCAGGCGCGCGGTGACGGCCAGGCCCGTGCGCACGGACTCCACCAGCGGCGTGCCGATGGGCAGCTCCTGCTCCATCCACGACAGCGACAGCGTCACGGCGGACAAGGGTGAGCGCAGGTCGTGCACCAGGAACTGCATCAGCTGCTCCTGGTGGGCCTGGAGCGCCTCCAGCTGGGCGTTGCGCGCGTGGGCCTCGGACAGCATGCGCTCGATGGTGCGGTGGGCGTCCTCCACCTCGGTGGTGCGGCGGGCCTCCAGCTGCCGGGACACCTCCGCGTGCGACAGGTCCATGGCCAGCTGCCGCAGCCGCCCGGTGCCGTAGTGGCTCACCGCCGCCACCAGCACCAGCGTCACCGCGGCCACGACCATGGCCCCCGGCCCCACGCCCGCCTGGTGCATGAGGACGGCCTGGGCCAGCGACGCCAGGCCCGCCGCGCCGTAGACGAGCCAGGGCATCAGCTCCAGGCCGGAGAGCGCCACCACCAGCGCGAACAGCCCCAGGCTGAAGCCCGCCACGCCCGCCGGGAAGGGCGACATGGGCAGGGCCAGCTGCTGGAGCCCGAACACCAGCCCCACGTCCACCAGCGACTGCACGATGCCCAGCTGCTTCGTCACCGGCCTGAAGCGCAGCGCGAACAGCAGCGCCACCACGCCGCCGTAGCAGAGCAGCAGGGGCGGGTAGTGCGCCCAGTCCCGGGCGCCCGTCAGCCACAGCCCCAGGCTGACGGCGAAGAACACGGCCGTGCCCACCAGCCGCACCGCCGCCCCGGCACCCAGGACGCGCCGCCGCTGGGTGGCCACCACCCGCGCAAGCTCATTCTCGAAGGCGACGGGAGGAGTCTTGTCCATGCGACACTCTCGTTTTCCCCGCTTCCTCCCCGCCCGGCAAGTTCATGGCCGCATCGTCTTTCGCGACCCCGGGTGGACCCCTAAGGACAGGGAGTGGCGGACGGGGGCTGTCTGGAGGCCCCGGACCCGGCCGGGCTGGCGGGCGGCGGGTTTCCGGGGGCAATCATCCGTCGGGGGCAGGCGTAGTCACGGTGACACGCGCCTTGCGGCCGGATGCTTGTGGGCGTCGGAGTTCGTGTAAGGTGACTGGGATTACGCACAGGCGGAGGTGAGAGCCGACATGTGGCAGCGATTCAAGAGAGCGATGCGGAGCTTCGCGGGCTTCTTCGTCTCCTCCATCGAGGATCCGGAGTTGATTCTCGAGCAGAACATCCGTGACCTGAACGACCAGGTCCCCAAGATGAACGAGTCCATCGCCATGGTCCGGGCGAATGTGACGCTGCTCGAGAAGGAGAACATGAAGTACCAGCAGGACGTGCGGGAGCTGACCGCCAAGGTGAAGGCCGCCATCCAGGCAGGCCGGGACGACCTGGCCGGCACCTACGCGACCAAGCTGCAGGGGGAGAAGGAAGCCCTCGCGCGCAACCAGCAGCAGCTGGACATCGCGAAGCAGGCCTACGAGAAGGCCCTGAACGTCAAGAAGGCGTTCATGCGCGAGAAGGACCGGAAGACGCAGGAGGCGATGAACGCCGTCCGGGACGCGCGGCGCGCCAAGTGGCAGGCGAAGGTCGCCGACACCATGGAGTCCTTCACCGTCGCGGGCGTGGACTCCACGCACGACGAGATGCTCCGCAAGGTCCAGGAGAAGACGGCCATCAACGAGGCGCGCATGCAGATGGCGCTGGAGTCGGTGGACCACCAGGCCGCGGCCATCGAGGAAGAGGCGGAGAAGATCCAGGGCGACGAACTGGTGAAGCAGTTCAAGATGGAGATGGGCCTGCTGGACAGCCCCGCGCCGGTGTCGGACGTGGGCGCCGGTCCGGAAAAGACCATCGGCAAGAAGGTGGAGATCAAGTAGGTCTCCGCCCATGAAAGGGGCCGGCGCACACGGATGAAGCTGCACCGCGGACCCGGCCTCTTTCTCTTCCTCGCGCTCTGTGTCCTGGGCGCGGGGTACGTCTTCGCCTCGCGGGCGGGCTACCTCGACCGCCTGCAGGCGCGCTTCTTCCCCTCCACCCGTGAGGCGGTGCGGCTGTCCCCGGGCGACTTCCCGGCGGGCGTCGCGGCCCCGGTGGCGGACGTGGCGTCGGTGCCCTTGCGGCCCGTGCTCATCGGCTTCACCCCGCGCGGCTCGGCGGCCGCGCTGCTCGTGGCCACCGGCGGCGCCACCACGCTGGACGCCCCCGCCACGCCCCCCGGCGCGGCGCAGGGGCTGCTCAAGACGGCCTACGCCCTGGACGCCCGCGCGGTGCTCTTCGCGCGCGAGGAGGAGCTGAAGCAGGCCCTGTCCGTGGGCGCGGAGAACGGCGGCGTGGACATGGCGGCCCTGTCGGTGGACCGGCTCGCGTCGTGGGCGCCCACCCTGCGGGACGCGGCGCCGCGCACGGTGCTGCTCGTGGGGAGAAGCCGGGGCCAGGAGGCCATGGCGGCGGTGGGCGTGCCGGACCTGGCCAGCCTGCGGGGCAAGCGGGTGGGCGTGTATCCGGGCGGCTCGTCGCACTACTTCGCCCTGTGGGTGCTGGCGCGCGCGGGGCTGCGCACCTCCGACGTGCGGTGGGTGGACCTGCCGTCCACGCTGGACGCGGGGCGGGCGCTCCGCGAGGGCCGGGCGGACGTGGTGGTGGGGCTGTGGGGCGACGTGGAGCTGGCGGCGCGGGACCGGGGCGGCAAGGTGCTGGCCACCACCGCGGACGCGCCGCACCTGCTGGCCACGGTGCTGGTGGCCCGGGGCGACTTCGCGGCGCGCTACCCGGACGCGGTGCGGCGGGTGCTGCGTGGACTTCTGGACGCGGGGCAGGGCGTGCTGAAGGACCCGGCGGCCGGGGCGCGGCTGTTGGGCGAGGTGGCGCCCTACCTGGGCGACCCCACGGAGGCCATCCGCAGCGCGCCGCCCGCCACGCTGGCGGACAATCGGGCCTTCTTCGGACTTTCCGGCGAGGCGCCGGTTACCTATGACGAGCTCTTCCAGAGCGCCGCGGCGCTCTTCCAGAAGCTCAAGCGTGGAACGGCGCCCCCACCCGCGGAGGACACGCGGGACCTGGGCGCGCTGAAGTACGTCTCCGAGGCGCGGGGGCCCTGACGGGGCCCAAGAGGGAAGGGGAGTCGGACGTGGCGAAGACACCGAACTACATCAAGGCCGCGTTCCTCCTGCCGGCCAACCTGGTGGGGCTGACGACGGCGGCCATGTCCAGCGCCGTGACGCAGGAGCCCCTGCCCATGATGGTGGCGCTGGGCGTGGAGGGCGTCTACCTGGCCGTCCTGTCGTCCATGAAGCGCTTCCAGCGCGCCGTGCGCTCGAAGCAGCCGGACAACCCGGAGGCCGCGAGCGCCGCGGTGGACGCGCTGCTCGCGGACCTGGCGCCTTCGCAGCGCGACCACTACCAGCAGCTGGTGGGGCTGAAGGAGAAGATCCTGGCCAACTACCGCAAGCTGCCCGGCGGGCGCGTGCTGGCGGCGGACAGCGAGCCCAAGCTGGACGCGCTGCTCACGTCCTTCCTGCGGCTCATCTCCGCGCTCAACCAGTACCGCACGTACCTGAGTGGTTCCGACCGCGAGCACCTGACCTCCGAGGTCACGGCGCTGGAGGCGGAGGTCGCGGAGGAGCCCAACCCGCGCCTCAAGGACGTGAAGGGCAAGCGCGTGGAGATTTTGCGCAAGCGCCTGATGCGCTTCGAGCAGGCGGGCGAGAGCCGCGAGGTGGTGAGCCACCAGTTGGCCGGCATCGAGGACCTGATGCGGCTGACGCACGAGCAGTCCATCGCCATCCGCGACCCGGAGAGCGTCAACCGGCAGCTCGACGTGCTCTCCGCGGAGACGGAGGCCACGGACGAGACGGTGCGCCAGATGGAGCGCTTCCTCGACTTCACCGAGGAGACCTCCGCGCCCCTGCCGCACGGCGGCTCCCGCGTGCGGTAGGGCGGGCACGGGCCCGGACGGCGGGCCGCCTTCGGGTGGCGCGGGCTCCCGGCGGGCACCTGTTCACCGTGGCACCTTGCGGGCCTGGCAGGGGCCTGGGACGGCGCACGAATAGATTGACTCTCCGTCGAAGGCATCCTGTCCTGACGCCCATGCTCCGCCGCGTTGGGTTCCTCCCGTTGGTCCTGCTGTTGGTCGTGTTCGCCGGCTGCTCGCGCTGCGGGAAGGAGGCGGCCGGGCCCGCGGACTCGCCCCGGGGCGTGTCGCGCTACCTGCCGCGCACCGCGCAGGCCGCGGTCGTCATCGACGACCTGGGCACGTTGGGCGAGAAGCTCGCGCGCTTCCAGAACCTCAAGGTGGCCTCGTTCGTCGCGCAGCTGCAGAACTTCCCCTCCGCGGAGCGCTACGTGTCCGCGGTGATGCGGCAGGTGGGCGTGGACCTGCGCAGCAGGAAGGCGCTGGAGGACGCGGGCATCGACCCGAAGCGCGGCGCGGGCGCGGCCTTCCTGGGCGGCACGCAGGCGGTGTCCGTCATCGGAGTGAAGGACGCGGACAAGCTGAAGACGACCTTCGCCACCTTCGCCCGCACGCGCCTGGGCGCGACGGAGGAGCAGGACACGAAGGTGGACGCCGGCAGGCTCGTCACGTTCAACCGTCCGGGCTCCACGACGCCCCTGCTGGGCATGCTCTTCCTGAAGCACGACCTGGTGCTCCTGTCCGCGGGCGCGTCGGTGGCGCGGCTGCCGGAGCTGGCGGCGCTGCCGGAGGAGCAGTCGCTCGCGAAGGAGCCGGTGCTGGAGGCGTCGCTCAAGCGGCTCGCCGGCGACCGCGACTTCCACGTGTGGCTGCCGGGCGGCTCAGGCCTGCTGCCCGCGGGCACGGTGCAGGGCATCACCTTCACGGGCCACATCGAGGAGCGCGCGGTGACGCTGCGCGCGGACGCGCCGTGGCCGGACACGCAGGCGTCGCTCGCGGCGCTGGAGTCCAAGGGCGGCGAGTCGCTCACCGGCTGGCTGCCGCAGGACAGCTTCCTCGTGGCGCGCTACCGGGGAGACCCCGCGCAGCTGGACGGCGTGTGGCCGTACCTCGCCGGCTCGCAGGTGACGCGCGCGGTGCAGAACGCGGGCTTCGACGTGAAGACGGAGGTGCTGGACAACCTCAAGCCGGGCATGGTGTTCGCGCTGTCGCTGTCGCCCACCGTCAACCTGTCCTCGGGCATGCCGGACCTGGACCTGCGGCGCACCAACCCCTTCCGCTTCGTCAACCTGGTGGCGCTCGCGGAGGTGAAGGACGTGGCCAAGGGGCAGGCCACGCTGGACAAGGTGCCCGGCTTCGCGGGCGGCTTCGGCGCGAAGGTGGAGCCCACGGACATGAGCGGCCAGAAGGCCTACCTCACGTCCTACCGCGCGGGCGAGGGCGCGCACTTCGCGCTGTCGAAGGACGGCAAGCTGGTGCTCGCGGGCCCCCGCGCGCGCCTGGAGTCCACCCTGGCCTCGCTCGCGCAGCCGGCCGGGGCGGGCCCCGTGTCGGAGGACCTGAAGGCGGTGGGCAAGGACGCCGCGCTGGTGGTGCTGCTGGACCTGCGCCGGCTGTCGGACGCCGTCAAGGCGCTGCCGTCCGCCGCGTGGGGCATTGGCGGCTTCGCCATCAAGGCCACCACGGTGCGCTGGCTGGACGCCACGGACGACCTGCGCGCGGTGACGCTGGCCCTGTCGCGCAAGGACAAGGCGCTGCAGGCGGAGGTCTCCCTGCGCCTGACGCCCGCGCCCGCCGGCACCACGACGACCACCACCCCGGCCACGCCTTGATCCGCGCGCGCGAGGTCGTGAAGGAGTACGAGGACGGCGAGGGCTCGCGCGTGCGCGTGCTCGACGGCGTGTCGCTGGACGTGGAGGCCGGGGACTTCGTCGCGGTGGTGGGCGCGTCCGGCAGCGGCAAGTCCACGCTGCTGCACCTCTTGGGCGGCCTGGACGTGCACTACCAGGGGCAGGTGGAGGTGGGCGGCGTGAAGCTCACCGGCCTGAAGGACAAGGAGCTGGCGCGCTTCCGCAACACGCACGTGGGCTTCGTCTTCCAGTCCTTCCACCTCATCCCCAACCTGTCCGCGCTGGAGAACGTGCTGTTGCCGTCGCACTTCGGTCCGGCCACGGCGGACGGGCGCAAGCGCGCGAGCCAGCTGCTGGAGCGCGTGGGCCTGGGCGCCAAGCAGGACCGCGCGCCGGTGCGCCTCTCCGGCGGCGAGCGCCAGCGCGTGGCCATCGCCCGGGCCCTCTTCGGCGGCCCGAAGCTGCTGCTGTGTGACGAACCCACGGGCAACCTGGACGCGGCCACGGGCGCGGGCGTCATCCAGCTCTTCCAGGAGCTGCACAGGGAAGGGCTCACGGTGCTGACCGTCACCCACGAGGAGCGCATGAGCGCGGTGGCGCGGCGGGTGCTCCGACTCAAGGACGCGCGGCTGGTGGAGGAATCCCCCGCGCCGGAAGCGCTGGCCTCGTCGCGAGGTGCCCCGTGAGGTTCGACGCACTGTCGCGACTGGTGAGGTTGTCCCTCGCGCGCGAGCGCAAGGGCGCGTTCTTCTCCGCCTTCGGCGTGGCCATGGGCGTGGGCGCGCTGGTGTTCTTCGTGGGCCTGGGGCTGGGAGTCGGGCGCGTCATCCGCGAGCGCATCTTCCCCACGGACTCGCGCCTGGTGGACGTGGTGCCCCCGGCGGTGTCGCTGGGCCTCCTGGGCGGCGGCAAGCTGGACGCGGCCGCGGTGGAGCGGCTGGCCGCGCTGCCCGGCGTGGAGACGACGTACCGGAAGATGAACGTCCGGGTGCCGGCGGTGACGCGCTACGACGGCGTCTTCTTCGGCTCGCGCCTGCGCATGGGCATGGAGGTGCTCGCGGTGGGCGTGGATCCCGGCCTCGTGCAGAAGGACGTGGGGCTGCCGGAGGCGAAGGACTTCAAGGACCCGGGGGAGGGCAAGGCCATCCCCGCGCTCATCTCCACGCGCCTCCTGGAGCTGTACAACAAGACGTTCGCGCCCGCGCGCAAGCTGCCGCAGCTGTCCGCGGAGATGCTCATCGGCTTCGGCTTCCCGGTGGAGTTCAACCGCTCCTACGTGGCGGCCACGTCCGGTGGCCCCACCACCACGCAGCAGGCGCAGGTGGTGGGCGCGTCCGACCGGGCCATGCTCGCGGGCATCACCATCCCGCTGGACACGGCGGTGCGCATCAACCGCGCTTCGGGCGCGGACGCGGACAGCTACTCCGGCGTCACGCTGGTGGCGGCGGATCCATCCCGCGTCCCGGAGCTGGTGGAGGCGGTGAAGGGGATGGGCTTCGAAATCGATGATCAGGAGCGCCGGCTGGCGGAGAACGCGGGCGCGGCGGTGGCGCTCACCACGTCCGCGCTGGCGCTGCTCTCCATCCTCATCTGCGTGCTGGCGGCGGTGAACATCGCCCACGCGATGTCCTCGTCCGTGCGTGCGCGGGCCAAGGAGATTGGCGTGATGCAGGCGGTGGGCGCCTCGCGCGCGGACGTGCGCGCCATCGTGCTGGCGGAGGCCGGCGTGGTGGGCGTGCTGGGCGGCGCGGCGGGGACGGCGGCGGCGCTGGTGCTGGCCTTCCTCGTGGACCGGCTCGCGAAGGGCTACCTGCCCAACTTCCCCTTCAAGCCGGAGAGCTTCTTCTCCTTCCCGGTGACGGTGGTGCTGGGCGGGGTGCTGCTGGGGCTCGTGGCCGCGCTCGCCGGGGCCTACTTCCCCAGCCGCCGCGCCGCCGCCACGGACCCGGCCAGGACGCTGGCGGGATGAGCGGCCCTTCGCGCAAGACGCTCCTGGCCAACGTCGTGTGCCTGGGGGCGCTCGGGTGGATCTACGGGGGCGACCTCTCGGATGCCCTGCGCGCCCGGACCGCGGAGGTCTCCGCGCTGCTGGCGCCGCCGTCCGTCGTGCGCACGAGCGTCGTGCTGGGGCTCTCCGGGGTGGGCCTGGCCGTCTTCCTCTCGGGGCTGCTTCGCAAGAAGCCGGAGGGCTTCAAGGGCTACCGGCTCCTGCCCATCCTGCTCGTGGTCGCGCTCTTCCTGGACCTGGTGCTGGCGGAGGGGAAGACGCCGCTGGACTCGCCGGAGCTGGGCGCCGTGGCGCTGCGGCGCTTCCAGGCCGAGGCCCAGAAGCTGGCCACCGTGGAGGCCGTTCCCTCCCGCGAGCAGGTGCTCCAGCCCCTCGTGGACGCGCTGGGCGCGCCGCCCTACCTGGAGCGCGGCGTGCCGGTGCCGGCCTACACACTCCAGGTGCGCACCGGCTGCGAGGGCCCCGCCCGTGACGCCCCCGGCACGCGGCCCGGCACGCTGCTGTACTGTGTGGCCAGGGACGGCAAGCAGGCCTGGGTGACCCTGGTCGGGCTGCCCGCCGAGGTGCGCTTTGGTGCGCCGGCCGTGCTCTCCGTGCGGGGCGAGCCGCGCTCCGCCGCCGTGCGCACCCAGGTCCCAGAGGAGAATGACGTCGTGCCGGGCATCGACCTGGAGATCCCCACGGTGGTGGATGGGGGCGCCGCCACGTCCGCTTCGCCCTGAATCCGGGTTGCCTGGAGAGCAAGCGGGCGGAAATAGGTCCGCGTGCGCGGTTGACCCTTCGGAGCCGCGATCGATAGGCTCCCTGCAAGGACTCGACCCCCACACACAGTGACGACCTCTCAACCGAAGCGGCAACCCATCCCGTTCGGGAAGTATCTCCTCCTGGACCGCGTCAACATCGGCGGCATGGCGGAGGTCTGGCGCGGCAAACAGTTCGGCGCCAGTGGCTTCGAGCGGCTCGTCGCCATCAAACGCATCCTGCCGAACATCGCCGAAGATGAAGAATTCATCTCGATGTTCATCGACGAGGCGAAGATCAGCGTCCAGCTGACCCACGCCAACATCGCGCAGATCTACGAGCTGGGGCAGATCGCCAGCAGCTACTTCATCTCGATGGAGTACATCCCCGGCAAGGACATGCGGGCCATCTTCGACCGCTGCCGGAAGAAGGGTGAGCCGGCGCCGGTGCCGCTCGTCGCCTTCTGCGTGGCGAAGATGTGCGAGGGCCTGGACTACGCCCACCGCAAGAAGGACGGGATGGGGCGCGAGCTCAACATCGTCCACCGCGACATCTCGCCGCAGAACGTGCTCGTGTCCTTCGAGGGCGAGGTCAAGGTCATCGACTTCGGCATCGCGAAGGCGGCGGGCAAGGCGACCAAGACGCAGGCCGGCATCCTCAAGGGCAAGTTCGGCTACATGAGCCCGGAGCAGATCCGCGGCCTGCCGCTGGACCGCCGCTCGGACGTGTTCGCCATTGGCGTGTGCCTCTACGAGATGCTCACCGGCGAGCGCCTCTTCGTGGGCGACAGCGACTTCTCCGTGCTGGAGAAGGTGCGCAAGGCGGAGGTGCCGTCGCCGTCCACGTACAACCGGCGCATCCCGGAGGCGCTGGAGCGCATCGTCCTCAAGTCGCTCGCGAAGGACGTGGAGGAGCGCTACCAGTACGCCAGCGAGCTGGGCGACGACCTGCAGCGCTTCCTGCTGACGAGCGACTCCATCTTCGGCCGCAAGGACCTCATGCAGTACATGAAGTCCACGTTCGCCGAGGAGGTCGAGCGCGAGAAGCAGCGCCTGGCCGAGTACGCGGACATCCGCGCGCCGGACGGCATGCTGGCGGCCATCGAGGCGGGCTACAGCGGCCCGTCCCCGGTGCCCACGCAGAGCATGACCAACATCCCGGCGGTGGCGCCCTCCGCGCCCGCCGTGGAGCCCGTCACCGCGCCGCCGCCGCGCGCCTCCAACTCCGGCGCCAACAACGCGGCGGGGCAGGGTGCGCGCCGCTCGCCCACGCTCGCCGCGCTGCCCAAGCTGACCGCCGCGCCCGCCGCGCCCTCGCCCAAGGAGGACGAGGAGCTGGCGACGCAGATGGTGGACCGCGACGCCGTCTTCAACGACGCGCCGGAGCCCACCACCCAGCCGGGTGCCGCCATCGGCCGCGCCGTCACGCCGCTGGAGTCCCCGGCCGCGCCCGTGGACGACGACGGGGAGGACATGGCGGGCCGCACCGCCGTCATCCCGCCGCCCTCGTCGCTGCCCTCGACTCCCCCGGGGCCGCCGCGCCTGTCGCAGAACAGCGCCCCGGTGCTGACCGCCGCGCCGCCGCGCCCGTCGCTGACCAACGTGCCCACGTTGATGTCCAGCGACGCGCCCGCGCCCCGGAACACGCCCAACCGGGGCAACGACAGCCAGCTGCCGCGCATCCTCCGGCCGGACTCTCCGCCGGAGCCGATGCCGCCCCCGCCGCGTCCGCCCGCGCCCCCCGTCCTGAACGGCGGGAACGCGCCGCGTCCGCCCCCGGGCCGGGAGCCGTCCGCGAGGGACGCCCGTGAGAAGCACGCGCCCGAGGAGGGCGGTGGCCGGGGCCTGGGCATCAAGGGCATGGACAAGCGCCTGCTCTACGGCGCCGTGGGCCTGGCGTCGCTGTTCATGCTGGTGGGCGTGGCGCTGGTCTTCTCCCCGAGCAAGGCCGCGCAGGGCTACGTGATGGTGGAGCTCAAGACGCCGGACGCGAAGGACCGCGCGATGGTGTCCATCAACGCGGGGCCGCCGGAGAAGTTCCCGTCCAACGGCTTCATCCTGAAGCAGCTGCCGGTGGGCAACGTGCTGGTGGTGGTGACCGCGGACGGCTACGACGCCTTCAACAAGTCCGTCATGGTGGCCGAGGGCGCCAACGCCACGCAGGTGCCGGTGCAGCTCAAGCAGCAGTCGCGCTCGGTGCTCGTGGTCTTCAAGACCCAGCCGGATGACGCCGAGGTGAAGATCGACGGCCAGGTGGCCCGCAAGCAGGGCGTGCGGGATCCGGTGCTGCGCGACTTCTCCCTCAGCGCCGACACCCCACTGGTGGAGGTGTCCGCGCCGGGCTACGTGACGTTCATCAAGAAGCTGGCCGTGAACAACAACGGCCTGGACGTGGCGGCGACGCTGGAGCGCGCTCCGGTGGACGTGCGCATCGAGTCCGAGCCCGAGGGCGCGGCTGTCTTCCTGGGCAACAAGGACCTGGGCGTCGTCACCCCGACGAACGTCCGGGTGCCGTGGGGCACGCGGGAGCTGACGCTGAAGGCGAAGTGCTACTCGGACGCGGACGTCTCCGTGGGGTCGCCGTCCCCGGCGGGCTCCACGGTCAAGGTGGAAGCAGCCCTGAAGAAGCAGGCGCGCTGCCGCGATTAGCGGCCCCGCGGCCCTGACGCTTAAGGTAGGCCTGGGGGTCCTCCCCCCGGATGTCCCCGGGGGGAGTGACGCCGGAGGGATGTCCGTGACCAAGGTGCGCAAGGTGAACAAGGCGGATCCGCTGGCGGATCTGCCCCGGTGGGCGCAGCAGCTGGCGCGCAAGTACTACACGAAGACGGTCAGCACCTTCCTGCTGTACGGGGCCGTGCGCGATTTGCAGCCCCTGCAGCTGGAAGACGGCGGACGCGGCTTCGGGACGCTCAAGACGTTCCTGTCCGAGGAGCTGTTCGGCGGGCGGGACCACGTCCTCTTCTACGACCGCTCGTCCGGCATCCGCTCGGCGACGCCGGAGACGCAGAAGGACCTGGCGCGGGCCATGACGGGCTACGACGCCATGTACGGCACGGACTTCTCCAAGGTCATGCCGCGCGACCCGGGCCGTGCGCTGCAGATCCTGGAGAACTTCCTGCGCATGCGCCTGAGCGAGGGCCGCTCGATGGCGCTCATCATCGACTACGCGGAGACGCTGGTGCCCGGCGGGGAGATGAGCCACCTGTCCGCGGAGGACCGCTTCGTCGTGGCCACGCTGGACAAGTGGGCGCACGACCCGCAGTTCCTGGCGGGCGACGTGTCGGTGGTGCTGCTGGCGGAGAACCTGTCGGACGTGTCGCCGCGCATCAGCCGCAACCCCTACGTGGCGCCCATCGAGCTGCCGCTGCCCACGGAGGAGGAGCGCCTGGAGTACGTGCGCTCCAAGCTGGAGGGCAAGAAGCTCCAGTCGGTGTCGGAGGTTCCGCTGGCGGGCCTGGCGAAGATGACCGCGGGCCTGTCGCGCATCAACCTGGACCGCGTGCTCACGGAGGCGCTGGAGCGGGAGGTGCGCATCACGCCGGAGCTGCTCAAGGAGAAGAAGAAGGAGCTCATCCAGGCGGAGTGCCACGGCCTCCTGGAGTTCATCGAACCCGCGCACACGCTGGACGCGGTGGCCGGGCACGCGCCCGCCAAGCAGATGCTGCGGCAGGCGGCCTCCGCGCTGAAGAAGGGCCGCATCGAGGTCATGCCCATGGGCTACCTGGTGAGCGGGCCGGTGGGCACGGGCAAGACGTTCATGGTGAGCTGCTTCGCCGGGGAGATTGGCATCCCGGTGGTGAAGTTCCTGAACTTCCGCAGCCAGTGGCAGGGCGTGACGGAGTCGAACCTGGAGAAGATCTTCAACCTGCTGAAGGCCCTGTGGCCGGTGGCGGTGATGGTCGACGAGGCGGACACCTTCCTCGGCAACCGCGACTCCGGCGGGGACTCCGGCACGAGCAGCCGCATCTTCGGCTCCATCGCGTCCTTCATGGGCAACACGCAGTACCGCGGCAAGATCGTCTGGTTCCTGCTGACGGCGCGCCCGGACCTCTTGCCCATCGACCTGAAGCGCCAGGGCCGCGCGGAGGAGCACCTCGCGCTCTTCTATCCGCAGACGGACGAGGAGCGGAACGAGTTGTTCCAGGCGATGAGCAAGAAGACCGGCGTGTCGGTGGAGGGCGTGGACTCCTTCGCCGCGCTCATCCCCGGCGGCGTGCGCGCCTTCAGCGGCGCGGACATCGAGGCGGTGATGGTGCGCTCGAAGTTCCGCGCGCTGGCGGAGGGGCGCGACCAGGTGACGAAGGACGACCTGGCCGCGGTGCTGGCGGACTTCGTTCCGCCCAGCTACCCGCTGGAGATTGAAATGCAGAACCTGGTGGCGGTGCAGGAGTGCACCAGCCGGGCGCTGCTGCCGGAGAACTTCCGCAAGCTGGACCGGGACTACATCAGCAAGCGCGTGCGCGAGCTGAAGATGTTGCTGGAAGAGCAGTAGAGCTTCAGCCCACGGTGACGGGGATGCCCAGGTGCGGGTCCTGGAGCGTCTCCACCACCGCGATGCGGTCGCCCACGGCGAGCGCGTCATGCAGCACGAGGATGTCCTCGTTCGCGTGACGGATGCAGCCGTGGGACACGTCGCCCCCGAGCAGGGCGGGGGCGCTGGTGCCGTGCAGCTCCTCGCCGCTGCGGTGGCCATCCGCCCAGGAGAGGTCCAGCAGCCGCGCTCCGAACACGTGCCGGTCGTTCCACAGCCGTGCGCCCGCGTCCTCCGTGGCCACCTGATCCAGCTTCGCCCTGACGACCTTGAGGCCCGGGTGCGTGGGCGTGGCGGCGGTGCCCACGGCGTTGGGGAAGATGTCGACGAGCTGGCCCAGCGGGTCGAAGAGGAACGTGCGGTGCTCGCGCAGGGCGATGACCACGCGCACCGGCTGGCCCGCGTAGAACGGGGAGGGCAGGGCGCGCGACTGTCCCCGTGAGCCCGGCGCGGGGGCCAGCGCCTCCAGGGCCCGCAGCGTGGCGGCATCCAGCACGCCGCTGGAGCGCAGGCCCGCATGCACCTGGAAGTTGCGGAGCGCGCGGGCCGTGTCCGGGCCGTAGCGTCCGTCCGCGCCGCCATCCAGCGCGAACCCCATGTCCAGCAGCGCGCCCTGCACCGCGACGAGCCCGTCCCCACGTGAGCCCACGCCCAGCACCGCCGCGCCGGACCTCACGTCCGCGAGCTGCTGCGAACCGGTGAAGCGCGGATGCTCCAGCGGGGGCGCTGACGGAGTGACCGCGCGTGCCGCATCCGCCGGTGCGGTCATGGCCCCTGTCACGCTGTCGCGTGCGCGCTCCACGGAGGCGGACACCCCGTCCGACGGGGACGCGAGGGACAGCCCCCGCGGCGCCGGGCTGACGGTCGGAGCAGGCCCGCTGAAGCGCGTGAGCGAGTTGCCCCCGGAGACCGTCCTGTCCCCCGGACGTTCGACTCCACGGGGCAGGACGGCCAGGACAGGCGCGGGCTCGCGCGTGTCGGTCGGTTCACGGAGAAGAAGCGAAGAATCTCGAAGCAGTGCGGATGCGAGCATGGCGCCGGGGACTGCAAGGTCCCGGCCGCCGCATCACACCGTCACGGCGCGCTCAGCGACAGCAGCTTGCCGGTGGGGACCGTGCGGTGGTCCTTGATGTGGTTCCACTTCATGATGTCCTCGACGGACACGTTGTAGCGCTGCGACACCGACCAGAGCGTCTCGCCCTCGGCCAGCGTGTGCACCCTGGCGCCCTTGGGGCCCACGGGCGCCTGGCCCGCGACGGCGTTCGCCACCACGATGGTGCCGCCGCGCTCCTCCACCTTCGCGGGCGCCGCGCCCTTGGCGTCCGGCGGCCACACCGCGAGCAGCGTGCCCAGCGACAGCGTGCGGTTGCGCTTGGGCAGGTTGTTCCACTTCTTCAGGTCGTCCACCGACACCTGGAAGCGGTTGGCGATGAGCCACAGGCTGTCGCCCTCCTGCACGCCGTAGGTGATGCGCGTCTTGCCATCCACCTTCTCCGTCTTCACCGGACCGGCGGCCACGGGCCCACGGGGCGTGCCGGCGGGGACCTCGTCCTCCGGCCGCGTCGCCACCATGCCGCTGCGCCGCGCCTGCGCCACCTTCGTCGCGATGGCGCCGCCCGCGTCACCACTGCCACCCCGGCCGTTGGCCGGCACCGGAATCACCAGCTCCGCGCGCACCTTCAGCACCCGCGCGCTCTTCATCCGGTTCATCTGGAGGATGGCCTCCGGCGCCGTGCCGTACTTCTGGGCGATCTGCGACAGCGTGTCGCCGCGCTTCACGGTGTGCACCCGGAACGTCAGCCGCTCCGCGGGCGACAGCTTCTGGAGGTTCTCCGCGAACAGCGTCGTCGTGCCGCGCGGCAGCTTCAGCACGTAGGGCTTCGCGGCCGTCGCCGGGGGCGTGCACCAGCGCTTGAGCTCCGGGTTCAGCTCCTGCACGTCCGTCACGCTCACCCCGGCCGCGCGCGCCACCACGTCCAGGTCCGTGGCGTCCGTGAGCTTCACCTCGTCGTACTCGAGCGTGGACTCGTACTGGAACTCCTCCTCGGAGAAGCCGAACGCGGTGGGGTTCTTCGCCACCAGCGCCGCGGCGATGAGCTTGGGCACGTAGTGCTTCGTCTCCTTCGCCAGCCCGCGCTCCTCCGCCAGCACCCAGAAGTCGTTCGTCCCGTAGCGCTCCACCATCTTGCGCACCCGGTACGAGCCCGTGTTGTAGCCCGCCCACGCCAGGTACCAGTGGCCCAGCTCGCCGTAGAGGTCCTTCAGGTACGCCGCCGCCGCGTGCGTGGCCTTGATGGGGTCGCGCCGCTCGTCCACCCAGAAGTCCTGCTTGAGGCCGTACTGCTTGCCCGTGCTGGAGATGAACTGCCACGGCCCGGCCGCGTGCGCCCACGAGTACGCGTTCGCGGAGAAGCCGCTCTCAATCATCGCCAGGTACACCGTGTCCCGGGGCAGGCCCTTCGCCTCCAGGATGGGCTGCATCACCGGCAGGTAGCGCGTGGAGCGCGCCATCCACTTGCGGAACCACTTGCGGCCGGGGCCCTGGAAGAACTGGATGTACTCGGCCACCCGCGGCTGCATGTCCACCGGGATGTCGTAGCGGTCCTTCACCTGCGAAATATCGAAGTTCGCCAGGTCGGTGATGCGCGCCAGCGGCGGGGCCGTGTCGTCCTCGCGGAAGGTGGGCTCCTCCAGCGCGTCCAGCATTCGCAGCCGCAGCGGGTTCGTCAGGCCCAGCCGCCGCAGCGACTGCATCATCTCCGCGTTCGGCTTCGCCTCCGGGTCCAGCGTCGCGCCCTCCAGCGCGCGCAGCTCCTCCAGCTCGGCGGACTCGGACTCCACCTCTTCCGTCTCCTCGCCTTCCTCCATGGGAACCGGAGGCGTCGCCCGGCTGCCGTTCGCCGTCAGCAGGGCGGCTTCCTTGGGAGGAACCGCATGCACGCCGGGCGGCGACACCGGTGACGGCGCCACGCCCTGCGAGGAGGGAACCGAGGCCAGGGCTAGCAGGAGCAGAGAGAGCGGCATGGGAACGCCAGGCGAGGTCGCCCAGAAGCAGGCGAAGGCCGCAGTATTCGCCAGCTTTCTTGACAGTCAAACAACAAGTCGCGCGGTATGCCCCCGGGAAGGACCCCAAGTAGGAGCAGGCGACCCTATTTCGCCGGGGGCTCTCCTGCCTGCCCGCTCTTCCCCGTTCCGCCATGGCCGGGACCGAGGATGCGAGGCAGGTAGGTGGCGAAGTCGAAGTGCGGGGAGTTCTCCGCGTTGTGGCAGGTGACGCACACGGCCTGCCCCGGCTTGCCCACGATGGTGGCCGGGCTCGGCGCGTCGACGTGCTTGGAGCCGGGGCCGTGGCAGCTCTCGCAGCCCACGTCCTCGCGGCCCGCCACCTTGTCCAGCCGGCACACGCCGCCGGGCTTCTGCCAGCCGGTGACGTGACAGCCCACGCAGTTGAGGTGGTGCTGCTTGCCCACTTCCTCCAGCGTCTCCGACGCGTGGTGGTGCTTCGTGCCCTCCCACACCGCGGTCGCGTCCGGGTGGCAGTCCGCGCACACCGCGCTGCCGACGAAGCCCGCCTTGCCCTTCTCCGGCAACGGGCAGTCCTGGCCGTGCGCCTTCGCCCACTCGAGGTTCAGCTGTCCCACGTTCGCGTCGTACGCCTTCACCAGCGCCTGCGTGTCCGGCGCGGTGGGCAGGTTCGACTCCAGCGGCAGGAAGCGCGTCGCGAAGCCGTTGACGTCGTCGGCGGGCGCGGGCGGCGCGGTGAGCAGGCCCTGCTTGCGCGCGGACAGTTCGTCGCGCTTGCCCTGCTTCAGCGCCTTCAGCTTCGGGTCGATGCCGGGCCGGGAAATCTCCTTGTCCAGGAGCGCCATGCGCTGCTCCAGCGCCGTCACCTCGCGCTCCACGTCCCCCTGCGAGCGCTGGAGCGTGAAGGGCCCCTTCGCCGGCGCGTACGTCAGGTCCACGCGCAGCAGCGAGCGCCCCTTGCTCTGCATCGCCACCACCGGCACGTCGGAGCGCACCAGCCGGTTCTCCTCCGCGGAGAACTCCCCGGCGCTGTGCGTGGCCACCACCAGGTTCGCGGCCAGCCCCGGCAGCGCGGCGGCGGCCTGCGCGGCCTCCAGCGGCTGGTCCAACAGGCCCACCACGAAGTCCGCGCCCTGCTCGCGCGCCTGCTGGCTCGCCTTCACCAGCGCTTCACCGGAAGCCGCCGCGACGACGCCCACCTTGCGAGCCCCCGCGTCCAGCACCTTCACGCCACCGGACGGCACCTCCGGCAGCCCCAGCCCCTGGCGGAACGCCGCGCCGCGCGTGTCGTCCAGTTCGCCCGTGGCGCGCACCGCGAGGCCCATGGTGCGGAACGCGTCCGCGAGCGCCTTCGCCTTGAGCTCCTCCTGCGGCACCTGCTCGTCCTTGAGGTGCGTCTCCCCGAAGAGGCTGTTGCCCCCGTCGATGTAGAGCACCGGCTGGCCGCCCTTGCGCGCCTGCTGCACCTGGAACGCCGCCCGGCCAATGCCGCCGCGCATGTTCTCGCTGCAGCCGCAGGGGCCCAGGTAGCCACGCGTGTCCGCGGAGATGAACAGCACCGCGCCCGGCGGCGCGGCGGTCGCGGTGGCGGAGGGGGCCTGCTGCCCGGAGCCGCTGCCCTCGGGAGGGCGCGCTTCCTGGCGTCTGCATCCAGCGAGGAGCGCGCTCACGAGCACCGCGAGGACGGCCGCGCGCATCGCCATCACCAGAGGATGCTCTGCACCAGTTCGTCGATCTTCTCGCCCATCGCCTCCAGGCCGTTCACCTTGGAGAGCGAGCCGTCCGCGCCCACCTGCTCGGCGAGCTTCGACAGCTCGTCGTCCGGCAGGCTGGAGAACAACACGATGGGGATGTCCTGCGTGTTGTACTCGTTCTTCAGCGTGCGGCAGATGTCCGTGCCCTTCGCCTCGGGCATGTGGATGTCCGTGAGGATGAGGTCCGGCCGCCAGCTCTGAAGCGTTTTCTCAAACTCCATGAGCGTGGAGGTGGCCACGACCTCATAGCCCCGCGCCTCCAGGACGGCCTTCTCCATGGCGAGGGTGATCTCGCTGTCGTCAATGAGGAGGATTCTTCGCTTCTCTTCGGACACGGCGACCTTCCTTGGGGGTCGGTTCTAGCCCACCACCCAGCGGCGCACCAATGCTTTCCCGTGTCGCGTTCCGACAGGGGTTTTCTGTTCTCGACCCCGGGCTTCCTGGCCGCCGGGCGGGCGCGGAAGCACCCACCGTCTTTCCCGGACAACCGACCGCACACGGAGTATGGAGGCGCCCATGAAGCGCCATGCCTCCCGGGTCCTGGTGGCCCTCCTTCTCCTGGGGTGCGTCCTCGGTAGCGTCCCCGCCCTCGCTCTCAATGGGGGACTGGGGGAGGTCCCCCAGGACCTCGACCGCACGTCGCCGCGCGCCACCGCGCAGGGCTTCCTGGACGCGGTGCATCGCGGGGACTACCGCCGTGCGGCCCACTACCTCTACCTGGACCACCTCCCGGCCTCCGAGCAGCCCGCGCAGGGCGCCCAGCTGGCGCGCAAGCTGAAGTTCGTCCTGGACCGTGAGCTGTCGGTGGACACGTCCGTGCTGCCGAAGGCGCCGGAAGGCGATTCCGCCAGCTCGCGCTTCGTGTCGCTGGGGGGCATCCCGCTCAAGGGCGACACCATCCCCATCCGGCTGCAGCGCCTCTCCGTGGACGGCACGTTCGTCTGGGTGGTGTCGGAGCCCACCGTGAAGATGGTGGACCCGCTCTTCGAGGAGTACGGCCCGCTGCTGACGGAGACGCTCCCGTCCGTCTTCTTCGACCGCACGGTGCTGGGGCTGGAGCTGTGGCAGTGGCTGGGGCTCGCGGTGACGCTGCTGGGCGCGTGGCTGCTCTCCTACGTCCTGGAGAAGGTGCTGCTGGCCGCCGCGCTGCGGGTGGCGCGCTGGACGCGCATCTCCTGGGACGACCAGGTCGTCAACGCGGGCCGGGGCCCCCTGCGGCTGCCCTTCTTCGCCATCCTGCTGGCGCTGGGCACCTCGTTCCTGCTCCTGCCTCCCAAGCTGAAGCTCCTGAGCGACCGGGTGAGCTACTCGCTCACCATCATCGCGGTGGCGTGGTTCATCCTGCGCTTCCTCCGCGTGTCGGAGGCCTACGTCCAGAGCCGCGTCACCTCCGAGACGGGGGGCCACCCCCGCGCCCGCTCGCTGCGCACGCAGCTGGCCGTGCTGCGCGCGGTGTTCGAGGTCGCCACCTACGTCATCGCCGCCGCGCTGCTGCTCATGCAGTTCGAGGTGGTCCGCAACGTCGGCGTGTCGCTGCTCGCCTCCGCCGGCATCGCCGGCCTCGCCGTCGGTCTCGCCGCGCAGAAGTCGCTCGCGACGCTGCTCGCCGGCATCCAGCTGTCCATCACCCAGCCCGTCAGCATCGGCGACAACGTGCTGGTGGAGGGTGAGTTCGGCACGGTGGAGGAGATCACCCTCACCTATGTCGTGCTGCGCATCTGGGACCAGCGGCGCATGGTCATCCCCATCCAGCAGTTCCTGGACAAGCCGTTCCAGAACTGGAGCAAGGGCTCTCCGGAGATGATGGGCACGGTCATCCTCCAGGTGGACTACATGGCGGACATCGACGCGCTGCGCGCGGAGCTGGACCGCATCCTCACCAACGAGGGCAAGCACCTGTGGGACGGCCGGGTGAAGACGCTGGTCGTCTTCGACGTGATGGACAAGACGCTCACCCTGCGGGCGCTGGTGAGCGCGGCGGACTCCGGCAAGCTGGGGGACCTGCGCTTCCTGGTGCGTGAGCGGCTGGTGCTCTTCATCCGCGCCCGGCCCCAGTGGCTGCCCACGGTGCGCAGCGAGTCCCGCGCCGCCGTGCCCCCGCCCTCCAAGGACGGCCAGGACGCCGCCCAGGGCGCCCCGGAGCCGCGGGCCTGAAGGGGACGGGCGCAGGCAGAACAGCCGCTTGCACGGACGCTCGCCGCACGATGAATATGGCGCCCGTCGCGACGTATGACGCGCGTAAGAGCAGTCGCACCCACGCTGGGGAGTCCAATCAGATGAAGCGTCCTGTCACCTTGTGCGGAGCCCTGGCGCTCCTGGCCGTCGCCGCGCCGCTCACCGCGAGCGCCCAGGAGCGGGGCCGCACCGACGGGCCCGAGGAGTCGGAGTACGGTACGGGGGGCTACTACGGCGAGAACCGCCGGGGCGTGTCGCTCCAGTTCGACTGGGGCGCGGCCATCAACTCCGGGGAGAACCCCCCGGGCGCGCCGGAGGGCCCGCCGCTGTTCGTGGGCGCCACCGTGTCCCTCTGGGGCGATGACTGGTACCGCCTGGACGTCAGCGGTGGCTACGTCTTCGACGGTGGGCGCTTCATCGGCAACGTGGGCCCCACCTTCCGCAGCTGGGGCTGGCCGGTGTCCTTCACGCTCGGCCTCAAGGCGGGCGCCATCGTCATCCCGGAGGGCGAGGGTCTGCGGTTCGCCCTGTCGCCGCAGGTGGGCGCGGAGCTCTACCTGGACCGCCGCGACCGCGTGCTCATGGGCCTGCACTACTCGCCGGACATCCCCATCGGGGGAGGAGGAGTCACGAACCGGTTGTTCATGAACGTCGGATACCGGTTCTGACCGCACGCCATGATCGCTCAACTGCTCGCCGCCGCTGTCGCGTTGACCACGGCCCAGGCGCCTCGCGCCGCCGCGCCGTCCGTGTCACTGCCGTTCCCGTCCGGGGACGTGCAGACCTACAACATCATCCAGTGGGACCCGAACCAGCTGCCGCGCATCTATGAGCGGTCGGACCAGCTCCCGCTCACCGACGAGGAGCTGACCAAGCTGTCGCAGGCCGGCTTCGAGCCCGCGCAGCTGGTGAAGATGATTGAAGAGCGCCGCTGCGCCTGCGACGCGAGCGCGGACGGCCTCATCCGCCTGAAGAAGGCGGGCGTGGACAAGACGGTGCTGGCGGCGGTGTCGCGCCATGGCCTGGCGCCCAACCGGCAGCTGGACATCCTGGTGACGCTGGACTTCACCGGCGAGAGCCGCACCGCGCGCGAGGCCTTCCTCTACTTCTTCGTGGACGACGGGGACATCACCCGCGTGTTCTCCGCGAACCTCCCGGAGCTGCTGCAGCGCCGCAACAGCCACGAGACGATGGTGGACCGCAGCGACATCATGGTGGCGCGCACGGTGCGCCGCATCCAGCTGGCGGGCCACGTCCCGCTCAAGACCTACGGCGCGCACCGCGTGATGGTGGCCGCCAGCGCCAGCCCCACGCTCACGCACCCCTCGCAGCTCACCCCGCAGGAGCGCGCGAAGGCGCAGACGTACACCTTCGACTATCCGCGCGCCTCGCTGCAGAGCCTCTGCCGGCTGACGGCCGGCTACCGCCGCGACGCGGTGCTTGCCTACAAGTGGAACTTCGAAGGCAGCCGCTTCGAATGCGAATGGAACTAGGAGTCGACCCGACCATGAACACCCGCCGCCTGTTGCTCTCCGCCCTCGTCGCCGTGTCGCTCGCCGGCTGCGGAGGCCCCCGCGCCTTCACGCGCGGCACCTACGAGGACCCCAACACCATCGAGATGCTGGGGGACCGCTTCAACGAGAACGACCTGCAGCTCATCGCGAAGAAGATGGCTGAGTCGCTCGCCAGCTCCCCGCGCTTCGTGCAGCCGCCGCCGCAGGGCCAGCCCCTGCCCATCGTCCTCGTGGGCAAGCTGCGCAACAGCACCAGTGAGCACATCGACATGCGCTCGCTGGCGGACAAGATCCAGACGGCGCTCGCGCAGACGGGCCGCTTCGCCCTGGTGGACCAGGCCGCGCGCCAGGACATCGCGGAGGAGTACGAGTACCAGCAGTCCGGCTACGTGAACCCCAACGCCGCCAAGGCCCCGGGCCAGCAGGCGTCGGTGGACTTCCTGATGACGGGCGACCTCGCCTCCATCATCCAGGAGGTCGGCCGCGACAAGCTCGTCTATTACAAGATGACGGCGAAGCTGAACGACGTGCGCACCGGGACGCTGGCGTGGACGGACGAGAAGCAGATCCGCAAGAAGTTCGAGAAGCAGGGCGTGAGCTGGTAGCCGTCCGCCGTGTCCAACCTCCCCGACATCGCATCCCAGGCCCCGCGTGTCTCCGCCTCCCCGGCGGCGGCGCGTTGGGGCCTGCTGTTCATGCTGGCCTGCTGCGTCCTGGGCACCGGCTGCGCCAGCGACTACGTGGCGCGCACCGCCTCCGCGCGCTCCGCGTACCAGGCGTCTGACTATCCGCGCGCCCTGGCGGAGCTGGACGGCGAGCAGAAGGAGGCCCCCGAGCGCGACCAGCTCCTGTTGCTGCTGGACAAGGGCATGGTGCTGCACGCCGCCGGGCAGTGGGAGGAGAGCACGAAGGTGCTGGCCCAGGCGGATGACCTCAGCTCGCAGCTGGACATCACCTCCGTGAGCGAAGAGGCCGGCGTGCTGCTCAGCAACGAGCGGCGCCGCGCCTACCGGGGCGAGGACTTCGAGAAGCTGATGATCTCCGTCCTCCAGGCGCTCAACTACGCGGAGCTGGGCCGCGACGAGGACGCGCTCGTGGAGGTCCGCCGCGTCAACGAGCGCCTCGAGAAGATGATCACGGAGGAGAAGAAGCCGTACGAACAGCTCGCCATCGCGCGCTACCTGGGCGGCGTGCTGTACGAGGACCAGCACGAATGGGACTCGGCCTTCATCGACTACATGAAGGCGTACGAGCTGGAGCCCCGGCTGGAGGGGCTGGTGGAGCCGCTCTTGCGGCTGGCGAAGAAGACCGGCCGCGATGACGCCTACGAATCCCTGTCCCAGAAGTTCCCGGACGTGGCGCACGACGCGCTCTCCCCCGGCGACGGCCAGCTCGTCGTGGTGGTGGAGGCGGGCCTGTCGCCGCAGAAGGAGCGCGCGTCGCGCGACTACGGAGACTCCGGGGACCTGATTGAAGTGCCCGTGTACCGGGACCGCGGGGGCACACCGCCGGTGCGCGTGTCGGTGGATGGGCAGGCGAACCGGGCGGTGACGGTGACGTCGCTGTCGCGCGTGGCCCAGGTGCACCTGAACGACCGCATCGGCCGCATGCTGGCGAAGCAGCTCGCGGGCGCGGTGGCCAAGGCGGGCGTGGCCGCGGGCGTGGGCGCGCTGACGAAGAGCAAGGAGCTGGGCGTGCTCGCCTTCCTGGTGCTCAACGCGGGCAACCAGGCCGACCTGCGCTCCTGGCTTTCACTGCCGGCGGAGTTCCAGGTGGCGCGCTTCCGGCTTCCTCCGGGAAAACACACCGTCCAGGTGGACGCCCCGGGCCGGCCCACCACGCACGAGGTGGAGGTGAAGCCGGGGCGGGTGGAGGTGCTCGTGGTGCGAAGTTACTGACGGCGTCGTTTTGGGAGTAGGGTGCGCGCCCCATGTCGCCGGTCGTGGCCGAAGTCCTCCTGTACTCCTTCATCGTCGTGTTGAGCGCGCTGGCCGGCGCGGGGGTGGTCATCTTCAATGACCGCTCCACGCGGCTCGTGACGTTCCTGGCCTTCGCGGCGGGCGTGATGTTCGGCGCGGCCTTCTTCCACATGCTCCCGGAGGCGTACGAGGGCGGCGGCTGGTGGGCCTTCGCGCTCGTGCCCATGGGGTTTCTCTTCGTGCTGGTGCTGGAGCGCTACCTCGTCGCCCACACCTGCGAGGAGCCGCCGGACTGCGCGGAGCACGTGCACGGCCACGCGCTGGGCCTCAGCGCGTTCCTGGGCCTGTCCACGCACACGCTCTTCGACGGCATCGCGCTGGGCTCCTCGGTGAAGGAGGGCGTGGGCGCCATGGCGCTGCTGGCCATCACCGCGCACAAGGTGCCTTCGTCGCTGTCGCTCGCGTCCATCCTCCAGGCGGAGGGGAAGAAGCGCGGCACCATCCTGGCGTACACCGCGCTGTACGGCCTGATGGTGCCGGTGGGCGCGGTGCTCTACTTCGGCTTCGACGCGGTGCTGAGCTTCGAATCGCTGGCGCCCAAGGCCCTGGCCTTCTCCGCCGGCACCTTCCTCTACATCGCCGTGTCGGACCTGCTGCCGCACGTGAACAAGCACGGGCGGGACAAGCCTGGCCGCAACCTGGTGGCATTGGCAGCCGGGTTGCTGGTGATGTTCGTGCTCGCGCGCGTCCTGGGGCACACGGAGCACTGAAGGCACCATGGAACGACGCAAGGACTGGTACGAGCACCCGGAGTACTACGAGGCCATCTTCGGCACGGACACCGTGCGGGAGGCGGACTTCCTCCAGGCGCTGAGCCGGCGCTACGGCACCGGCGGCAACCAGTGGCTGGAGCCCGCGTGCGGCGCGGGCCGGCTGGTGGCGGAGGCCGCGGGCCGGGGCCTGAAGGTCGCGGGCTATGACTTGTCGGAGGCCATGCTCGCGCACGCGCGCAAGCGGCTGTCCCCCGCCGAGCGCCGCCGCGTGAAGCTGTCCCAGGCGCGCATGGAGGACTTCTTCGACCCGGCGCTGGAGGGCCGCGTGGACCTGGCGCACACGCTGGTCTCCACCTTCCGCTACCTGGACAGCGAGAAGGCCGCGGTAGAGCACCTCACGGGCACCCGGCGCCTGCTCAAGCCGGACGGCATCTACGTGCTGGGCTTCCACCTCACGGACTACGCGCGCTCCGGGCCGGAGCACGAGCGCTGGGTGGGGCAGGTGGGCGCGGACAGGGTCGTGTGCAACACGCACGAGGGCCTGCCGGAGAAGCGCCTGCGCCGCTCGCCCATGCGCAACCGGCTGCGCGTCACCGGCCCTGGCAAGGACTGGCTCATCGAGACGACGTGGTACTTCCGCACGTACGACGAGGCCCAGGTGAAGCGCCTGTTCCGCAAGTCCGGGCTGCGCGTCGCGGCCACGTTCGACTTCGACTACGACCTGGACTCGCCCGTGGGGCGCGGCAGCCCGCGCCTGGACCGCGTCTTCGTCCTCGGCCCGGACGCGGCTTCCGGAGCCTGACACGCGCGCTGCCTTCGTGGGCGGCGCGGTGTCGTTCGGTGGATGGAGCGCCCGCGCCGTGACGTGGGCCCCTGGAGCACGGGTGCTAGCGTCGACCGCATGGACCCCTCCGCGGTGGCAGGGACGCAGGCGGGCACCAACGGCCGCGAGGCGCGGCTGCTGCGGGGGCTCGACTTCGCCGGCACCTACGTCTTCGCGGTGGAGGGCGCCATCGCGGCCATCGCGGGCGGGTTGGATCCGCTGGGCGTCCTGGTCCTGTCGTTCGCCACGGCGCTGGGTGGCGGCATCCTCCGCGACCTGCTCATCGGCGCGACGCCGCCCAACTCCATCCGGGATGAGCGCTATGCGCTGGTCGCCTTCGCGGGCGGCGCGACGGTGCTCTTCCTCCACCGCTTCGTGACGGACGTGCCGCCCCTGCTGCTCGTCACGCTGGACGCCGCGGGGCTGTCCCTTTTCGCCATCGCCGGGGCCCGGAAGGCGCTGGACTTCGGCCTGCGTCCGCTGATGGCCGTGCTCATGGCCGCCATCACCGGCTCCGGCGGCGGCACCCTGCGCGACCTCTTCCTTACCCACGTGCCCACCGTGCTGCGCGCGGACATCTACGCCGTGGCGGCGATGGCCGGGGCCTTCGTCATGGTGGGGGGCCAGCGTCTGGGGTTGCCCTCCCGCACCATGGCCCTGGTGGGCGGCGCGTCCTGCTTCGCGCTGCGCATGGTCAGCGTCTGGCGCGGCTGGAACCTGCCCCACTTTCCCTGACTGGTCTGGAATGACCCCGCAGCCTGCCTGTTCGGGCGGCGCGGTGTGACAGGCCTTGGAACGCGAAACGGCGCGGGCGCTGCGTTCCGTCAGGACGCGTCTGCGTTCCAGTGGGACGCAGCCGTGGTGGTGGCATGCGCGGGAGTCTTTGAAATCATTGGGTTTCTTCCTTGGCACGGCAGCCGCAATAGGGGCGGGCCATACGCCGGCAACGGCGTGTACCGCATCCAGATGCACCCGGAGCGCGGAAGGAGGGGCCGCTCCTTCCGCGCTCTCCATCTGAATCCGCACCTCCCCGCCATCTCCGATAGAGTCCGCGTCTGTTTTCTGGACGGCTTCGCCGGTCTGCGGTGGCGCGGCTTCCGCAAGGGAGGCGAGGGGATGCAAGACGAGTTGGCGCAGCTCATGGCTGCGCTCAGGGATTCCAGGGATTTCGAGACCGCGGCGGCGGCGACGTTACGTCGGATGCTGGCCGTGGCGGACGCCGCGGTGGCGTCCAGCCGTTACGCGGGGCGGGCCCGGGTCCTGCGTGGCATCGTCCACCTGCGCCCCGGAGAGGCGTACCGGCGGCTGGCGGCGCTGGACGTGGGCGCGCGCGAAGTCACGGACGCGGGCGTCGGGACGCCCTTCTTCACCTCCGCCACGGCGTGGCGCGCGGTGGTGGAGCACCGGTGCGCGGTGTCCATCGACGTGAACATCGGCACGGTGCAGCCGCACGCGCCGGACGCGCCGGTGACGGGCGACCCGGGCCTCGCGGGCTTCCACAGCAACGAGAGCAAGCAGCGCTTCCTGGGCCGTCACGCGACGCACGTGTGCGTGCTGCCCCTGCGCACGCCCTCGGGCATGGAGGGGATGATCTCCCTGGAGGCGGACTGCCTGGCCGCCATGGGCCAGGAGTTCGTCTGGCGCGACGCCGGGGACCTGCTCCAGCTGCTCACGGACATCGCCGCGCCGTACCTCACCGCGCTGCCGCAGCGGCCGGTGGCCACGCCGGAGGTGGACGAGTTCCTCCCTGTGGTGGGCCGCTCGATGGCGGAGCTCCTGCCCATCCTCCGGACCTTCGCGCTCCAGGACGAGACCATCCTCGTGAGCGGCGCCACGGGCGCGGGCAAGTCGCGTCTGGCGCGCTGGTGCCATGAGCGCTCCGGCCGCCGGGGCAAGCCCTTCGAGACGCTGGACCTGGTGACGGTGCCGGAGGACCTCCAGATGGCGGAGCTCTTCGGCTGGAAGAAGGGCGCCTTCACCGGCGCGGTGCGCGACGCGCCGGGCGTGGTGGCCCGCTCGGACGGCGGCACGCTGTTCATCGACGAAATCGACAAGCTGTCGCTGAAGGCGCAGGCGGGCCTGCTGCACCTCCTGGAGTCGCGCAGCTACCGGCCGCTGGGCGAGGGCACCGGCGAGAAGCTCGCGGACGTGCGCTTCATCATCGGCACCAACGCGGACCTGCACGCGCAGGTGCGCGCCGGACGCTTCCGCGAGGACCTGTACTACCGCGTGAACGTGCTGCCGGTGCGCATGCCGCCCCTGCAGGACCGGCAGGACGAGATTCCCCTCTGGGCGCGGTACATGGTGAACCGCCGTCACCGCGAGCGGCTGCCGGACGGCTCCGCGCGGCTGGCGCCGGAGGCGGAGGTCCTGCTGACCACCAGCACCTGGCCGGGCAACCTGCGGCAGCTCGACAACATCGTGCGGCGTGCGTACACGCTGGCGATGGTGGAGCACGCGGGCAGCACGGGCGACCTCGTGTTGCAGGAGAAGCACGTGGCCCGCGCCCTGGACTACGAGCAGTCGCCCGGGGGCCGGCCGCTTCCGGAGGCGCTGCGGGCCGCGGCGCAGGCCTTCGTCGGCGAGGCGCGCAGGCGCGGAGCGCCGCTGGACCTGGACTACGCGGACGGCTTCCGCGGGCTGGTGCTGGGCATGGCCATCCGCCAGGTGGGCCGCGACGAGGCCTTCCGCCTGCTGGGCCGCGAGAGCCTGGTGAAGAACCGCAACCACCACAAGGCGCTCAAGCGCGAGCTGGAGAAGGTGGACGTCCTCTACAAGGCGCTGGGCGAGGACGGCTCGCCCTTCTCCGACCTGCTGGAGAACGAGGACGCGGACTGACGCGACGGCGCGCCCCGGTCTCCCGGGGCGCGCGTGCGGCCTTCAGCGGATGGCGCTGCCCAGCGGCTGGTAGTTCTCGTCGCGCAGGCCCACGAGCACGCTGGTGCCGTTGTCCATCACGCGCAGCTCGCCGTAGCGCGCGTTCGCGTAGCGCTCCGCGTGGCCCTCCTGGAAGAAGAAGGCCTCCGCACCCAGGCGCATCTGGGAGTTGCGGATGCGGAAGCGCACGCGCACCTCGCCGGGCGCGAGCGTGGAGGCCGGCGGCTCGTAGCGCACGAACTCGCCCACGTTGTGCTCGTCCAGGCGCACCACCACGTTGCCGTCCTCCTGGGGCTGGTCGCGGCCCTCGCGCCAGCCCTGGTTGATGGCGTAGTCCAGCACCATGTAGTCGCCCTGGATGAGCGAGCGCGGATCCACCGGGGCCAGCCGCAACAGCACCGGCTGCCCCTTGGCCAGCACGGTCTCCTTCTGCACGACGAGGAAGGCGAGCGCGACGAACACCAGCCCAAGCCCTCCGAAGATGACGGCGCCGCGTTTCATCGGGCCTCCGCGAGCACGGCGGCTTCACGCCGCAGGAAGAACTGCCGCACCCCCAGCAGCACCAGCCCGCTGCCCACCAGCGCGAGCGCCTTGGCCAGCAGCGTGATGCGCAGGTCGTAGTAGTAGTACGCGCCGAACGTCAGCAGGAACGCCACCGCCAGCCCCAGCATCACGCGGCTGCGCCGGTGGAAGCCGAGCGTCAGCATCAGCACCGCCACCAGCACGCCCGGCGTGTTCAGCGTCATCACCGTGAGCAGCACGAGCGCGCAGACCGCCGGAATCCAGACGCGCTTCTCGCGCTCCAGGCCCAGCTCGCGCAGCACCCGCCAGCCCGTCACCCCCGCGAGGAGCGCGAGCAGGATGGAGAGGTACGCGCTCGGCACGAACTCGCTCTCGAAGCGGAAGATGTAGTGGAAGCCCTCCTGCGAGTTCTCGAAGCTGCGGAACAGCAGCCACCCCGGGACCGCGCACGCGAGCGCGAAGGCGATGGGCCCCACGCGGGCGCCCAGTTGCCCGCGCCGCAGCCGGGGCTCGAAGAGCAGGAGCCCCGCGAGCGCCGCGGCGCACACGAGCATCCACGCGTCCACGCCCGCGCCACCGACCAGCTCGAGCGCCATCGCGCCGACGGACACGCAGAGCCCCACGGTCGCCAGGAAGTAGAGGATGAGGTCCGGGAACACAACGAGCAGCGCGAGGGACGCCACCATCCCCGCGAACTCGATGGTGAGGGTGGACTGATCCATCTGCCCCAGCCCCATCAGGAACGAGCCCACGCCCGCCAGGCAGAAGGCCAGGGCGAGCTGCTCCATGAAGGCCCCCTGCGTGTTGCGGCGCAGGAACACCGACGCCACCGCCAGCACGAGCCCCAGGCCGGTGAGCGCCACCTCCTCCTTCCACAGGCCCACGCACGCGAAGAAGCTGAGCAGGAAGGCGGCGGACATCCACGCGCCAGCGCCCGCCAGCGCCTTCACGAACCAGGGCGATGCGCCCAGCGTCTTCTGACGGATCTCCAGGGCGGTGCGGGCGCGGGCATCCACCTCCGCGTCCACGTGGCCCTCGGCCTTGAGCCCCGCCAGCACGTCTTGAATCGTCGGTCGCAGGGCCATGGTCAGGTCTCCTCCGAAACGCCCGTGGCCTGCGACTCGTGGCGCAGCCAGTACACCGCCAGCCCCACCTCGCCAATGAGCACCAGGGGCAGGATGAAGAGGGTCAGCTCCTCGGCGTGCGTCACCTTGACGAGGAAGTAGCCCACCGCCGTGGTGACGAGCGTGATGACGCACACAGCGCCCACGGTGAGCAGGAACAGCTCGCCATGCAGGTGCCGGTGCAGGGCGTAGATGGCGACCAGCCCCCCGAGCACCAGCGGCAGCGACACGCCGACGACGAGCGTGCGGTCGTACTCACTGACGATGAACAGGATGCCCAGGCCCACCAGCGGCCCCAGCGCCATGAGCGACAGGACCCGGGGCATCCACCGCCCCCGGAGCCAGGACACCTTCTGGTTGGCGAAGTGCTCGTAAGTGGCCCAGGCGAACCCGTTGAGCAGCCCCAGCACCAGCGCCAGCCCCTCCTCATGCGAGCCGAGGCGCGCCATGCGCTGGCCCCAGAAGAGGATGACGCCCGTGTTCACGAGCACGAGCTGGAGCATCCACAGCGGCGTGAAGCGCGCCAGCGCCACCCACGGCAGGATGAGCACGCCCCAGCCGATGAACAGCTCATACGGATCCGCGCCCGTCTGGTACGCCTGCCCGTACACGGCGAGCAGCGGGCCTACCAGCACCGCGGCCGCGAGCAGCGAGAACTGTCCCGCGGGCCGGTCCCCCAGCCGCCATGCGCCCACGGCCGCACCGGCGATGCCCAGGCAGACGAGGCCCAGCTTCGCGAAGCGCCCCAGCTCCGCCCAGTTGAAGGCGAAGAAGTACACCACGCCCGCCAGCACCAGCAGCGAGCCCAGCGCCATCAGCGTCGTGGACAGGAACGCGCGCCACGCGGGCCTCGCGGGCGTGGCGACCGCCAGGTGCAGCGCGCGCCCGTACGCGTCCGGGGCCAGGATTCCGGCGTCCGCCAGCGCGTGCAGCCGCTCCGGCGTCGCCTCCAAGTCGAGGAAGTCTTTCGGCACGGCGGAGGACTGTACCCGGTTCAGGTGACGCGGGGGACGCCGCGCCCGCTCAATGGCCGGGGGGCTCCTCGCCCAGGAAGGTCTTCAGCTCGGGGAGCACGCGCTCGGGGTGCTCCAACTGCGGACTGTGTCCGCAGTCCACGCGCAGCACGCGGGCCCGGGGAAACTCCCGCGCGGCGTCGTCCGCCAGGGAGACGGGCAGCGTCTCGTCGCGCTCACCCCAGACGAGCAGCACGGGGGCCTTCACCTCGCCCAGCCGTTCGCGGCGGTGGAACACCGGGCCCGTCAGCGGCACCAGCGCGTTGAAGGCCTGCGTGGCTTCGGGCCTCCCGCCGGGCACGCTCAGCAGCTCGTAGCCCAGCGCGCCCAGCTTCTCTCCCAGCGGCGTCGGCGGAGGCGGCAGCATCCGCGCCATCGCCCACGGCCCCAGGTTGCGCGCCAGCCGCTCCGGCCCCGCGCGGAAGAAGAGGCGCGACGGCCCGGGCATCTCCGGCCCCAGCCCCATCGCGTCCACCAGCACCAGCCGCTCCACCGGCACCGTGCCGCGCAGCGCCAGCTCCAGCGCCACCAGTCCGCCCAGCGAGTGGCCGACCACGGACACCGGCCCCGGCGCCAGCATCCCCAGGGCCTCCTCCACAGGCCCGGTGAAGAAGCGCACCGCGTCCTCCGCCGACCGCACGCGCACGTCCGCCGGGGTGGACTGTCCAAAGCCGGGCAGGTCCAGGGCCAGCACCCGGTGGTGCCGGGCCAGCACCGTCAGGTACGGGAACCAGTGGGTCGCCGCGTTCCCACGCCCGTGGAGGAAGACGACCGTGGACCGCGCGCCATCGGGAGGACCCCCCTCCAGGATCCGCACCGCGCCGCCTCCGGGGAGCCAGTGCACCTGGGGCACCACGGCCGGGGCCAGCTGGGCCAGGAGCCCCGTCTCCACCGGGCCCACGGGGGGCGTGGCGCCCGGGGCGCCGGGGCGGCCGGCGGCGTCCCAGCGAGGGGGGAGGGCGGAGCGGCGGGGCGGGGGCGGGCGGGACATGGGAGATGACCCTTTACGGGACGGGGCGGCTTGACGGAATGTCCGGCTTACAGCGGTGTTGAGCCGGACGCCCGGGAACCCTAGGCTGCCCGCCGCCCAGGCCGACAGAGGGGACATGAACACCGACATCCGCGCGCTCACTGAACGCGTGCAGCAGGAAAGCAGCTTCGTCGAGGTCCTCAACCAGGAGACCGGCAAGGTCATCGTCGGGCAGCGGTACATGCTCGAACGCATCCTCATCGGCCTCTTGTGCAACGGCCACGTCCTCCTGGAGGGCGTGCCCGGACTCGCCAAGACGCTGACCGTGCGCACCGTGGCGGACTCGCTCAGCGCCACCTTCATGCGCGTGCAGTTCACCCCCGACCTCCTGCCGGCGGACCTCGTCGGCACGATGATCTACAACCAGCAGACGGCCGCCTTCACCGTCCGCAAGGGGCCCATCTTCGCGAACATCGTCCTCGCGGACGAAATCAACCGCGCCCCCGCCAAGGTCCAGTCCGCCCTCCTGGAGGCCATGGCCGAGCGCCAGGTCACCATCGGCGACCAGACCTTCGGCCTGCCCTCGCCGTTCCTGGTGCTGGCCACCCAGAACCCCATCGAGCAGGAGGGCACCTACCCCCTCCCCGAAGCGCAGGTGGACCGCTTCATGCTCAAGGTGAAGGTGGGCTACCCGACCCGTGATGAGGAGAAGGTCATCATGGACCGGATGTCCGGCGGCTCGTCGCCCAAGGCCCAGCGGGTCATCGCGCTGGAGCACCTGGTGCGCGCGCGCGAGCTCGTCCACAGCATCTACATGGACGAGAAGGTGAAGGAGTACATCCTCAACGTGGTGTTCGCCACGCGTGAGCCCGCGCGCTACGGCCTCAAGGACCTGGCGGACTACATCCAGTTCGGCGCCTCGCCGCGCGCCACCATCTCGCTGGCCCAGGCGGCCCGCGCGCACGCGTTCCTGCGCCACCGCGGCTTCGTCACCCCGGAGGACGTGAAGGCCATCGCCTTCGACGTGCTCCGCCACCGCATCGCGATGACCTACGAGGCGGAGGCCGAGGAGCTCACTCAGGAGAAGATCATCCAGCGCGTCTTCGACCGCGTGGAAGTCCCCTGAGAAGGCCCCGGTAAGAGCGCGCCCGTGCTGCCCAAGGACCTCATCCGCCGCATCCGCAAGCTGGAGATCCGCACCCGCAAGGTGGTCTCCGACATGCTGGCCGGCCAGTACCACTCGGTGTTCAAGGGCCGCGGCATGGCCTTCTCCGAGGTGCGGCAGTACCAGCCCGGCGATGAGATCCGCTTCATCGACTGGAACGTCACGGCGCGCATGAACGAGGCCTTCATCAAGGTCTTCACCGAGGAGCGCGAGCTCACGGTGATGCTCCTGGTGGACGTGTCCGCCTCCAACGAGTTCGGCTCCAAGGACCGCACCAAGGCGGAGGTCGCCGCGGAGGTCGCCGCGCAGATCGCCTTCAGCGCCATCGCGAACAACGACCGCGTGGGGCTCATCCTCTTCTCGGACCGGGTGGAGAAGGTCGTCCCGCCGCGCAAGGGCCGCATGCACGTCTTGCGGCTGGTGAGCGACATCCTCACCTTCAAGCCGAAGGGCCACGGCACGGACCTGTCCGCGGGGCTCACGTACCTGACGCAGGTGTCCAAGCGGAAGGCCGTGACGTTCCTCGTGTCGGACTTCATGGCCACGGGCTACGAGAAGCCACTGCGCCTGGTGGGCCGCAGGCACGACCTGGTGCCGGTGGTCATCGAGGATCCGCTGGAGCAGCGCTTCCCCAGCCACGGCCTGGTGGAGATGGAGGACCCGGAGACGGGCGAGCGCTTCGTCGTGGACACCAGCTCCACCGCCGTGCGCGGGAAGTTCATGCGCGCCATGCAGGCCCAGCGCGACGAGCGCCGCAAGCTGTTCAAGAAGCTGGAGCTGGACCACGTGGAGCTGCGCGCCGGGGATGACCACGGCAAGGCGCTGGCGAACTTCTTCCGCGCGCGGGCCCGGAGGATGGCGGCATGAGACGCGCGCTCGTCCTCGCGGCCGTCCTCCTCGTCAGCGCTCCGGCCGCGTGGGCCCAGGCCCCGGTCCCGGCTCCCGGTGCACCCAAGGCCCCCGTCGCGCTGGAGCCGGTGTCGCCCACGGGCGCGTCCGCGCGGGTGGAGCCGGAAGAGGTGCGCATCGGCGAGCCCTTCACCTACCAGGTGACGCTCACGCACCCGAAGGACCAGCGCTACGAACTGGTGGCGCCCACGGGTGAGAGCGCCGTGGAGCTGCTCCAGCAGACGCGCCAGCGCCAGGACAACGCGAACGACGCGACCACGACGTTCGGCCTGCGCTTCTCCGCGTTCGAGCTGGGCAGCGTGCAATTGCCCGACCTGACCTTCGACGTGGCGACGCCGGAGGGGCCCCGCCGGTTCGTGCTCAAGGGCAAGGCGGTGGAGGTGGCCTCCTCGCTGCCGCCGGACGCGCAGGGGCAGGGCGCGGAGCTGTTCGACTACCAGCCTCCGCAGGAGGTGCCCATCCGTTCGTGGACGCTGCTCTACGCGCTCGCGGCGGCGCTGGCGGTGGGGCTCGCGGCCTGGATGCTGGTGCGCTGGTGGCAGCGCCGTCCGAAGCGCGACAAGGTCGTTCCGCTGCTGCCCCTGGACGTGCGCGTGCGTCAGTCGTTGGACGCGCTCAAGCGCGAGGACCTGCCCGGCCGCGGCCACGTGAAGGACTTCTATTTCCGCCTCTCCGAAATCGTGCGCGGCTACCTGGGCGAGCGCTACGGCTTCGAGGCCCTGGAGTGCACGTCGTCCGAACTGATGGCGTCCCTGCGCCGGCTGCCCACCCCGGGCCTGCCGGAGGACGCGCTGATGCGCTTCGTCTCCGAGTCGGACCTGGTGAAGTACGCCCGCGCCGACGCGTCCCCCGAGTCCTGCAACCAGGCGCTGGCCTTCGGCTACGACCTGCTCGCCAGAACGTACGTTCCTCCCGCTCCCCCCAAGCCCGATGCTGCCCCCGGACCTCGCGTTCAATAACCCGGAGGCGCTCTGGGCCCTGCTGCTGGCGCCGCTGCTGCTCGTGCTCGCCTACTGGGAGCGCAAGCGCCGCGCCACGCTGCGCTTCTCCGCCGCGCACGTCTTCGCGAAGGGCGGCCGGGGCTTTCGCACGTACCTCCTGCCGCTGCTCCCCGTCCTGCGCGCCGCGGCGGTGATTGCCGCGGTGGTGGCCATCGCCCGGCCCCAGTCGCGCGACTCGCGCGTGCGGGATTTGTCGGTGGAGGGCATCGACATCGTGGTGGCGCTGGACCTGTCCACGTCCATGGAGGCCGGCGACTTCCGTCCGCAGAACCGCCTCAACGTGGCGAAGGAGGTGCTGTCCGACTTCATCACCGGCCGCGTGAACGACCGGATGGGCCTGGTGGTGTTCTCCGGCGCCGCGTACACGCAGTCGCCGCTGACGCTGGACTACGGCGTGCTCAAGGAGGTGCTCAAGCAGCTGCGCACCCGTGTGCTGGAGGACGGCACGGCCATCGGTGACGCCATCGCCACGTCGCTCAACCGCCTGCGCGACTCGGACGCGAAGAGCCGGGTGGTGGTGCTCATCACCGACGGCGACAACAACGCCGGCAAGATCTCCCCGCTGGACGCGGCGAACATGGCCGCGTCGCTCCACATCCCCATCTACACCATCCTCGTGGGCAAGGGCGGCAAGGTGCCCTTCCCGCAGGGCACGGACCTGTTCGGCAACACCGTGTGGCGTGAGACGGAGATCCCCATCAACCCGGAGCTGATGCAGGACATCGCGGACCGCACCGGCGGCGAGTACTACCGCGCCACCGACCCCGAAGGCCTCAAGCAGGGCCTGCAGAAGGTGCTGGACGCGCTGGAGCGCTCGAAGCTGATGGAGGGCGGCGCCAGCGCCACGTACAAGGAGAACTTCCACCCGTTCCTGCTGGTGGCCTTCGGGCTGGCCGCGCTGGAGCTGCTGCTGCGCGCCACCTTCCTGCGGGTGTTCCCATGATGCCCACGCTGGAGGCATGGCGCTTCACGCTGCTGGGCTACCAGGTGGGCCTGGCGCAGCCGCTGTTCCTGGGGCTGGCGCTGGTGGGCGTGCTGCTGGGGGTGCTCGCGCTGCTCAAGGCGATGGGCCGCAGGACGCGGCTGTCGGCGCTCATCGCGGAGCGCCACGTGGCGACGCTCGCGCCCGGCGTGTCCGTGTGGCGGCCGGCGGTGCAGGGCGGCCTGTATGGGCTGGGCCTGATGCTGTTCGGGCTCGCGCTCGCGCAGCCCCAGTGCGGCACGAAGAGCGAATTGACGAAGCGCCGGGGCATCGACGTGGTGGTGGCGCTGGACGCGTCCAAGTCCATGCTCGCGCGCGACGTGCAGCCCAGCCGGCTGGACCGCGCGCGGCTGGAGCTCAACACGCTGCTGGACGAGCTGAAGGGCGACCGCGCGGGCTTGGTGGTGTTCGCCGGGGATGCGTTCGTGCAGTCGCCGCTCACGTCGGACTACTCGGCGGTGAAGCTGTTCCTGCGCGCGGTGGATCCGGACGTGATGCCCCAGGGCGGCACCAACGTGGGCGCGGCGCTGAAGCTGGCCAAGCAGGTGCTGGACAACGCGGACCGGGGCTCCAAGGAGCGCGTGGTGGTGCTGCTGTCGGACGGCGAGGACCTCACGGGCGAGGTGCGCGAGGCCACCGACGCGCTCAAGGACGCGCACGTCCAGGTGCTCGCGGTGGGCGTGGGCTCGGATGCCGGTGAGCCCATCCCCGTCTACGACCGGCGCGGCGAGTTCGTGGACTACAAGAAGGACTCCAACGGCGACACCGTCATCACGCGCCTTGACCGGGCGGGGCTCACGGCCATCGCGGACGCCACGGGCGGCGCCTTCTTCTACCAGCCCAACGGCGTGGCGATGGGGCAGGTGGTGGAGCGCATCGATCAGCTCCAGAAGAGCGAGCTGGAGAGCCGCGTGACGGTCCGCTACGACGAGCGCTTCCAGCTGTTCGCCATCCCCGGGCTGGCGCTGCTGGTGCTGGGCATGGCGCTCATCCCTTCGCGCCGGAGGGCCGCATGAGCGCGCGTTCGATGCGGCGGCGCGCGGCGCGCGCGATGGCGGTGGGCCTGGCGGGACTGCTGGCGCTGCCGGGGCCCGCGTGGGCGGTGGGGCCGCTGGAGAAGGACCACCCGCTGGTGCAGCGCGGGCGCGAGGCCTACGCGGCGGGGCGCTACGAGGACGCGCTCCGCGACTTCGAGGCCGCGAAGAAGGAGCGGCCGAATGATCCGACGGTGGAGTTCAACCGCGCGGACGCGCTGGCGAAGCTGGGCCGCTCGGCGGAAGCGCGCGAGGCGTTCAAGCAGGTGGCGGAGTCCTCGCGCCAGCCCGACCTGGCGCAGAAGAGCTGGTACAACCTGGGCAACCTCGCGGCCACGGCGGGCGACCGCGCGGAGGCGCTCAAGTCCTACCGCAAGGCGCTCACGCTGGACCCCACGGATCCGCAGGCCCGGCACAACTACGAGGTCGTGCTGCGCGACCTGCCGCCGCCCCAGAACGGCCCGGATGGTGGCACCGACGGAGGCCAGGACGGCGGCAACGACGGCGGACGTCCGGACGCGGGCGAGGACGGCGGCCAGAAGGGCGACGGCGGCACCCCGCAGGACGGAGGCCAGGACGGCGGTCCGGATGGCGGCGCTGACGGAGGCGCGGACGGCGGTGCGCCGGATGGCGGTCAGGACGGCGGCGCGGATGGTGGCGGCGGTGACGCCGGGCCCGGTGATGGTGGGGCGGATGGCGGCTCGGATGGCGGGCAGCAGGATCCGAACCAGAAGGGCGACGGCGGCGCGGATGGCGGCGCCGACGGAGGCCAGGACGAGGGCGAGGGCGACTCGCGCGACGGCGGCGCGGACGGCGGCAGCGAGGGTGAAGAGGACACGGAGTCGAACCCGCGCGACGGCGGAAGTTCGCCGGGCGACGTCGACCGGCAGGAAGCCGAGCGGCTGCTGGATGCGATGAAGCAGAACGAGAAGAATCTCCAGCTCTGGCGTTTCCAGCAGAAGAAGAAGCAGAGGAAGCCCAATGAGAAGGACTGGTAGCGGGCGCACGGCGCTGCTCGCCGTGCTCGCCCTCCTGGCCACGGCGCCGGCGTGGGCGGCGGACATCGAGTTCTACCAGACGGTGGACCGCACCGAGGTGGGCACCGACGACACCTTCAAGCTCACCGTGGTGGTGGTGGACGCGCCGTCCAACGCCCAGGTGCGCCTGCCCGAGTCCAACGACTTCGAGGTGCTCTCCTCGTCGCGCGGCAGCCAGCGCTCCATCTCGCTGTCCGGCGGTGGCCCCGCCGTCATCCAGGACATCACCCGCCACGAGCTGCTCATGCGCCCGCTGCGCGCGGGCAAGCTCACCCTTCCGCCCTCGACGCTGACGGCGGGCGGCCGCACGTACCGCACGGACGCCGTGCAGCTCACCGTGCGCGAAGGCCACTCGGGCAACGCGCCCCAGGCGCAGCAGGGCGGCCGGAACGCGTTGCCGGATCCGTTCCGCAACTTCCGCAACATGCCGGATCCGTTCGGGGACGACGACTCGGACCTCAACGACGACGAGCCGGTGATTCCGCGCGGGGACTCGGACCTGTTCCTGCGCGCGAGCCTGGACCGGGACGACCTCTACGTGGGCGAGCAGGCCACGCTGTCGCTCTACATCTACTCGCGCGTGGACCTGTCCAGCGTGGACGCGGTGACGATGCCCAAGCTGGAGGGCTTCTGGACTGAGGAGGTGGAGAGCCCCACGCAGCTCACGGGCGAGCAGAAGGTGGTGGATGGCATCCCGTATCGCGCGTACCTGCTGCGCCGCCGCGCGCTGTTCCCGGTGAAGTCCGGCACGCTGCTCATCACCCCCGCGGAGGCGGACATCACCACGGGCTTCCTCTTCGCGGGCCACCGCGTGCACCGCGTCTCCAACGGCCTGAAGGTGAAGGTGCGGCCGCTGCCGTCCGGTGCGCCGCCGAACATGTCCAACGCGAACGTGGGCTCGTGGCGCATGTCGCTGGATGTGTCGCAGACGCGCGTGGAGCTGGGGCAGCCCATCACGGTGAAGGTCATCCTGGAGGGGCAGGGCAACGTGAAGAACGTCACCCCGCCGAAGCTCACCGGCCCGGCCGCGCTGAAAATCTACGAGCCGACGACGACGGACCGGCTCACGCCCAACCGCAACCGCATCCAGGGCCGCCGCGTGGTGGAGTACCTGGTGATGCCGCAGCGCACGGGCACCTTCACGCTGCCGGAGCTGCGCTTCCCCTACTTTGATCCGTCGCGGCGCCAGTACGAGACGGCGCGCACGGACCCCGTCACCATCACCGTGGAGGCGGGGGCGGGCGGCGTGTCCTCGCTGCCGTCGGCGATGACGCCCGCACAGGTGGCGGACGCGGCCAACGAGCAGAAGAACGTGCTCACCACGGGAGGGCTGCGCCCGGTGCGCGCCCAGGCCCGGTTCGTGGGGCCGTCGCAGCCCGTGTGGATGCGGCCCTTCTTCATCGCGGGCGTGCTGACCCCGCTGGGCCTGCTCGCGGGCGTGGCGTTCATCGGCGGCCTGCGCGGCCGGCTGGCCACCCGCTCCGAGGCGGGCCGGGGCCGTCAGCAGGCGAAGGCCGCGCGCAAGCGGCTGGCGGAGGCGGAGAAGCTCAAGGCGGGCGCGGACGCGGGGGCCTTCTACGTGGAGGTGGAGAAGGCGATGGTGGTCTTCCTGGAGGCGCAGCTCGGCTTCCCCGTGGGCGGGCTGACGCGCGAGGCGCTCGGGGAGAAGCTGGCGGCGGCGGGCGTGGACGCGGAGCGGCGCGCGCGCGTGCTCTTCGTGCTGGAGGCGTGCGACCTGGGCCGCTACGGCGGCGGGGTGGAGCCGGGCGAGCGGCGCAAGGTGCTGGCGACCGCGGCGGCGGTGATGGAAGGCTGGGCCGGATGAGCGACGCGGCGACGCAGGGCTACTACACCGCCGAGGAAGCGGAGGCCGTCTTCCAGCAGGCCAACGACGCGTACGGGCGCGAGGACTACGCCACCGCGCAGGCCCACTACGAGAAGCTCATCGCCCACGGCTTCGGCGGGCCGGACGTGCTCTACAACCTGGGCACCACGCACCTGGCCCGGGGCGACCTGGGCCGCGCGGTGCTGGCGCTGGAGCAGGCCCGGAAGCAGGGGGGACGCGCCGCGGACCTGGAAGCCAACCTGGCCCTGGCGCGAGCGCGGCAGGTGGACAAGGTGGTGGGTGCCGCCGCGGACGAGGCCTTCCTCCCCCGGCTGGCGGCGGCCACGGACGGCGCGGCGGTGGCCTGGGTCTTCTTCGTCGCGTGGCTGGTGGGCTTCGCGCTGCTGCTCTTCCGTCGCGTCTTCCCCTCGCTGCGGCGCACGGCGGTGGCCGTGGTCGCGGGCCTCTGCCTCACCGCGGCGGTGCCAGCGGCGATGCTCCTGGCGGCGCACATCTGGGTGCACCAGAACGTGCATGAGGCCGTCGTGCTGTCGCCCACGCTGGTGGCGCGGGAGCTGCCCCGCTCGGAAGGACGCTCCCTCTTCGAGGTGCACGCCGGCCTGAAGGTGCAGCTCCTGGAGGAGACGGGGAAGTACGTGCGCATCCGCCTGCCCAACGGCCTGGAGGGCTGGGCCGAGCGCGACGGCGTCGCCGAAATCTAGGCGGGGCCGGAGCGACCCCTGCCGGCGGGAAAACCGGCGGTGGACCGCTTTCGTACAGAGGGGCTGCCGGCAGGCGTCGCATCGCTGGACGTCGCCAGGGCAATGGCCTACGAGGGGCCCCGAGGAACCATGGCTGGCAACGCGCAGGCACCCTTCCACATCCTCCTCGTCGAGGACGAGCCCGTCATCCGCGAGCTGGTGCGCTCCATGTTGAGCGACGGCGCGGTGGACGTGGTCTGCGCGGCCAACGGCATCGAGGGCCTGAAGCTGGCCCGCGACCGGACCTTCCACCTCATCCTGATGGACGTGGTGCTGCCGCAGCTGGACGGCGTCTCCGTGTGCCGCATCCTGAAGAGCGATCCCATCACCGCGAAGGTGCCGCTCTACATGCTCACCGCGAAGGCGAAGAAGGCGGACGTGGAGAGCGCGACGCAGGCGGGCGCGGACGGCTACATCCACAAGCCCTTCCGCGGCGCGGAGCTGATGGACCTGGTGGAGCGCTTGCGCGCGGCCCGCACGGCCGCGGACTGACGCCCCACCGGAAGGCCTTACGGCAGGTGCGGATGGAGGAAGCGGGCCAGGGCGATGAGGTCGTCCCAGTCCAGCTCGCCGAACTCCAGCGCGACGCCGTCCACTTCCCGGCGGCGGATGGTGCACATGGTGACGAGCTCGCGGTCGCCCGGCAGCGGCAGGGCGATGGTGAGCGCGCGCTGCGAGTCCGCCGGGTGCGCCTGGAGGAACAGGCCGTTCATGGAGATGTCGCGCGCCTGCGCCGTCACGGTGCGGCCCGACAGGAGCACCTTCACCTGGAGACGCGCTTCGACGCGCGGGTGGTAGCGCTCGCGCTCGTTCGGACGGGGGCCGTTGGAGGGGGTCATCATCGGGTGCTCACCTTCAAGTGCGACAGGACGCGACAACTGTGAAGCAGGTTGGCGCGGAGGCAAGTTTTCGAGTCTTGCCCTGCCGTCCCGCGCCGTGGACCCGGCGCGAGCGCGCCAGAGACGCCTGACGCGGATGCAACGGAGCGCGCCCCTGTCGTTTCAGGGGGTTGGGTCCTGGCATGGACGGTGGAGGGCAGCCCCGGCGAATCCCTGCCGGAGGCACCCCTTGGAAGACCGTCGCATCCCGTCGTTGAGCATCGCCCCCTCCATCGAGCGCCAGACGCCGAAGACGGAGTTCGGCCCCACGTTGGCGCGAGCGGCGCGCGAGGTGGTGCGCACGGGCGCGGGGCTCGTGGGCGGCATGCTGCCGTCGGGCGCCATCTCCAGCGCGGTGGTGTCCACGCTGGCCGGCACGGTGTCCGCGGCGGTGCCGGCCGAAGCGGTGTCGTCGGTGCCCGCGACGGGAGGTGCCTCCGCGATGTCGGCGCGCGCGAGCGCGGCGGGGCCGACGGCCGGGACAGGCGCCGCGACGACGGGGCAGGGGGACGCGTGGGACCTGCTGGAGGCGCAGAAGCTGATGGCCGCGGACGGCCAGAAGTTCAACATGGCCTACATCTCGCTCCAGAACGCGATGCAGAAGGAGAGCCGCGAGCACAACGCCCTCTCCAACATCATGAAGGTCCGCCACGACTCGGCGAAGGCCGCCATCAACAACATCCGCTGAGGCGCGTTCGCGATGGCCATCGACAAGTTGGGAGCCGTGGGTGGTGCGGGCCCTTCGCCCGCGGTGGAGTCCGGCAGGGAGACCTTCGGCAAGGTGCTGGAGGGCGTGCGCGAGCCCGCGTCGCGCCCCGTGCCGGTGACGACGGAGGGGCCGCCGAAGCCGGTGCGGACGCCCACCGAGGCCACCGCCGGCACGGCGCGGGCGGACGGCGTGGAGAGGGCGAAGGCGGGCTGCGCGGAGGTGAAGCCGGGCGCCCGCGTGGATTCAGTCCAGGCGGCGCGGAGCCAGCAGGCGGTGGAGGTGCTGGACCGGGTGGGGCAGGCGCAGCAGCGGCTGGACCACATCCTGAAGCTCGCCGAGTCCGGCCGCACGTTCAGTCCCTCGGAGTTGCTCGCGCTCCAGGCCCACGTCTACCGCGCCAGCCAGGAGCTCGATCTCGCCGGCAAGGTCGTCGAGAAGGCCACCGGCGGCGTCAAGCAGGTCCTCCAGACCCAGGTGTGAGGAGTTCGTCCTTCCATGCGTTCCGCTCCCCTTCGTTGTCTCTGTTTCCTCCTGCTCCTGGGCGCCTCCGCGTGCCGGGAGCGCATCCAGCACGGCCTCGACGAGCGTCAGGCCAACGAACTGCAGACGGTGCTCGTCGAGCGGGGGCTCGACGCGCGCAAGGTGCCCGAGCCGGGCAAGAAACCCACCTGGGCCATCGAGGTGTCGGACGCGCAGTCCTCGGACGCCGTGCGCATCCTGGCGGAGCTGGGACTGCCCCGGCTCGCCGCGGAGACGGGCTGCGACGTGTTCGGGGGGAGCGGGCTCGTGCGCTCGCCGCTGGAGGAGCAGGTCTGCCGCGTCCGGGGGATGGAGCGCGAGCTGGAGAAGACGCTCCAGACGGTGGACGGCGTGCTGCTTGCACGGGTGCACCTGGTGGTCCCACCTCCTCCGAGGCCCGGTCAGGCTCCGACGCCATCGAAGGCCTCGGCCATGCTGCGCGCGGCGCCCGGCGGCGCGACGCGCGTGCGCAAGTCGGCGGACACGCTGCGTGAGCTCATCGCGGGAGGCGTGGAAGGGCTGTCACCGGAGGCGGTGTCGCTGCTGGTGGATGAGGTGACGACGCACGTGGAGTCGCCGTCCCCGAAGGGGGGACCCGTGCCGCTGCGGCTGCGGGTGGTGCTCGCCCTGCTGGGAGTGCTGGTGACGGGGCTGTCCGGCGCGCTCGTCTGGACGACGCTGCGCTGGAGGCACTTCCAGACGCTGGCGGAGCAGCCCCCGGCGGCACCGCCGGCTCCGCCCACGCCCGCGCGGCCGGTGGTGACACCGGGTTCCACGCGCAAGCTGGCCTGAGCGCGCCATGGAAGCGACACGCGTGGGACGGGCGATGCGCATGGCCCGGAAGCTCCTGCCATCGCGCAAGGAAGCACCCCAGGCCACGGTGGCGGACGTCACGCTGCCCGCGCTGTCCCTGCCCCTGGAGCGCATCGCGCTGGTCGTCTGTGTCCTGGCGCGGGAGCGTGCCGCGGAGCTGCTGGGCGGCCTGGTGGACGCGGAGGCGGGGAGGGCGCTGCGCCACCTGGAGCGCTTCGCAGCCATGCCCTCCGCACAGCGGCAGGCCAAGGTGTCGGTGGAGTTCGGCGAGCGGACGGACGCCGCGAACAGGTTGGCCCTCTTCCTGGAGGCGGCGCCCGAAGCCCTGCGCCAGGAAGCCCTGCGCGGGCTTCCGCCGTATCACCGCAGCCGGTTTCCCCAATGGGAACCGAGCACATCGCAGTCGGAGGTCACACCGGCCCTGACCGCCCTGGCGGAGCGGCGCATCCGTGAAGCCCTGCGCTGAGTGTCCCTGGGCGTGGAGGGCCATCCCGACGACGGACCTCCACCTCCCGCCAACAGCCTGATTCCACGAGCGGTCCCCCTGGCCACGGCCATGCACAGGGGACGTGTGTCCATCGCCGTCTCGGAGTTCCGGATGCAAACGACGAATCCAGTCAGAGCCCACAGCGCCGCGAAGAAGCCCACGCGGCCTTTCCGCCCGGGGACACGCCGGCTGACGCGTGCGCATCTGATGCTGGGACAGCGGCCCCAGGTGGGACGTTGGGGCGCCGAGCTCCTGCGTGACGTGGGCGCGGCGCTGTCGCGGGACCTGGGCGCGGCGGTCAAGGTGGAGGGGCATCTGGTGCAGGCGGCGGTCCTGCCGGAGCGCGAGCTGGCGGTGGGAATGGTGTTCGCGCTGGTGGAGCTGTCTGCGGTGGGTGGCACCGCCATCGTGGAGCTGGAGGTGCCCTGGGTCTTCTCGGCGCTGGCGAGGCTGGCGGGGACGGGACTGCGGCCAGCTCCCGTGGCGGAGCTGACGCGGTTGGAAGAGTCCACGCTGGTGTACCTGTTGCTGTCCGCCCTGGCCGCGATGCGCGGGCAGGGCGAATGGGTGCGAAGGCTGGGGCCTCGTCTGTCCGCGGTGTCGATGCGGCGCGCCGACGTGGTCACGCGAGTCGACCCGAGACAGCCCTATGTGGCGGTGTTGCTGACGGCAACAGTGGAGGGCGCGACGGTGGGGGGCCGGGTGCTCCTGCCCGCCCGTGCCCTGCAGACCGCGTTTCAGGAGCTGCCCACGGAGCCAGGAGGCGCGCTCGTGCCCCAGGTGCTGGCGGCATCGGTGCCCGCGCGCTGCCTCGTGGGACGCAGTCCCTTGCAGGCCTCGGCGGTGGATGCGTTGGCCGCGGGAGACGTCGTGCTCTTCGAGGGCGTGCGTCTCCGCGACGGCCGCGTGGAGGGAATGGGACAGCTGATCACCCGGGGCTTCGCGCTCCGGGGCGAGTTTCTCGCGGACGGTTTTTCGACAGGGAGCGTGCACTCGCACGCGGCCCGACTGGAGTCGGACATGGCGACGAACAAGCGGAGCGAGGCGATGCCTCCGCTCCCGGTGGATGTGGAAATCGAGCTGACGCGGTTGCTGTTGCCCTTGTCGGAGCTGGCGGCGCTGAAGCCGGGGACGTTGCTGCCCCTGCACGTGAATGCGAGCAGTCCCGTGCTGCTGCGCGTGGGCGACCGAGTGGTCGCGCGTGCGGAGTTGGTGGAGATCGAAGGCGAAGTGGGCGCCCGCATCCTGGCGTTGCTGCCGTGATCGCACCGGTGAACACGTTGCTGTCCTCCTTCTCTCCCCGCGGCCGACTGCTGCTCGCGTCGGCCCTGCTGGTCGGGTTGGCGACGCTCGCGCCCCTGGGTGAGCTGTCGCTGGTGGGCACCTCGCGCCTGCTCGTCGGCTCGATGGCCCTGGCCGGGCTGGGCTGGGTGTTGCTCCGCAAGGGATGCGCGGCGGGGAGCGGCGATGCCACCGCTCCGGCGCCCCTGAGCATCGTCTCCCGGACGGGGCTTTCGCAGCGCTGCGGCCTCGCGCTCGTGGAGGCGGAGGGACGGCGTTACCTCGTGGCCTACGGCGACACCTTCGCGCAGATCCATGAGACCCGCGCCATGGCGGTCCTGCCCGGGGCCATGCCCAGGGCCACGGTGAAGCCTCGGGTGGACCTGGAGCCGACGGTGCTCTTTCCCCGTGCGCGACAGGCCCAGGTCGCGTGTGGCGCTTCCCGGAAGCGGGGTGGGGGATGAAGGCCCTCGGATTGGGATGCGGTGTGTTCGTTCCCGCGATCGCGTCCGCCGCGGAGCCCTCCCTGGCGCAGGCCTCCTATGCCGGCAGCCCGCTGGCGATGATGGGGATGCTCGCGCTCCTGTCGCTGCTGCCGTTCGCGGTGCTGATGCTGACGAGCTTCTCGAAGATCGCCGTGGTGCTCTCCCTGGCCCGCTCGGCGATGGGCACGCAGCAGGCACCGCCGACGGTGGTGCTGACGGGGCTCGCGGTGGTGCTGACGGGGCACATCATGGCGCCGGTGATGGAGCGCATGTACGACGCGGGACAGGCGGCGTACGACGAGGTGCACTCCGGAGCGCAGGTCCTCTCCGCCGCGAGGCAGGTGACGGAGCCCCTGCGCGGCTTCCTCACGAAGCACGGCAGCCCCGAGGAACGGGCCCGCTTCGTGGACCTGGCCCGCGAGCTGCGTCCTCCGGAGGAGGCGGAGCAGGTGCATGAGACGGACCTGTTCGTCGTCATCCCGGCCTTCGTCATCACCGAGCTGAAGGAGGCCTTCCAGATTGGCTTCATCGTCTTCCTGCCCTTCCTGGTGCTCGACATGGTCGTCGCCAACGTGTTGCTCGCGCTGGGCATGCAGACGTTGTCGCCGGGGCAGGTGAGCCTGCCCTTCAAGATCCTCCTCTTCGTCGCCGTGGATGGTTGGGCCCTGCTCGCGCGGGGCCTCATCCTTGGTTACCGGTGACACCGTGACCCAGGACGTCCTGCTCACCCTGGGGCGTGAAGCCCTGCTGTTGATGGTGGTCGCCTCGTTGCCGCCCATCGGCGCGAGCTTGCTGGTGGGCTTCTTCATGAGCCTCTTCCAGGCGACGACGCAGTTGCAGGAGAGCACGCTGTCGGTGGTGCCCAAGTTGTGCGCGGCGGTGCTGTCCCTGGTGCTCGCGGGCCCGTGGATCGCCGGTCAGCTCACGCGCTTCACCCAGCAGGTCCTCATGCTCATCGCTGAGGTGGCGCTGTGAACCCGGACGCACTGGGTGAACAGTTCATCCTCCTGGGGCCGCACGTTGTCGCGGTGGCGCTGTGCGCGGCCCGGCTCGTGCCCATCGCGTTCCTCTGCCCATTGCTGGGAGGCCAGGCCGCGCCCACGACGGTCCGCCTGGGCTTAGTGCTCGCGCTGTCGCTCTTCCTGCACGTCGAAGCAGGCGTGGAGTTCAGCGGCACGGTGGAGACGCCGGTGGTGATGGCGGCACTCGTGGTGCGCGAGCTGGCCTACGGTGTCTCCGTGGGGCTCGTATCCGCGCTGCCCTTCGATGCGGCGAGGATGGGAGGCCGTTTCATCGACCTGTTCCGGGGATCCTCCGCGGAGGCGAACCTGCCGCTGGCGGGAAGCCGCGAGTCCGCCACGGGAGACGCGCTGTACCACCTGCTGGTGGCGAGAGTGGTCTCGGGAGCGCTGTTCCCGGTGGTCATCTCGGCCCTGCTGCGAGGCTTCGGGGTGGTTCGGCTGGGGGCCTTCGTTCCCACGGAAGCAGCCACCCTGCACGTGGTGGTGATGGTGGGCGGCGCCATGGCCACGGGGCTCGCGGTGGGGGCCCCGGTGGCCGCCGCGTCGCTCGCGGTGGATTGCTTCCTGGGCATGGCCTCCCGGGCCGCGGCACAGGTGAACCTCCAGGAGCTGGGCGCCCCCCTGCGCATCCTCGGGGGCGGCGCGTTGCTCTGGCTGGGCGTGGGGCTGTTGTGTGAGCGGCTGCTCGCGGGCGTGGCTTCGACCGAGGGTGCGCTGGCGCTGCTGGGCGAGGTCTCGCGATGAGCGGCGAGAAGACGGAACAGCCCACCGCGAAGCGACTGCGGGAGGCGCGGCGCAAAGGCCAGCTTCCTCGCAGCCGGATGTTGTCCTCCAGCGCGACGACGCTGGGCGGACTGTTGGGCTTCATCGCCTTCGCACCCGAAGGCTTCGCGCGGCTGAGGGACTGGACCGCGCGGTTGATGCTGGAGCAGACCCTCGCGGGTGCCTGGGAAGAGGGGGCCTGGGTCGCCGCGCGGCTGTGCGGCCCCGCGTTGGGCGGTGCCCTCATGGCCTCGCTGGTGGTCTCCGTGGCCACCGTGGGCTTCGAACTCGACGCGCGCCATGCCGCGCCGAAGCTCGAGCGGATCAATCCCGCCGCGGGCCTCAAACGCCTCTTCAGCGTCCAGCCACTGGTCGAGCTGGGCAAGGCGCTGCTCGTAGCGGCGCTGCTGGCCCTCATCGTCTGGGATGAAGTGGAGACGGTCGGCCCTGATGCCCTGCGGGCCGCGTGGCTCGATGGCACCCGGGGACTGGAGTTCCTCGTCGGCCGGCTGGCCCTGCTGGTGACGCGACTGGCGTGGGTGGTGCTGGGGTGCGGCGCCGTGGACTACGCGCTCGCCCGGCGCAGGCACCGGCGCGAGCTGATGATGACCCGCGAGGAAATCAAGCGGGAGCACAAGGAGAGCGAGGGCGACCCGCGCCACAAGGGGCAGCGGAAGGCCCTGCATCGCCAACTGGCGCAGGGCGGTCCGGCACGCGGAGTGCAAAAGGCCACCGCCGTGATCGTCAACCCCACGCACATCGCGGTCGCGCTCCGCTACGACGCGGGCGAATGCGACGCGCCCTACCTCGTGGCCAAGGGCCGCGAACAGGACGCGCTCGCGCTCAAGGAGGAGGCGCGCCAGCAGGGCATCCCCGTGGTCCGGGACGTGCCGCTGGCCCGCAGCCTCATCCACTTCGACGTCGGAGAGTCCATCCCCGAGGAGCTGTACCAGGCGGCGGCCGTCGTGTTGCGGACCGCGATGGAGCTGCGCGAGCCGGACGACCGTCCACGGAGACAGACGTGATGCACCCACTCATGAAGGTCCTGCTGAAGGCCCGTCAGTCCTCGGACGTCGTGCTCGCGGTGGCGATGGCGGCGGTCCTGGGAGCGCTCATCATCCCGCTGCCGGCGTGGCTCCTCGACGTGGGGCTCGCGGTGAACCTGGCCGCGGCGGTGGCGCTGCTGGTCGCGGCGTTGAACGCGAAGGACGCGCTGCGGGTGACGTCGTTCCCCACGTTGCTGCTCTTCACCACGCTGTTCCGGCTGTCGCTCAACGTGTCGTCCACGCGGCTGGCGCTCTCGGAGGGCCACGCGGGTGAGGTCATCCAGGCCTTCGGCGAGTTCGTGGTGCGAGGCGACTACGTGGTGGGCGCGGTGGTGTTCGCCATCCTCACGCTGGTGCAGCTGCTGGTGGTGACCAAGGGCGCCGAGCGCGTCGCGGAGGTGTCCGCCCGCTTCACGCTGGACGCGATGCCCGGCAAGCAGATGTCCATCGACGCGGACCTGCGCGCGGGCGCCATCGACCAGACGGTGGCCCGGCGGCGACGTCGCGACCTGGAGCGCGAGTCCCAGATGTTCGGCGCCATGGACGGCGCGATGAAGTTCGTGAAGGGCGACGTCGTCGCGGGCCTCGTCATCGTCGCGGTAAACCTGCTGGGCGGCACCCTCATCGGCGTGTTGCAGAACGGCCAGTCCTTCTCGGAGGCCGCCGCCACCTTCGCCCTCATCGCCATTGGTGACGGGCTCGTGTCCCAGGTGCCTTCGCTGTGCATCGCGGTGGCCGCGGGCCTCGTCGTCACGCGGGTGGCGTCGGAGAAGGAGGAGGACTCGCTCGGGGCGGAGATCGGCTCCCAGTTCTTCGGTGACTTCCGCACGCTGGCCACCGTCGCGGGCCTGTGCGTCGCGCTGGCCTTGATGCCGGGCATGCCGCACATGACCTTCCTCGTCCTGGCTGCGGGCCTCGGAGGGCTCGCTTATGCGCTGCGGCGCAAGGGCCAGGCGCCGGAGAAGGCGCAGTCGAAGGACGGGGCTTCCACCGGGGCGGCGGTGCCGGCCGGAGCCGCGGGCAAGCCTCCCGAAAGCGCGAAGGCACCGGTCGGGGTGACGCCGCTCACGCTGGACCTGTCCGCGCAGCTGACGCCGCTCGCGGAGGCCGACGGAGGCGCCTTCGTGCACACGGTGCTGAACGCCGTGCGCGACGAGCTGTTCTTCGAGCTGGGCGTGCGCATCCCCGGCATCCGGGTGCGGACCCACGCCGCCTACCTGGGGCCCGGCGAGTACCGCATCCTCCTGGACGAAGTGCCCGCCGGTGGCGGCGTGGTGCAGCCTGGAGCCCTGTACGCGCTCGTCCCTCCCGGCGAGCTGGCCTTCCTGGAGGTCCAGGCGGAGGCGGCCGTGGAGCCCGCCAGCGGACGTCCCATCAGCCGCGTGGGGGAGGGGGCCCGCTCCCGGCTGGAGCTGGCCCAGGTGCCGCTGCGCAAGCCGTCGGAGCTCATCGCGGACCACCTGCGGGCCGTGCTGCGCCTGCGCGCCTCCGCGCTGCTGGGGCTCCAGGAGGTGCAGGGGCTGCTGGAAGGGCTGGAGGCCCAGGCTCCCGTGCTGGTGAAGGAGGCGCTGCAGAAGGTGCCGCTGCCGCTGCTGGTGGATGTGCTGCGGCGGCTCGTGCAGGAGCAGGTGAGCATCCGCGACCTGCGCGCCATCCTGGAGGCGCTCGTGGCGCCCACCACCGAAGGGGATGCCACCGCCCTGGCCGAGCGCTGCCGTCAGGCCCTGCACCGCTACCTGAGCCACCAGTTCGCGCCCACGGGCCCGCTGTACGCGTACCTGGTGGATCCGGAAGTGGAGGAGGTGCTGCGCGCCAGCGGCCCCCGGGGGCCCACGCCGGATCCGGAGCGCATCATGGAGATTCTGGAAGGGGTGCGGCACATCGCCAACGGGGGCCGGGCGGTGCTGCTCACGGCCCCGGACATCCGCCGCCCGCTGCGCAAGCTGTGCGAAGGCCCGTTCCCGGACGTGGCGGTGCTCACCTACGGCGAGCTGGACGGGGATCTGCAGATTCGCCCCATCGGCCGGCTGGCGCCGGTCGCCGTGGGGCGGTGAGGCCTAGAGGGTGCCGGTGCCGCTGCTGCCCTTGAACTCGGAGGAGGGCGGCAGGTCCGACTGGGCCTGCAGCGGCGCGGGGCGGTTGACCCGGTCGCGCAGCTCCTTGCCGGTGCGGAAGAGCAGGCCGCGCTTGGGCTTCACCGGGATGACCTGGCCCGTCTTCGGGTTGCGGCCCTGGTAGCCCTGGTAGTTCTTCACGTGGAAGGCGCCAAGCCCGCGAATCTCGATGTTCTCCCCGCGGCAGAGGGCGTCCTTCATCGACTCGAAAATCGTCTCGATGGTCGCCTCCGCCTGCTTCTGGGTCACGCCTCGTTTGGCGACGAGGATGTTGATCAGATCGGACTTGAGCATCGGACGCTCCCGCAAACCCCGTGACCCCTTGGTGACAGGGCTCTCTGGCCCGTTGTCGAGTCCCGAATACATAACAGAACACCTCCTCCTTGCAAGCCGGGTAGGCTCCCAACCCTCTAAAAACGTTACGGATTTCCGCCACCGACCGCTGCCTTGGGGGCCTCCGGGGCGGGCGGGGCGAGCAGCCCCGGGCGCAGCGGTGTCACGAGGTCCAACCACCGGGTGCGGCGCAGCAGGTCGACCCCGGCACAGTCGGCCGCCTGGAACAGGGGCTCGAACTGTTCGAAGCCCGGGGCCTTGGGGCCCGTCCAGGTCTCTGGGCCGCCGGTGATCATCACCCCGTGCACCGCGAGCGTGAGGTCCGCGAGCGTGAGCTCCGCGGGGTCCTTCGCCGGGCGCAGGCCGCCCCGTCGCGCGCGCTCCAGCAGGCGGGCTTCCACCATCCGGTCCACCACCTCGTGCACCAGCGACTCCGGCACGCGAAGCCGCGTGGCCAGCTCGCGCGGCAGGGGGGGCGTGAGCCCATCCACCCAGCACAGGGTGACGTCCTGGGCGACGCGTGCGCCCACCAGCTCGTGCGCGCGCGGGTGGCTGCCGAAGGCGAAGAGGGAGCCCCGGAAGGAGACGTGCTCCACCGCGTAGGACAGCCGGGCGCCGAACAGCATCACCAGCCAGCTCACGTACACCCAGGCGAGGAACAGGGGCAGGGCGCCCAGCGACGCGTAGAGCGGGTTGTAGAGGAAGCTGCGCGCGGCGAACTCGGCGTACACCTGCTTCGCCAGCATCCAGCCCAGGCCCGCCACCAGTCCCCCCGCCAGCGCCGAGCGCACGCGCACGTGGGCGTAGGGCGTCCAGAGGTACAGCAGCGTCAGGCTGCCCATGGCGATGAGCGTGGTGCCCACGGCGATGAACAGCGGCGCGGAGGGCGCGTAGGTCTGCAGGAGCACGCGGACCCGGCCCGTGCCCGAGAAGGAGATGGCCAGGAAGATAGGACCCAGCAGCAGCAGCCCCGCGTAGATGGACAGGCGCGTCAGCCACGGGCGCTGGCGCCGGATGCCCCACAGCTCGTTCACCGCGCCGTCGATGTGGCGCAACAGCGAGCCCGCTGACAGCAGCACCGCGAGGAAGCCCACGCTGCCCACCGCGATGGAGTCGCCCGGGTGCAGGAACCGGTCGAGCAGGGCGGCGGACTCCTCGCTGACTCCCGGCGCCAACACCTCGGAGATGACGAAGCGCAGCTTCCGCTGGAACTGCTCCTGGTGGAGCGTGCGCAGCAGCACGATGCCCACGGTCAGCAGCGGCACCAGCGAGAACATGCTGATGTACGTGAGCGCGGCGGCGCGCAGGCGCAGGTTCTCACCCATGAAGCCGCGCGCCACGGTGCGCCCCGCGAAGAAGATGTCCGCCGCGAAGCGGCCTCCCGACGTGGCCCCGATGGGCGCCCACACGCGGGCCGCTGTCTGGAGCGCCCAGGCCCGTGCCCGGACCAGGGGCCGCCGGACGCGCCAGGACAGCTTCCGGACCCTGCTCACGGCTCCCTCCTGGCGTGCTTCCAGCCCGGTGCGGCCAGGGCGCGGGAGTCCAGGAGCGTGCGAGGGCGCGGAGGCGAGCGGTTCATCCCAGGCGATTCAGATGGGCCCAGGGGTGGATGACGCGCCCCCGGTGTGGAAGTGCCACCGTAGCCAAACTCGGCCCCAGGGAACCAGCCCGCCCGCCCCGATGCAGCGGACGTTGTCACCCGCTTCACGACCTCGCCCGCCTGGCTGGTCACCATGCGGGAGACCGGGGAGCGTGAAGTCCTGGGTGCACCTCCGTGCGGACGGGACACCCCTCGGAACGCGCCCACTCCCGCCTCCGCGAGCCTTCACGGACCCACGCGCGAGCCGATGCGGGCTGGTACCCAGGGTCCAATGCAGAAGGCCCGGCGGGGTTCGCACCCACCGGGCCTTCGCTGTCACTCACGAACCGGAATCAAGGGCTTCAGGCTTCGCTGCCCCCGCCGGACGGCTCGGACGAGCCCCCGCCGGATGCCGCGGGAGGCGCGCTGCCACCCCCGCCACCGTTGTTGCCTCCGCCGGAGCCGCCCCCGCGCTCGCCGCGCTCGGACCGCTCTCCACGCTCGCCACCGCGGTTCTCGCCGCCGCGACGCTCGCGGTCTCCACCCCGGTTGCGGTCACCGCCGCGCTCGCCGCCGCGCTCCGGACGCCGGCCCTCGCGACGGTCTCCGCCGCCGCGCTCGCCTCCGCGTTCCCCGCCGCGCTCAGCACCGCCACGGTTCTCGCCACCGCCCCGGTTCTCTCCGCCGCCACGCTCACGGTCGCGGTCCCGGCCGCCGCCACGGCGGCCCTGTTCCTGACGGCCTCCGTAGGTGCTCTCCGGACGGCGCTGCTGCATCGCCAGCTCGCCGTCACCGGAGCCCGGCGACGAGGCCACCTTGTGCTCGGGGCCCGTGGCCGACCGGCCGTAGATGTCGTACTGCTCGCGGTGGTAGTTCTGCTGCGCCTTCACCTGGATGGACTTGTTGTAGCGGTCCATCAGGTGCCGCAGCTCGTTGCGCTCCTCGCCCTGCAGGAGCCGCGCGACCTCCGCGTTGCAGTTGATGACGAGCGTGGAGTCCTTGTAGCCCGGCGCCTCGCGGCGGATCTCCCGGAAGATCTCGTACGCGACCGTGGTCGCCGTCTTCACGAAGCCCTTGCCGTCGCAGTACGGGCAGTCCTCGTGCAGCACGCGGCCAATGGACTCGCGCACGCGCTTGCGCGTCATCTCCACCAGGCCCAGCTCGGAGATGCGCAGCACGTTCGTCTTGGCCTTGTCGCGGCCCAGCGCTTCCTGCAGCGACTTGAAGACCTTGTCGCGGTTCTGCGCCTTCTCCATGTCGATGAAGTCGCAGATGATGATGCCGCCGATGTTGCGCAGCCGGAGCTGGTAGACGATCTCCTTGGCCGCCTCGACGTTGATCTTGGTGATGGTCTCCTCGAGGCTCTTCTTTCCGACGTAGCGGCCCGAGTTGACGTCGATGGCGGTGAGCGCCTCCGCCTGGTCGATGATGAGGTAGCCGCCGCTCTTCAGCCACACCTTGCGCTGGGTGGCGCGCTGCAGCTCCTGCTCGATGCCGTAGGCGTCGAAGACGGGCTCGTCGGTTTCATGCAGCACCACGCGGTCGCGCAGCGCCGGGTCCTGCGCGGTGACGAAGCCCTGGATGCGCTCGTACTCCTCCGCGTCGTCCACGACGAGCTTCTCCACGTCGTGGGCGAACAGGTCGCGCGTGGCGCGCAGGATGAGGTCCAGGTCCGGGTGCAGCAGGCCCGGTCCGCCGCGCTTCTCGTTGCGGCGCACCACCTGGTTCCACACCTCGATGAGGAACCGGATGTCGCTCTCCAGCTTCTCCTGGGGAACGTTCTCCGCCACGGTGCGCACGATGAAGCCCGTGCCGGGCGGCCGCAGCCGGTCCACGATTTCACGCAGCCGGCGGCGCTCCTTCTCGTTGGAGATGCGGCGGCTGATGCCCACGTGGTCCACCGTGGGCATGAACACCAGGTGACGGCCGGGGATGGAGATGTGCGACGTGAGCCGCGCGCCCTTCGTGCCGATGGGGTCCTTGGAAATCTGGACCACCACCTCCTGGCCCACCTTCAGCAGGTCTTCAATCTTGTCCGTCTTGCGCTGCTTGGGCTTCTCCTTCTCCTCGTCGCGCTTCTCGCGGCGGGGCGGCTCCTGGCGGCGCTTGTCCTTGTCCTTCTCGCGGCCCTCCCGGTTGCGCGGCTCGCGGGCCTCCCGCGCCTCGCGCGGCGTGCGGCGCTCGCCGGACACCTCGGCGGGACGGGCGGACTCCGCGGCGGGGGAGGGGATGAGTTCACCCAGGGCGGCCGCGTGCGGCGGCGGCTCGGCGGCGCCGTCCGTCGTGGGCGCCGCGCCGGACTCGGCGAGGGCGGAGGCGGTGGCGTGCTCCGCGGGCGTCTCCTGCACCACCGCGGGGGCTTCCACTTCGGGCGTGCCGTTCTCCGTCAGCGGCACCGCCACGGCGGCGGTGGACACCGCGACCTGGGGCTCTTGCGCGGCGCCTTCGGCCGGGGCCTCCATGGAGACCGTGGGCTCGGTGGGCTCGGACGCGGCCTGGGCCTCCTGCCGCGGCGCCGGGGCGGCTTCCGGGGCCGGCTTCACGGCCTCGTGCGACGCGACCTCCGACGCTTCAGGGGCCCCACCCTGGGGGGCGGCGTGGGCCTGGACGTCCAGGGCCAGCGCGCCGTCATGGGCCAGCACCGGCTCCGGGTGGGCCTGGGGCGCTTCCGTGCCGGCGGGCAGGGCGTGCGTGGCGTCCGGGACCGTGGCGGCGGCGAGCTCCACCGCGTCGGCCTCGGACTCGGTGGGGACCTCCGGGGCGTCCTCGTGCTCGCCCTCGGTCAGCTCGAATTGCGCGCGGGCGAAGTCCGGGTCGTAGACGACGTCGCTGACATACAGGAAGGCGGCCTTCTCCAACCCGATGTCGACAAAGGCCGCCTGCATGCCCGGGAGGACCCGGACGACGCGCCCCTTGTAGATGTTTCCGACGACGCCCTTGTCCTTCTTACGCTCGAGGTAGAACTCCGCGATATGGCCGCCCTCGACGAGGGCTACCCGGGTCTCCCGACCCGCGGCGTTGATGACGAGCACACTGCTCATGGATGAATCCTGGTAGCGCGCGCGGTAGGGGGGACCTCACCGGACGGGAGGCGGCGAGACGCCACACCTCCGAGCACGCCGCGAGGGGAGAGGCGGCCAGTGGCCCTCCGGCGTGTGGACGCCTTCCGGATGACCCGGAGGGAGAACGCATCGCCTGGGTGGGGGCCGAGGACATCGCCGCCTGCTCCTCCGAGTTCACGTCGCCCCGCATTGCGACCGGCACCGTGCCGGGCGGGGCTGCTTCTCTTCACGCGCTCGAGGCTCCCACCACGCCCGTGCCGTCCGCCCCCTCTTCCACACCCGGTCGGTGCCCGTTCGTGGGCCACCTTGGGGGGGCGTCTGGGGGCCCCGGAGCAGCAGGGACGTCCGGAGGAAACCGGAAGCGCAACCCGTCGAAATTCCTGCCTGGGCCTGATGTCCCGCCAACGCGGGGCGTCACACAACCGCCCAGAAACACGGAGAGTTTTCCACGCCCCTCCAGGTGTGTAAAGGCCCGATGCACCCGTTCATCCACTGTCGGGCAGATGGAGGGCGGGCCCGCCCTCCGGGCGTACGGGCGCTCGGAAACGGACGTTCAGGCCTGGGCGGGGGCCTGCTTGCGCCCCTCCGGCTTGTCCAGCTTGCCGCGCGGACGGCGCACCAGCCGCAGGCCGGTCCAGGTCTCGTCGATGATGCAGATCTTGTTGTCCACGAGGCCGATGTCGAGCGCCGCCTGGCGCACGAAGTCCTCGGACAGGCGCGTCTTCACGCCCTCGCCGGCGGGCCAGCAGACCCAGATGCCGCCGTTGAGGGTGGTGGCGCGCGACAGCGCGGGCAGCCGCTGCACCAGCTCCGTGGCGTCGGAGGTGAAGAAGAGGATGACGTCCAGCCCCGTCTGGGCCGTGACGAGGAACTCCACCCCGTCCGGCAGCGGGTTGAGCTTCTGCACGAAGCCCCGCGGGGGGTTGATGACGGAAACCTTGGTGCCGGACCGGATGCCCAGCATGGCCGGCAGGGAAGCCAGGGCGTAGGGCGTCATGATGTGCGCTCCACCGTGAAGGTGCGGAATTCGCCAGTGGCCCCGCCGTCGCTGCGCGCCACGTCCGTGACGCGCGCCAGGCGGGGACCCGAGTGACACCAGCGGATGAAGTCTTCCAGCGCGCCCGGTTCGCCTTCCACCGTGGCCTCCACGGAGCCGTCGCTCCGGTTGCGCACCCAGCCTGAAAGGCCAAGACGCAGCGCCTCCTGGCGGGCGCTCTCCCGGTAGGAGACGCCCTGGACCGTGCCCTGGATGCGCAGGGTCGCCCGGCGCTGCGTGCTCATGCCTCTGGCCTCATGCTCTGACGTCCCCTTCTAGCAGCTTCAGGAACGCCTGCTCATCCAGGATTCTTACCCCGAGTTCCTGCGCCTTCTTCAGCTTGGTGCCCGCGTCCTCGCCGGCGACGACGAAATCGGTCTTGCGCGAGACACTTCCGGAGACCTTACCCCCGCGCCGTTCGATTTCCTCCTTGGCCTGCTCGCGCGCCAGCCCCGCCATGGTGCCGGTGAGCACCACCGTCTTGCCCACGAAGGGGCCGCCCGTGGCGACCGCCGGGGGCGCGGGCCGCACCCCCGCGTCCAGCAGGGCCTGGATGGCGGCCTGGTTCTGGGGCTCCTGGAAGAAGGTGTGGATGACCTGCGCCATCACCGGGCCCACGTCCTTCACCCGGCTGATGTCCTCCAGGCTGGCCGTGAAGAGCGACTTCACGTCCGGGAAGGCCTCCGCCAGCGCGCGCGCCGTGGAGTCGCCCACGTGGCGGATGCCCAGCGAATACAGGAAGCGGCGCTGGGTGGTGTCCTTGCTGCCCTCGATGGAGGCCAGGAGGTTGTCCGCGCTCTTCTCCCCCATGCGCTCCAGCTTGAGCAGCGAGTCCCGGGTGAGCGCGTACACGTCCGCGAACGTCTTCACCTGCCCGGAGGTGACGAGCTGGTTGGCCAGCTTGTCCCCCAGGCCCTCGATGTCCATGGCGATGCGGCTGGCGAAGTGGCGCACCTTCTCCACCAGCTGCGCGGGGCAGGACGCGCCCGTGCAGCGGATGATGGCGCCGTCCTCGTCCTTGGCCGCCACCGCGCCGCACACCGGGCAGTGGGTGGGGAAGGTGAAGGGCTGGGAGTCCTCCGGGCGCTTGGACAGCACCACGGAGACGATCTCCGGAATCACGTCGCCCGCGCGGCGCACGAAGACGGTGTCGCCCTTGCGCACGTTCTTGCGGCGCAGCTCGTCCTCGTTGTGCAGCGTGGCGCGCGACACCGTCACGCCGCCCACCTTCACCGGCTTCAGGTGCGCCACCGGCGTGAGCGCGCCCGTGCGGCCCACCTGGATGCCGATGTCCTCCACCGTGGTGGACTCCTCCTCCGGCGGGAACTTGTAGGCCACGGCCCAGCGCGGGCTCTTGGACACCTGGCCCAGGCGGCGGCGCAGGTCCTCGTCGTCCACCTTCACCACCATGCCGTCCACTTCGAAGGGCAGGGCGTGGCGGCCCTTCAGGGACTCGTCGTAGCGCTGGCGCACCCCGTCGGCCCCTTCCGCGGCCTGGTAGCGGTTGATGGGCAGGCCCAGCGTCTTGAGGTACTCCAGCTTCTCCGTGTGCGACTTGAAGGCGGGCACGCCGTCGCCGGGCACGCATTCGTAGAGGTAGACGGACAGGGGCCGGGCGGCGGTCTCCTTGGGGTCCAGCTGGCGCAGGCTTCCCGCGGCGGCGTTGCGCGGGTTGGCGAAGAGCGACTCGCCCTCCTCCTCGCGCTTCTCGTTGAGCTTGCGGAAGTCCTCCTTGCGGATGAAGACCTCGCCGCGCACCTCCAGCCGCCTGGGCACCTTCACGCCGTCCTGGGGGAACAGCTCCAGGGGCAGGCTCTTGATGGTGCGCAGGTTCGCCGTGACGTCCTCGCCGGTGGTGCCGTCGCCGCGCGTGGCGCCCTGGATGAAGCGGCCGCCCTCGAACCGCAGCGAGATGGCCAGGCCGTCCAGCTTGGGCTCGCACACGTAGCCCACCTGCGTGAGGCCGGTCAGCTTGCGGATGCGCTCGTCGAACTCCACCAGCCCGGCGTCATCGAAGATGTTCGCCAGGGACAGCATCTGCGTGGTGTGCACCACCTGCCCGAAGTCCTCCACCGCCGCGCCGCCCACGCGCTGGGTGGGCGAATCCGGCGTGACGAGCTGGGGGTACTTCTCCTCCAGCGCCTGGAGCTCACGCATCAGCGTGTCGTACTGCGCGTCGCTGATCTCCGGCGCGTCCAGCACGTAGTAGCGGTGGTTGTGGTGGGCCAGCTCCTGGCGGAGCGCTCGGGCGCGGGCTTCGGCTTTCGGGAAGGTGTCCACGGGGTGTGTCCTTACCCCAATTCATGGGCGCGGCCAGTTGCGCACGCCCCGCGTTGGAGGAGCACCACTCTACCGGCCCCACCTGACAGGGCTTACGGGTTCACGGGAAGGGGAGCCCGGGGACGCGTGTTGCACGCCAAGGAGGCGCTTCCGTCGCCCCATTAGGCCCGAATTTCAGATACATAGCGGATTCCCTGTTGGTGGGACCCCCGCCCTCCAGTGCAACCCCCTGAAAAACGGGACAGAGCCAGGCACGGATGCCTTGACAGCTCTGGAGGCGGTCAATAGTTTCCAGCGCGATTCCAGGCGCAGGGGTTCCCCCGGCGCCGTCTCTTCCCAACCACAGGCCCACGCGCCCTCCGGTCCGTTCCCAGGACTTGGGTGGTGCTGCACCCTGGAAGGTGCTTCCGAGCGCCGCGCGGACGGACCGCCGTCCCGCGTACAGCCTGCCCGAGCCTTCGGGCGATTCCCCCCCTTTTCCGTCTGCAGACCGTCATGGCCAAAGCCCGTTCCCCCCGAGAGAAGGTAGTCGAGCCCGCTTTCACCGCGGAGGAGAAGCCCCGCCGCAAGCGCGCGGCCGCGAAGGAGGCGGAGAAGCCCGCGCCCCGCTCGCGCCGTGCGCCCGCCCGTCGGGAAGAGGCTCCCGCCGAGGAGGCCGAGGCCCCCGAGGTCGCCGCGGAGGCGCCCCGTCCGGTGCTCACGCCCATCTCCCGCCCGGTGCGCGACGACGAGCTCCAGGAGCTGCGCGGCACGGAAGAGGAGCCGCACGCCGAGGAGGCCGCTCCGGCCGCCCCGCAGGAGTCCGCGGAAGGCCCCGCCATCACGGAGGTCGAGCGCGACGGCACCCCGATGCAGGTCATCAAGCTCAATGACCTGAAGCGGATGAAGATCGTGGACCTGGCGAAGATGGCCCACGACACGGGCATCGAGGGCTACCAGGGACTCAAGAAGCAGGACCTCATCTTCGCGCTCCTGGGCGGCATCGCCGACAAGCGCTTCGAGGTCCACGCGGAGGGCGTGCTGGAGCTGTTGAGCGACGGCTTCGGCTTCCTGCGCAGCGCGGACAGCGACTACCAGCCGTCCCCGGACGACATCTACGTGTCGCCGTCGCAGGTGCGCCGCTTCAACCTGCGGCCCGGCGACACGGTGACGGGCCCCATCCGCCAGCCCCGCGAGGGCGAGCGCTTCTTCGCGCTGCAGAAGGTGGACAAGGTCAACTTCGCGGACCCCATGTCGGACGCGGCGCGCGAGCGCATCCTGTTCGACAACCTCACGCCGCTCTATCCGACGCGCAAGCTCAAGCTGGAGCACGAGTCGTCGGAGATGACGACGCGCATCATCGACATGTTCTGCCCCATCGGCCTGGGCCAGCGCTGCCTCATCGTGGCGCCCCCGAAGGCCGGCAAGACGGTGCTGCTGCAGAACATCGCGCACGCCATCAGCCGCAACCACCCGGACGTCTACCTCATCGTTCTGCTCGTGGACGAGCGCCCGGAGGAGGTGACGGACATGGAGCGCAGCGTGCGAGGCGAGGTGGTGTCCTCCACCTTCGACGAGCCCGCCACGCGCCACGTGCAGGTGGCGGAGATGGTCATCGACAAGGCCAAGCGCCTGGTCGAGCAGAAGTACGACGTCTGCATCCTGCTGGACTCCATCACCCGTCTGGCGCGCGCCTACAACACGGTGGTGCCGGCGTCCGGAAAGATCCTCTCCGGCGGCGTGGACGCCAACGCGCTCCACAAGCCCAAGCGCTTCTTCGGCGCGGCCCGCAACATCGAGGAGGGCGGCAGCCTCACCATCATCGGCACGGCGCTCATCGACACCGGCAGCCGCATGGATGAAGTGATTTTCGAGGAGTTCAAGGGCACGGGTAACTCCGAAATCGTCCTGGACCGGAAGTTGATGGAGAAGCGCATCTTCCCAACGCTCGACATCAACAAATCCGGCACCCGCAAGGAGGAACTCCTCTTGTCTCAGGCGGACCTGGTGCGCATTACGGCGTTGCGCCAGGTGCTCCACCCGTTCACCCCCATCGACGCGATGGAGTTCGTGCTCAAGCACATGCGTCCGACGGCGGCGAACGCGGAGTTCCTGGGCTCGATGAACCGGTAGTCACCTCCGGCCCAAGGAGCCCCATATGCGTCGTGCCCGCCTCCTGTGTCATGTCGCCCGCGCTGTCGCGGGCCTCGCCCTGGGATTCCTGGCCGGGTGCGACATCGGGGTGGAGGACCTGCCGCTGGAGGACACCCCGCCGGTGCTCTCCAGCCAGGTCTGCTACGACGACTCGGACTGCGTGGCGAACGCGTGCTGCGGCGAGGGCACCGCCATCACCCACCGCGACGAGGGGCCGAACTGCTCCGGCGTGCGGTGTGACGGCACGTGTCCCCCCAACAGCGTGGACTGCGGCCGCTGCATCCCGACGTGCCGCAACGCGCGCTGCGCCGCCGCCTGCCAGTAGCGCGCGGCGCGGTTCAGCTGGGCAGGCCGCCGGTCGCGTCCACCGGCGGGTCCCTCAACGGCAGCGTCACGCGGAAGGTGGTGCCGCCGCCCGGCGTGTCCTCCACGTCGATGCGGCCCTGGTGCGCCTCCACCACCTGGCGCGACACCCAGAGCCCCAGGCCCAGGCCGCCGTAGTGGTGCGAGGACACGGCGCGCTCGAAGCGCTCGAAGATGCGCTCGCGGTCCTCCGGCTTGATGCCGATGCCGTGGTCCACCACGGACAGGCGCACCACCTCTCCGTCCGGCTGCAGCGTCACGTCCACCGGGCGCCCCCGGCCGAACTTCAGCGCGTTGGCGACCAGGTTGTGCACCACCTGCGAGATGCGTGACGGGTCGAAGGTGCCCAGCACCGGGCCCTTCACGTCCACGGTGAGCGGCGTGCCGTCGCGGCGGGCTTCTTCTTCCGCGAAGCGCGTCACCTCCACCAGCAGGTCGCCCAGGTCCACGTCCGTGCGGGTGAGCTTCAGCCGGCCGCTGGTGATCTGCGACACGTCCATCAGCACGTCCACGAGCATGGCCAGCCGCCGGATGAAGGACCGGGCCTGCTTCAGGCGCTCCAGCGCCTTGGGCGGCGCGTCCCGGCCCAGGCCGCGCTCCACCAGCTCCAGGTTCAGCTGGAAGGCCGCCAGCGGCGTGCGCAGCTCGTGCGCCGCCACGGAGAGGAAGTCATCCCGGGCGCGCAGCGCCTGGGCCAGCCCTTCCGCGCGGGCGCGCTCGTCGGCCATCTCCCCGCGCATCCGCGCGAGCTTCAGGTTGGACGCGATGCGCGCGAGCAGCTCGCCCGCGGAGAAGGGCTTCACCAGGTAGTCATCCGCGCCGGACGTCAGGCCCTGCACCGTGGCCTCTTCACCGGCCTTCGCGGACAGCAGCAGGATGGGCAGCTCGCGCGTGGTGGGCGCGGCGCGCAGGGCCTTCAGCAGGCCCATGCCGTCCAGCTTCGGCATCATCACGTCCGACAGCACCAGGTCCGGGGGCCGGGCCAGCGCGGACTCCAGGCCCTTCAGGCCATCCGTCACCGCCTCCACCTCGTATTCGGGGGAGAGCACGCGCTGGATGTAGTCGCGCATGTCCCGGTTGTCGTCCACGAGCAGGATTCGCGCGCGTGGCGGCGACGGGGCCGCGTCGTGGCCGTTCGCGGACGGCGGGTGCTGGTGCGAGGACTGCGTGCGGTCCTTGGGCTTGGTGGCGCTCCACAGCAGCGCTTCCTCCACGTAGGCCGACGTGGCCTCGCGCGCCGCGGAGCGCGGCCGGGCGGTGGTGCGGATGCGCTCCGGGGGCAGGTGCGCGTGGCCCAGGGGCAGCTCCACGGTGAAGACGCTGCCTTCGCCCTCCGTGCTGCGCGCGGACACGGCGCCGCCGTGCAGCCGGGCGAACTCCTGCACCAGCGCGAGCCCGATGCCGCTGCCCTCCACCGTGCGCGACGGCGAGCCCGGCACGCGGTGGAAGCGCTCGAAGAGGCGGGGCAGTTCGTGCGCGGGGATGCCCGCGCCGGTGTCCTCCACCTCCAGCGTCACCCGCTGACCGGACTCGCGCAGGCGCAGCGTGACGCCGCCCTGGAGCGTGAACTTGAACGCGTTGGAGATGAGGTTGAGGACGATCTGCTCCCACAGGTCCGGCGCCACGTAGACGGGCTGGGACAGGGGCGGGCAGTCCACCGTGAGCTTCAGGCCCGCGCGCTCCATGGCGGAGCGGAAGCTGGCGGCCGCGTCCTTCGTCAGCGCGGACAGGTCCGCGGGCACGAAGCGCTCCTCCTTGGGGCCCGCCTCCAGCTTGGACAGGTCCAGGAGCGCGTTCACCAGCTTGAGCAGGCGCCCGGCGTTGCGGTGCACCCGCTCCATCTCCTTGCGGACCTCGTCCGACAGCGGGCCCGCGCGGCCCGCGAGCAGGTCCTCCGTGGGGCCCAGCATCAGCGTCAGCGGCGTGCGGAACTCGTGGCTGACGTTGGCGAAGAACTCCGACTTGAGCCGGTCCAGCTCCCCCAGTTGCTCGTTCGCCACGCGCAGCTGCTGGTTGGCCTCTTGAATCTGCTGGGCGCGCCGGAAGATTTCCCCCTCCATCTCATCCGCGCGGGCGCGGAGCGCGGCGTGCTGGCGGCTCTGCTCGTCATCCGGGTGCTTCCGGTGGATGAAGTCGGTGACGTCCTCCACGCGGTGGATGATGTGGCGCAGCGTGCCGTCCTCGCCGAACACCGGGGTGTTCAGCGGGCTCCAGTAGCGCAGCTCGAAGCTTCCGTCGGCCTGCTGGCGCCGGGGGATGTCGTACTTCTGGACCGCCATCGCGTCCGGGGCGCCCGTCTTCACCACGCGCTCCAGCGACGCGCGCAGGTTGGTCACTCCGCTGGCCCCCACCTCCTGGGGATTGTCCGGGAAGACGTCGAAGATGTGGCGGCCCAGGATGTCCTCGCGCCGCGTCCCCGTGGCGCGCAGGTACGAATCCGTCACCGCGACGATGACGAACCCCGGCGTCAGCACCAGGTACGGGTTGGGCGAGGCTTCGAACAGGCTCCGGTAATCCGGGGCCGGTGAGGGGCTGGGGGTCATCACACGTCCTCAGATGCGGAGGAGTGCGTGGAATTAGTCACTCACCCCCGGGATGGCCAGGGGGGAAAGTGGGAGACGGCCCCCGGTTTTCACCCGTGGACGCTTCAGGCCGCGGGGGCCGCGTCCGTGGAGGCGACCGCCTGCTGGGCGGGCGCGGCCAGCAGCGGGGGCGGCTGCGCCTTGAGGCGCGCGTAGTCGAAGCAGGCCACCGCGATGGAGGCCACCGGCACCGCGAACAGCGCGCCCCAGAGGCCGAAGAGCTTCTCGCCCGCGATGAGGGAGAAGGCCACCACCACGGGGTGGATGCGCGCGGCCTCGCCCATGATCTTCGGGTTGAGGAAGTACGCCTCCAGCGCGTGGATGCCGATGATCCACAAGAGGAGCGCGAAGCCCTTCTGGACGCCGTCCGCCAGCGCGATGAGGACGATGGGCACGGAGCTGATGATGGTGCCGAAGATGGGGATGAGGCTGAAGAGCGTGGCGATGGTGGCCAGCAGGAAGGCGAACTTCACGCCGAACAGGAGCAGGCCCACCAGCGTGAGGCCGCCGTTCACCACGCAGATGGTGAACTGGCCGCGCACCACGCCGGACAGCGACTTGTCGATGCGCGCCACCAGCGTCTTCGCGTCCGGCAGGAACTCCGCCGGGATGAGCGTGCCGAAGTAGCGGCGGATGGCCTGCGCGTCGATGGAGAAGAACGCGGCGACCATCAGGATGAAGAACAGCATGAAGACGCCGGCCAGCACCTCCGTGACGATGCGGCGTGACACGTTGACGATGTCCGCCAGGTTCTCCCTCACGAGCGACGTCGCGCGCGCCACCGCGTCGGTGAGCATCTGCTCCAGGTCCAGCGCCAGGCTGAAGCCTCCGGAGGAGCCCGCCGCGCCCTCCATGGCCCGGTCCGACAGGGCCACGGGGATGCCGTACACGTTGAGCCACGCTTCCGCGCGCTGCGCGAGCGTCTGCACGTGCTCCGGCGTGAGCGCGCTGGCGAAGCCGGCCATCTCGCGGCTGATGCGCACCACCTCGCGGTAGAGCTGCGGCACCAGCGCGACGAAGAAGAGGTACACCGCCAGGAAGAACCCCGCGTAGATGAGCAGGATGGCCACCCAGCGCGGCACGTAGCGGCCGGCCACCTTCAGCCGCGTGATGCGCGCCACCAGCGGCTGCACCAGGTACGCGATGAGCGCGGCGCCCGCGAAGGGCATCACCACCGAGCGCAGGGCGAAGAGCGTCACCGCGAGGGCCACCCACAACCCCGCGAGGAGGAGCAGGCGCTTGCGGCGTTCGTCGGGGGCGGTGGCTTCCACGGGCTGCGACATGCACCCGGGCTTAGGGCAGCAGCCTCCCTCCTGACAAGCTCCCCCGGGAAAGCTTCCGGCCAGCCCCGGCTCCTATGCCCCCAAAGGGTCGGAATGCCTCCAGGGACGGAGCAGGCGGCCGGGCTTCAGGCCTGGGGCAGCCGGGCCCTGTCGGAGAGCCGGGCCTCCAGCCGGTCCAGGCAGTCGCGCATCAGGGGGCGCTTGATGCGGCCCTGGGTGGCCTCTCCCAGGCCCAGCATCTGTTCGGTGAGCCAGCGGGTGAGGAAGAGCAGGGGGACGCGGTCCTCGGCGGTGAGGCCGCGCTCCAGGTAGCGCTTGTTGCGGACGTAGTCGTCGAAGGCGTCGAACTCGCGGGCCAGGTCCCACTTCGCCAGGCGCAGGGCCTCCGTGTAGACGGCCGCGTCCGGGCGCCGGGTGGCCTCCTGGAACAGCGGGGCGAACTCGCCCAGGGTCGCGGGGTCCAGGTCCTGCACGGGTGGGGGCCAGGACTCCAGGTCCTTGGCGAGCAGCCGCGCCACCTCCTCCAGCAGGTGGTCCACGAGGGTGACGGGCTTGAGGTCGAAGAGGTGGTCCCAGCGCGAGGGCATGTGTCAGGGGCTGGCGGCGGCGGCGGGCAGGGCCACCGGAAGGGGAGGGGACGCAAGCGCGGTGACGTGGGTGACGGGCGCGAGCGCCGGGGCATCAGCATAGCCCAGGGCCAGCTCGCGCTGGATGACCTCCCACACGGCCCGGCGCGTGAGCAGCTCGCCGTGGGGCACCTCGCCGGGCAGCTCCACGTTGAAGACGTTGGGCTGGCCGTCCACGTCCAGCACGGAGGAGGGGTAGCGCGCGATGACGTCGTCGCGCGAGTAGATGGACGTGAGCCGCACGTGGCGCGGGAAGGCGCCCACGCCCAGGTCCTTGATGAAGCGCGACGTCGGCGTGAGCTGCCACATGCTGCGGCTGAACCAGCCCAGCGTCGCGCAGCCCAGGTAGGCCATGCGCGTGCCCCGGTGCGGCGTGCCCAGCGTGATGAGGCTCCTCACGCGCGCGTCCCCGCCCAGCCGCTTCACGTAGTACGTGCCGATGAGGCCGCCCTTGGAGTGGCCGATGATGGTGAGCGGCCCCATGCCCGGGTGGCGCTCGTAGAGCCGGTCCACCTTGCCGCGCACCTTCTGGGCCAGCTCGTCGATGCGGTGCGTGTTGAAGCGGTCCATCGTGCCGCCCAGGTGGATGGACCAGACGCAGTAGCCCTCGCGGCGCAGGCGGTGCTCCAGCACCTCCAGGACGCGGCGCGTGCTGAAGAAGCCGTGCAGGAGGAGCACCGGCTTCTGGCAGTGCTTGAAGTCCGTGCGGCGCACGACCTGGTTGCCGCGTGGATCCAGATCCACGTAGCTGGCCAGGTACTTCAGGTGGCACTTCAGCTTCCGGTACTGCATCACGAACGGATTCATCCCCAGCCCCCGTCCCTCCCGGACGGTGCGTGGACCGCCGCCCTGGAACACGGGGCAAAGCTAGGGAGCGCGGCACACCTCGGCCCGGATCCGCGCGCGGCCTCTGTCCGCTTTCACGCGTCCGGCGGCCCGAATCCGGAAGGTCCGGTCAGGTGAAGTGTTGGAGGAAGTTCATCAACACCCGGTGCGCGTACGGCGTCGGGGTGATGCCGGACATGAGCCGCGGGACGTACTCGCCCTCGGGGATGCCCTGCTCGTGCGCGAGCGCCTCCAGCTTGTCCTCGCGGGCGAGGATGACCGCGCGCATGGCGTCCGTGGGCATCTCCGGGTGGAACTGCACGCCGCGCACGTTGGGGCGGAAGGCGAGCGCCTGGTTCGCCGTGTTGGCGTTGCCCGCGAGCACCGTGGCGCCCTCCGGCAGACGCGCGACGATGTCCTCGTGGGTCGCCTGCACGGCGAAGCGCTCCGGCAGGCCGGTGAACAGCGGATCCGCGCGCCCTTCGGGTGAGAGCGTCACCTCCACGGTGCCCGTCTCGCGGCCGTTGGGGTTGCGCGCCACCTTGCCGCCGTAGGCTTCAGCGAGCAGCTGTTGGCCAAAGCACACGCCGAGCACGGGGACGCCCTGCTCGCCCGCCTCCACCATGAAGGCGCCCGCGCGCTCCATCCACGGCTCGCGCTGCGTCACCGACAGGGGGGAGCCCGTCATCATCACCGCGTCGTAGCCCTTCGCGTCCTTGGGCAGGGGCGCGCCCTTGTGCACATGCAAGATGTCGAAGCGCTGACCGGACAGTCCAATGGTTTGCAGAAACCACCGCTCGTAGTCGCCCACGGAGAGCTGGACGGACGTCGCCGCGTCACCGGCTTTCAGCAGGAGGACGTTCTTCATGGGGGCAGCTTGCCGCGTCATGCCCTCATTCCTACCGTGTCGTGCCGTCCGTGTCCGGTGCCCGCCACTTCCAGGTCGCTCGCGCGCCGTGCCCACCCGAGGCTTCGCCATGACCGACGCTCGTTCGCTCACTCCCAAGCTCCCTGTGCTCAAGCTGCTCATCGACGGGCAGCAGGTGGACCCCATCGAAGGGGGCACCTTCGCGGTGACGAACCCCGCCACCGGTCAGAAGATCGCGGACGTGCCCGCGGGCACCGCCGCGGACGTGGACCGCGCGGTGAAGGCCGCGCGCCGCGCCTTCGAATCCGGCCCGTGGGGGAAGATGACCGGCCGCGAGCGCGGCAAGCTCATCCGCAAGCTGGCGGACCTGCTCTACGAGCGCCGCGAGGAGTTCGCGCTCGTCGAGTCGATGAACAACGGCAAGACGTTCAAGGACGCCATCCGGGGCGACGTGGCACCGGGCGCCGCGACGCTCGCGAACTTCGCGGACCTGGCCAGCACCATCACGGGCGAGGTGCTGCCCGTGGACGGCCCCTTCCACACCTACGCGCTCAAGGAGCCGGTGGGCGTGGTGGGCATTATCGTCCCGTGGAACTACCCCACGTGCATGCTGGGCTGGAAGCTGGGGCCCGCGCTGGCCTCCGGCTGCACGGTGGTGGTGAAGCCGTCCGAGTACACGCCGCTCACCGCGCTGAAGCTGGGCGCGCTGGCGCTGGAGGCGGGCTTCCCGCCCGGCGTCATCAACGTCGTCACCGGCCTGGGCGACCCCGCGGGCGAGGCGATTGCCCGGCACCCGGACGTGGACAAGATCTCCTTCACCGGCTCCGGCCGCACCGCGCGCCGGCTGCTCCAGGCGTCCGCCGCGAGCAACCTGAAGAAGCTGACGCTGGAGCTGGGCGGCAAGAGCCCGCAGATCATCTTCCCGGACGCGGACTTCGACCGCGCGGTGGAGGCGTGCTTCTGGGGCATCTTCGGCAACAAGGGTGAGACGTGCAACGCGGGCAGCCGCGTGCTGGTGCACGAGAAGGCCTACGAGGCGTTCGTCGCGAAGCTGGCCCAGAAGGCCGGCACCATGAAGGTGGGCGACCCGCTGGACGCGACCACGGAGATGGGCGCGCTGGTGAGCCAGAAGCAGATGGACGTGGTGCTGGGCTACATCGAGAGCGGCAAGCAGCAGGGCGCGAAGCTGCTCGCGGGCGGTGGCCGCGACACGGAAGGCTTCAAGGCGAAGGGCTGCTTCGTGAAGCCCACCATCTTCGGCGACGTGAAGCCGGACATGAAGATCGCCCAGGAGGAGATCTTCGGCCCGGTGCTCAGCTGCCTGCGCTTCCGCGACGACGCGGAGGCCATCGCGCTGGCCAACAGCACGCAGTACGGCCTGGCCGCGTCCATCTGGACGGGCGACGTCGCGAAGGCGCACGCGCTGGCGAAGCAGGTGAAGAGCGGCGTGGTGTGGATCAACTGCTTCAACGAGTTCGACGACGCGGCGCCCTTCGGTGGCTACAAGGAATCCGGCTGGGGCAAGGACCTGGGCCACCACGCGCTGGACGGCTACCTCCAGACCAAGGCCGTGTGGACGAAGCTGCCGTCCCCCTGACGCGCAAAGCCCACGCGCTCCATTCCATTCCACTGCTCCACCGCCGCATGACGAAGAAAAGGAAGGTCCCGATGGCGTCGCGTCCCAAGGCCAAGGTGCTCACCCATCCGGCGATGGCCCGCCGGGCTCGCGCGAAGGAGCGCGGCGAGGGCACGCCGCGCGCGGTGCCCGGACAGCAGGGGGACATGGACTCCCTGCGCAGTTGGATGGACGAGAAGGGCGTCCGCAAGGTGAAGCTGGGCGCCATCGACGTGGATGGCGTCTTCCGCGGCAAGTACGTCTCGCTGGAGAAGTTCTACAGCGCCGCGAAGAGCAACATGGGCTTCTGCGACGTCGTCTTCGGCTGGGACCTGGGCGACGAGCTCCTGGACAACACCAAGGTCACGGGCTGGCACACGGGCTACCCGGACACGCCCGCGAAGGTGGACCTGTCCACCGCGCGCATCATCCCGTGGGAGCCGGACACCGCGGCGTTCCTCCTGGACTTCGTGAACCCGGACGGCACGCCCTTCGAGGCGAGCCCCCGCCAGCTGCTCCAGAAGATGGGCCAGCGCGCGCGCAAGCTGGGCTTCCTGCCCAAGTTCGGCGCCGAGTATGAGTTCTTCCTCTTCAAGGAGGGCCCGCAGAGCCTGCATGAGAAGGGCTTCAAGGACCTCACGCCGCTGACGCCGGGCATGTTCGGCTACTCGTGGCTGCGCACGTCCATGAACGCGCCGCTGGTGCACGCGCTCATCGACGGGTGCAACGCTTACGGGCTCAACATCGAGGGCTTCCACACGGAGACGGGCCCCGGCGTCTTCGAGGCCGCCATCCGCTACGACACGCTGGAGCTGGCGGCGGACCGCGCGGCGCTGTTCAAGACGGTGGTGAAGGAGATCTGCGCGAAGCACGGCGTGTCCGCGTGCTTCATGGCGAAGGTGGACCCGAAGCTGCCCGGCTGCTCCGGCCACGTGCACCAGTCGCTGTGGAACCTGAAGGGCGAGGACAACCTCTTCCACGACCCGTCGCAGAAGCACGGGATGAGCAAGCTGATGCGGCACTACATCGGCGGGCAGGTGGCGCTGATGCCGGAGCTGACGGCGCTCTACTGGCCCACCATCAACAGCTACAAGCGCAGCGTGGAGAACACCTGGGCGCCCACCACCGCGACGTGGGGCCTGGAGAACCGCACCTGCGCCATCCGCGTCATCGGCGACAGCGGCAAGTCCATGCGCATCGAGTACCGCCAGCTGGGCGCGGACATGAACGCGTACATCGGCATGGCGGTGAGCCTGGCCGCGGGCCTGTGGGGCATCGAGAACGAAATCGAGCCGCCCGCGCCCGTGCTGTCCAACGCCTACGAGGCGAAGAACACGAAGCCGCTGCCCCGCAACCTGAAGGACGCGGTGGCGCTGCTCAAGAACAGCGAGCGCGCCCGCGAAATCCTGGGCGAGGGCTTCGTCGACCATTTCGTGCGCACCCGCGAGTGGGAGGTGCGCCAGTACGAGCGGGCGGTCACCTCCTGGGAGCTGGAGCGCTACCTGGAACTCATCTGATTCGGAGGAGGACGCTTCCATGAAGCCTTTCGATATTCCCTCGGAGCCACGCGTCACGGAGATGTCCTGGCCCACGCGCATCGTGTTCGGCGCGGGCGCGCTGCAGCGGCTGCCCGCGCACGCATCGCGGTTGAACATGAAGCGCCCGCTGCTGGTGACGGACGCGGGCGTGGTGAAGGCGGGCCTCGCCACCCGCGTGACGGACGTGCTCAAGGCCGCGGGCATGGACTGCGCGGTGTTCGACCGCGTGGAGCCCAACCCCACGGAGAAGGACGTGTTCGCGGGCCTGGAGGCGTACCGCGCGCACAAGGCGGACGGCATCGTCGCCCTGGGCGGCGGCAGCGCGCTGGACGCGGGCAAGCTGGTGCAGTTGCTCACCACGCACGAGCCGCCGCTCAGCCGCTACGACGACGCGAAGGGCGGCGACCAGTACGTGCGCGACGACCTGCCCCCGCTCATCGCCATCCCGACGACGGCGGGCACGGGTTCCGAAGTGGGGCGCTCCGGCGTGGTGACGCTGGCGGACACGGGCCGCAAGACGGTCATCTTCAGCCCGCACCTGCTGCCCAGGGCGGCGGTCATCGATCCGGAGCTGACGCTGGGCCTGCCCCCGTCCGTCACGGCGGCCACGGGCATGGACGCGCTCACCCACTGCATCGAGGCGTACGTCGCCAACGGCTTCCATCCGCTCGCGGACGCGGTGGCCATCGACGGGGTGATGCGCGTGGGGCGCTCGCTGGTGACGGCGGTGAAGGAGGGCAAGGACCTGGCGGCGCGCACGGACATGATGGTGGCCGCGATGGAGGGCGCCATGGCCTTCCAGAAGGGCCTGGGCGCCAGCCACGCCCTGGCGCACGCGCTCACGCCCATCTCCAACGTGCCGCACGGCCTGGCGAACGCCATCGTGTTGCCTGCGGTGATGGAGTTCAACCGCGCGTCGTGCACGGCTCGGCTGGCGCGCATCTCCACGGCGCTGGGGGACACGTCCAACGCGCGCGAGGAGGTGCTCGCCGCGAACGCCATCGACCGCGTGCGCAAGCTGGCGGCGGCCGTCGGGATTCCCACGCGGCTGCGCGAAGCGGGCGTGCAGGAGAAGGACCTGGAGCACATCGCGCAGAAGGCCTTCCAGGACGCGTCCCACCAGGGCAACCCGCGCACCGTCACGCAGGCGGACCTGCTGGCCATGGCCCGCGAGGCGTTCTGAGCAGCGGCTTCACGCAGGCTTGATTTCAGAGTGTTTCAGCGGGGCCTCTTCCGAGGGAAACGGGAGGGGCCCCGTGCCTTTGGAGCGGTGAATCAACCCGCGCCGGTCCCGTCAGAAGGTTCAGAACGCAGCACAACGCGGCTCACGGAGGCAGGTCATGAAGGCGATGCTCAAGAAGATGGTGGTGGCTGTGGCGCTCGTCGCGAGCTCCCCGGTGATGGCGGCGGACTTCCACGTCGCCACCCCCCTCGTGAGCCGCCAGGACCAGCGCCGCATGGAGCGCGAGCGGCAGGAGCGCGAGCGTCAGGCGCGGCTGGAGCGCGAACGGCAGGAGCGGATGCGGCAGGAGCGCGAGCGTCAGGCCCGGCTGGAGCGCGAGCGGCAGGAGCGGGAGCGCAGGGAGCGCGAGCGGCTGGCGAAGCTGGAGCGCGAGCGGCAGGAGCGCGAACGGCTGGCCCGCATGGAGCGTGAGCGGCAGGAGCGGGCGCGGCTGGCCCGGCTGGAGCGCGAGCGGCTGGCGCGGCGTGACCGGGCCCCGACGTACAACGGTGGCTGGCTGAACTAGTCCGCGTCACCGCCTGAAGCAGCACGGAGGCCCGGGGGTGGACATCACCCTCGGGCTTCTTCGCGTCTGGAGGTCAGTGGGACGTGGACTTCGCGGACAGCGCGCGGGCGCCCGCGTCTGGAGCGGCGCCGCCGTCGGACGCCACCGCGACGCCCGTTGCTTCCCGCGGGCTCTTCTCCGGTGTGAACTCCAGCGTCTCCACGGAGATGCGCCCCGGCAGCCGCAGGTCCATGGCGGTAATGCGCTCGCGGTCGCGCAACTCATAGAGCTGCTGCGCCACCCAGCCCGCTGGCACGGGCTCATCCGAGAAGAAGACATAGACGCGCACCTTCCCCTCCTGCACGGGCACGCGGAAGCGGGTGTCGGCGATGGGCTTGTTCGCGTCGCAGCGGATGGAGCGCTTCTCCCGCGTGAGCGTGAGCTGCCGGATGACGCCCTTCTCGGACGTCGTGAAGAGCAGGCAGTAGGGGAGCTGTCCCTCGACGGGGATGACCTCCATCGTCGCGGGGCCGGTCCGCTTCACCCGCGCGCGCGTCACCTTCGCGGGCGGCTGCGCGCTGTCACAGCTCACGACGCTCGCACCCAGCGCCATCACTGTCAGCAAGCCCGTCCAGCGCGTCACGTGTTTCTCCCCCGGGATGGTCGAATGGTGGCCGATACCGAGAGCCTTCCCTACAGAAAAGCGGCTTCGTCTGGAGGTCAGTTGGCCGCGGGCTCCACGGACAGCGTGCCCGTGCCCGTGCCCGCATCCGGGGCCGTGCCGCCATCGGACGTCACCACGCCGCCCGCGCCCACGACGACGCCCGTGGCTTCCGGCTCGCCCGTCTCCGGCGTGAACTCCAGCGTCTCCACGAAGATGCGCCCCGGCAGCCGCAGGTCCATGGCGGTGACGCGCTCGCGGTCGCGCAGGTCGTAGAGCTGCTGCGCCACGGAGCCCGCCGGCACGCGCTCGTCGGAGAAGAAGATGTAGACGCGCACCTTCCCCTCCTGCACCGGCACCCGGAAGCTGGTGTTGGCGACGGGGCGGTTCGGGTCGCAGCGGATGGAGCGGTTCTCCCGCGTGAGCGTCAGCTGCCGGATGACGCCCTTCTCCGACATCGTGAAGAGCATGCAGTAGGGGAGCTGTCCCTCGACGGGGATGATCTCCATCGTCGCGGGGCCCGTCCGCTTCACCTGCGCCCGTGCCACCTTCGCGGGTGGCGTCGCGTCGGTGCAGCCCACCAGGCCCGCACCCAGCACCATCACCGTCAGCAAGCCCGTCCAGCGCGTCATGTGTTCCTCCCCGGGAAGGTGGAATGGCCGACACCGCGAGCCTACCCCGGCGCCATGCCTTTCAGTCCTGTCCGGTCTTCAAGCCTGCCCATGAGGCCGCCGAGTGAACGGTCGTACACATGGCCTGCTGCGTCATCCCGGGCCGGGACTACTCCGGGCGCTGGTAGACGATGACCTGCGGCGTTTCGTCCAGGTACAGCCCGGTGACGGGCGTGCGCGTGCCGAAGGCCTGCCACGTGAGGAACTCGTGCTCGCGGAACTCCTGGTGGTACTGGTACGCGACGATGTCCGCGTCGAACGGGCTGTTCACCGGCCGCACGTCCTCGCGCAGCATCCCGTTGCGCTGGTAGTCGCGGAACGAGAAGCCGTTCACCTCGTGCAGGTAGATGCGCGCGCCCGGCTTCGCGTGTTCGTTGATCCACGGCAGCACGCCGGTGACGTGGCTGGACCAGAACTGGCGTTGCATCCCCAGCGTCGCCGCGCCCGGCAGCCCGCCCGCCAGCTCCGAGTACGCGGCCGTGCCGTACGGGAACACGCGCACCAGCGCAATCAGCGCGGGCACCAGCAGCAGCGCGAACACCGGCACCGTCACGGCGAGCGGTGACACCGACGGCCGCCGCGCCTTCAGCACCTCCCACAGCGCGAAGCACCCGCGCGCCACCGCCGCGCCCGCGAGGATGCCCAGGAAGGGCATGGACGGGAACCAGTGCTTCACGCCGCCGAAGTGCGGCACCTGCGGGTGGCTGATGATGAGGATGGACGTCACCGCGTTGACGCCCACCAGCGCCTCTGACGCCGTGGGCATCCGCACCCACTCGCGCGTACGGGCGCCCAGGCTGAGCAGCGCCCGCCCCACGAGCGCGAGGAAGCCCGTCACCATGGGCGCGAAGAGACTGCCAGGCACCGTGAGCGCCGTCTTCACGACGACGTAGGTGAGCGGGAAGGGCGGCCCGCGCATCAGCGTGCCCAGGTAGAACCAGGCGTAGTGGTTGTGCGTGGCGTGGAAGGCCAGGTACCACGCGGTGCGGTCCACCGGCGCGTGCCACAGGTAGGGCCAGTGCAGGTAGAAGAGGACGGGGCCCAGCACCGCCATCGCCGCCAGCGGCACCAGCGCGCGCGTCACCGGCAGGCTCACGTGCCTCAGGTCCCGCAGCAGCACCCCGCTGCCCACCGCGAGCCCCACGAAGAACAGCGTGTGCGGGCTCAGGAGCAGGAACTTCTTCTGGAACGCGGCCGGCCCGCCCAGGAACACGACGAGCAGGCCGTAGAGCACCGCCACCGCCGCGAACAGCCCCACGAAGCGGCCCAGCCGCACGCGGGCCTCAGGGTTGCCTTCGCTCGCCCGCCACGCGCGCCACAGCGCGAACGGTGACAGCACGAACGGCATGAAGAGGGCGTTGTGCTTCGTGGCGATGGCCAGGCCGAACGCCACCCCGCACGCGATGCCCCAGCGGGTGCTCTCCAGCGCGCGCCAGAAGCAGTACACGACGAGCAGCCACATCGCGGCCACCGGCATGTCGAAGCACGCCAGCTCCGCGTTGAAGTACTGGCGGGGCACCAGCAGGAAGGAGAGGGCGGCGAACCACCCCGCGGTGCGGCCGTACAGCGCGCTGCCCAGCAGGAAGCACAGCGCGGGCACCAGCGCCGCCATCGCGAACGCGGGCAGCCGGAACGCCGTCGCGTCGCGCATCACGCCCAGCGTGTCGTGGAAGAGCAGGTGGCTCAACCCGAACAGCGTCTTCATCAGCGCCGGGTGCTCGTGGTTGTAGTCCCACGCGCGCACGATGGCGCTGTCCGTGAACGCCTGCGCGGGCGAGTGCAGGAGCAGCCGGAACCACTGCGAATAGCCCTCCGCCGCGGCGAAGTAGACGCTCTCGTCGCGCGTGAAGCCCACCGCCGCTTCCGTGCTCCACAGCGCCGCGAACGCCAGCACCCACAGCGCCAGGGCCGTGAGCTTCTCCTCGCGCGTGGCGGGGCGCCCCGTCAGCTGGAGCGAATCCGGAGCCGTCACCGGAGTCGTCATGGCTTCACCCCCACCGCGGGCTCCAGCGCCATCACGTCCAGGCACACCTGCCGCGACTCCGCGTTGTCCGCCTGCACCCAGACCTTCACCGTGCGCGGCGGCCCGGGCGGCAGCACCACCTCCGCCTTCTGCACGCCCTCGCGGCCCGGGGGGATGGGCACGTCCAGCAGCCGCTCGCCCGTGGCCGCGTCATCCACGCCCAGGTGCGCGGTGGAGAGGCGCGGGTCCTTGGAGTGCGCGAACTCGAAGATGATGCCGCCCTCCAGCCGCAGGCCCATGCCGGACGGCACGTTGGAGAACTCCGCCACCAGCCGCTGCGGCCCTCCCGGCGCGTGCATCCACAGGCAGTGCCGGGGCTCGTAGAAGATCTCGTGCCACTCCGGCGCGACGTACAGGTGCGGCGGGCCGGGGCAGCGGTGCGCCCGCCCGTCGAAGGGGCAGTCGCGGCGCGAGCCATCCGGCTGCTCCAGGTACACGCGCGCCGCGCTCGCGGACTCGCTCGCCACCCAGTGGCGGGGGCGGTAGCGGCCGTTCTCGTAGAGGCGCAGCGACAGCGGGCCCAGGCGCGACTCCGGGCCCAGCGCCTTGCGTCCGGGGAGGAAGGCCGCGTCGAACGCGGCGGGGTCCGAGCGGGGCAGCTCCGGCTGGCCCAGCACCCAGATGCGCGGGTGCGCGCTCAGGTCCGCGCCGTCCGACTCCAGCCACCCGTACACGGGCACGGAGGGAGGCACGAAGAGGCGGGCGCGCTCGGTCCACCAGGGGAACAGCAGCACCGCGTCCCCGGGCCGCGCGTCGCGGGCCAGCACGTCCGCCATGGCGCGCTCGTCCGCGTCCGTGGGCAGCCGGCCCGGAAGCCTCAGCTGGAAGACGAGGCACAGCAGCGCGACGAGCAGCAGCGCCCCCAGTTCCACCAGGGGCAGGGCGCGCAGGGCCTTAGGACTTGGCAAGACGGATCTTCTGCTCGCTCTTTTCGCGGCAGAAGGTGCAGAAGATGTGGTCGCCCTGGTTGAAGGACGGCGTCCAGGGTGGGTACATCGAGCAGCGCGGATCCAGGCAGTGGTGCAGCTCCCAGAGCGTGCCCAGCTGGTGCAGCGCGTGGCGCGCGATGGGCTTGAAGTCCTTCTCCAGGTCCTTGAACGGCGCGATGGAGAGCACCGCCCGGTCCTTGCCGTACCGCGCGAAGCCGGACGTGGGCGCCTTGCCGCTGGGCAGGTCCCGGTCCTTCAGCTTGCGCGAGGTGAGCAGCAGCACCTTGTCGTCCTTGTAGGCCCGGATGCCCTTCACCTCATCCAGCAGCTTCTCCGCGTCCAGGGGCTCGGACATGCCCGCGGGGACTTCCGCGGAGCCGCTGTGCTCGCTGCCCACGCCGAAGGCCGTGTAGAGCGTGCGGTTGAACTTGGCGAGCTGCTTGTCGTCGAAGGGGTCCAGCGTCACGACGCGAATCACGGGGCGTCACCTCGGCGGGAGGGCCCTCGCGGTGCCGGGCGCGCGCTTGGGGCGCGACGCGGGCGGCCGGAGGGCCGTGGAGTCCTGCGGTTCACTCGTCCTCGGCGGGCTTCGCCTTGGGCGGACGGCCGCGCTTCTTCGGGGCGGCGGGCTCCGCGGGCGCGGCGCCCTCCGGCGGCTTGGCCTTGGGCGGACGGCCGCGCTTCTTGGGAGCGGCGGGTTCAGCGCTCTCCGCCGTCACCTCGGGCTTCGGCTTGGGCGGACGGCCGCGCTTCTTCGGAGCGGCGGGTTCGGCGCCTTCGGCCGGCTTGGCCTTGGGCGGACGGCCGCGCTTCTTGGGGGCGTCCTCGGCCCCTTCCTCGCCGCCTTCCTCCTCGCCACCCTCCTCGGAGGTCTCCTCCTCGGATTCGGACTCGGCCTGCGGCTCCTCGTCCGAGGGCAGGTCCAGCTCTCCGCCCTCCAGACCCATGAGGTCGCCGTCGAGGTCCATGTCGTCCTCGTCGCCACCGGGCCGCGCGAACTCCGCGGCGGTGCGCTTGGGACGCTCCTTCCCGGGCGGGAAGAGGACGATGTCGATGGAGTCCTCGGCGTTGGCCTCGGCGGTGCCCAGCGCGGCGGCGACCTCCGACACCAGCAGGTGCCGGGCGTTGTCGTAGAGCTCGCGCTCCTTGGTGGGCAGCGGCCGCAGCTCGCTCAGGACCTGGAGGCCCTTGACGACCTCCGCCAGCCCCAGGATGCCGCCCTGGGTCATGCGGTCCAGGTTGGTGCGCGCGCGCTGCTTCCAGTCCAGGTCCGCCTTGTCGCTGTCCGAGCGGAGGAACGCGTAGATCTCCTCCACGTCCGCCGGGCTGGCGACCTTGCGCACGCCGATGGAGATGATTTTTCCCTGCGGCACCATCACGACCGCGCCGTCTTCCTCGCGGCGCATGGTGACGAAGGTGAGGCTCTGTCCGGCCACCTCTTTCACATCGATGGCGGCGACGCGACAGACCCCCTGGTTGGGGTAGACGACCCGGTCTCCAACCTGGAGCTGGAGTGCAGCGGACCCTTCTGGCATGGCCCCCTCGTGAGCGGGTGGATGAGCACTGAAGCGAGCGCCCGGTCGTAGCACCGTGCCCCGCCGGATGCCACGAGATTACCGGGGAAGCATTGTCATCCGGTCGGCATTGCGCTGCGCTTCCAGCAGCCGGGCCATGACCTCGTGAGCCTGCGCGTCCAGGACAGCGTCGATCTGGGCATCGGTCGGCCCCTCGTCCGCCGTGCTTCCGGGCCGCGCGTCCACGCGGGTGGAAAGTCCCACCGTGGCCATCACCGCGATCCCCAAGCCCAGCACCGCCAGCAGCTTCTTCATGAGCGTCCTCCGTGGCGGCCCAGGGTAGGGGCGCGTCCCGGATGATCAATTTTTCGGCTACAGGCTGGCGGCGCCCTGTAGCGGCCCGTCGCGCGCGCTACTGGTGCAGCGGCGCCACCGGCGTCACCTCCAGCGTGAGGCCGCCGGCGTTGTCGTTCACGTCGTCGTCCGGGAACGCGAGCCGCAGCCAGCTCGCGCCGCGCAGCACCGTGGGCTGGTTGACCTCCAGCACCTCCAGCGTGCCCGGCGCCGTGGCCGGAGACGGTCCCGCGCCGTGCAGCGCGAGCACGGCGCCCACCTCTCCGCCGCCAAAGCCCCGCGTGCGCGCCGGTTCCTGCGCCGCGCGCACGACGACGCGGTAGGTGGTGGACGGGTCCAGCTCCCGGAGCGTGAAGCCGTCCAGGGGCGACAGCGAGACGGCGTGCCGGCGCGCGTCCAAAAGCAGGGTGGTGATGGCGCCGCTCGCCTGTTCGCGCACGTGCACCTGGAGGGCGCCGCGGTTGTCGTCGGGGCGGTCGTCCCAGAGGAACACGTAGAGGACGGAGGCGTCGCGCACCAGCACCTCGTCCGCGCCCACCAGGCCGAAGCTGTCGCGCGCGGCCAGGGCCGTGCCGCCCTCCAGGAAGTAGACCGCCTGCGCCACCGGCAGCGGCCCTCCCACCGACACGCGGCCCTCCACGCGCAGGCCGTAGGCGCGGGAAGGATCCAACCGCATGCGCGCCGCCTGGGTCGGGGGCACGCGCAGGGCGTGCGCGACCGCGCTGAGCGCGAACGGGCCTCCCGAGGAGTAGCGCGCGAAGAAGGGGGGCACGTCGCCCGGGCCCGCTCGGGGCGGGGCGCGCGCCAGGGCCGGATGCTTCGGCGTGAGCCGCGCGTGGACCGCCAGCGTGGTGCCGCGCTCGGCGTGCACGCGCTGGCTGAAGGGCAACATGCCCGGCAGCAGCACCTCCAGCACGTGCTCGCGGTCCGACGGCAACTGGGTGACGAGCGTGGGCGTCGTCTCCCGCAGCATCCGGCCGTCCACGCGGATGGTGGCGCCCGCGGGGGAGGAGCTGAGCTCCACCGCGAACGTGTTGGAGCCGCCCATCACCAGGCCCAGCCAGGTGGCCACCAGCGCGGCCACCACCACCGGCGCGCCGCGCATCGCCCAGCCGCGCACGGAGCGGTGCCACGCGGGCGGCGGTGCCGGCGGCATCGCCTGCGGGGGCAGGGGCTGCGTCGTCAGGTCACCCCGGGGTTCGCCGCGAGGCTCGGGCACGTGGCGGGGCAGCTCCGGCGGCGTCGGCACGGGCGGCGGCTCCGCGATGCCGCTCCAGCGGCCCACCCGCGCGACGAACTCGCGCGGCAACTGCACCGGGCGGCCGGCCTCCACGAGCTCCGGCTCGAAGAGGTAGCCCATGAAGTGGCCCAGGTCGCTGGCGGACACGTCCGGCGCGGTGATGTGGAGCTGCCGCGCCAGCGCCTCCGCGAACGCCTGCGCGGTGGCGTAGCGCTGCTCCGGGCTCGTGGCCATCGCGGTGAGCAGGATGCGCTCCAGCGCGGCCGGGATGCCCGGCACCCACTCGCGCGGGCGGGGGAAGTCGCCCTGGGCGATCTTGCGCAGCACGTCCTGGAGCGAGCCCTCGAAGGGGCGGCGTCCGCAGAGCATCTCGTAGAGGACCGTGCCCGCGGCGAACACGTCCGTGCGCGCGTCCAGCGCCTCGCCGCGCGCCTGCTCCGGCGCGAAGTAGACGTACTTGCCCTTCGCCACGTCCACGTTCGTGTCGCTGCGTCCGGCGAGCCGCGCCCGCGCGATGCCGAAGTCCACCAGCTTCACCTGCCCCTCGAAGGAGAGGAGCACGTTCTGCGGGCTCACGTCCCGGTGGACGATGTGCAGCGGTCGGCCGTTGTCGTCCAGCCGCGTGTGCGCGTACGCCAGCCCCCGCAGCATGTCGATGGCCACCAGCACCGCCAGGGGCGGCGGCAGCGCGGGCAGCCCCTTCTCCCGGGCCCGGCGCAGCACGTGCGAGAGCGGATGGCCGTCCACCCACTCCATCGCGAGGAAGTACTCGCCCTCCACCTCCCCGAAGTCGAAGATCTGCGCGATGTTGCCGTGCGACAGCCCCAGCGCGATGCGCGCCTCGTTGATGAACATGGACACGAACGCGCTGTCGTCCGCGTAGCCAGGGAGGATCTTCTTGATGACCACCGGCTTCGTGACGCCCGCCACCGCCGTCATCCGCGCGCGGTAGATCTCCGCCATGCCGCCCGTCGCGATGCGCTCGAGCAGCTTGTACTTTCCGAATTGGGAGCCGGCGGAAGGCTGCGGCACGTTCGAATCGGCTCCTGTGGGGGGAGTCCTTCGGAAAAACCGCGAGACGCTATCATGAGGCCATTCAGACGCTCCGGGTGGAATATTCCGCTACGCTCGCCAGCCTGTTTTCGTAACCCTGCATTCTTCCTCCTGTTCGTGGGCAGCCTGGCGTCAGGCGGCTGCCGCGAATCCACGCCCGCCGGGCCGGTGCCAGCGGCGTCCTCCGCGACCCCCCTCCGCGCGGAAGCGGGGGCCTCTTCGCGGGCCCCTGCCGACGCGGGCACCTGGGCGGACGCGACCGTCACTCCGGTGTCCGCGCCCGTGTACGGAGAGCCCCTCCCGGACGACGTCCTCCGGCTGGAGCTGTCGGGGGACCGGGCGCGGCTGGGGGCGGAGGCCCTCGTGCCTGCCCGGGGACCGGACGCGGCCAGGCTGGCAGAGCGGGTGCGGGGTCGGGACGTGCTCGTGGCGGTGGAGGACGCGGACACGTTTCTCGCACAGGTGTCTGACACGCTGGCGGTGCTGCGCACGCAGGCGCGGGCCGTGTGGCTCCAGCACCCGGACGCGCCCGTGGCCTACCGGCTGGTGCTGCGCGACGAGCAGGGCTTCCGCGCGTGGCTGGAGGAGGTGGCGCCCGGCAAGCTGCGCATCATCCAGCGCGCGGACGGGTTCGAGCTGACCACCAGCGTAGGCAAGCTGCCGGGGCCGGACCGCAACGGCCCGTCCGTGCCCGTGCGCGGCGGACGCCAGGACATCGCGACGCTGCGGCGGGAGCTGGCCCGGCTCAAGGGGCGCTTCACCACGTCGGACGACCTGTGCCTCGTCCCGTCATTCGGCACGGAGGTGGCGCAGGTGGCGCGAGCGCTCGGCGGCACGTACGTCGCGCCGGAGGAGGGGCTCTTCGACACGCTCTGCCTCGTGTACCCCACGCCGCGGCCCGCGCCGGACGCGGGTTCCCCGTAATCAGGGGCAAGGGAACCCTCCCGCCTGGCGGCCGGGCACGCACCCCCCGTGGAGTCCGCATCCCATTGAGGTGGTGGGGACTCGCCGCTACTACCCCTGTCGTTCCGCGCGCCGTAAGGTGCCGCGCGCCTTTTTCCTGAAGGCTTCGGAGGGCAGTGCTCCCTCCCCGGAGGTCGTCGATGGTCGCCGTAACCGAGCCCGCTTCCCGTCCCCAGGATGTACTCGCTGGGGCGACGTTCCTCTTCCAGGAGGTGGGCGCCACCCGCATCCTCACGCCGGAGGGGTTCTCCGAGGAGCAGCGGCTCTTCTTCAAGACGGCGCTCCAGTTCTGCCGGGAGCAGGTGCTGCCCCAGGCCGCGCGCATCGAGGGCAAGGACAACGCGCTCCTGCGCGACCTCCTGCGCCGCGCGGGTGAGCTGGGCCTGTTGAGCGTGGACATCGCGGAGACGTACGGCGGCACGGGCCTGGACAAGACGACGTCGCTCCTGCTCGCGGAGGCCATGAGCCTGCTGGGCTCCTGGTCGGTGACGTCCAGCGCGCACACCGGCATCGGGTCGCTGCCCATCGTGTGGTTCGGCAACGAGGCGCAGAAGGCGAAGTACCTGCCCAAGCTCGCCACGGGCGAGTGGGTGGCGGCGTACGCGCTGACGGAGCAGGGCAGCGGCAGCGACGCGCGCGGCGCGAAGACGAAGGCCGTGAAGTCCGCTGACGGCAAGCACTACGTGCTCAACGGCTCCAAGCTCTACATCACCAACGCGGCCTTCGCGGACGTGTTCGTCGTCTTCGCGCAGGTGGACGGTGACAAGTTCACCGGCTTCATCGTGGAGAAGGACACCCCGGGCCTCACCGTGGGCCCGGAGGAGCACAAGATGGGCATCCGCGGCTCGTCCACGTGTCCGCTCTACTTCGAGGACGCGCGGGTGCCCGCGGAGAACCTGCTGGGCGAGCTGGGCAAGGGCCACCGCATCGCCTTCAACATCCTCAACTACGGCCGGCTGAAGCTGGGCGCGGGCGTCATCGGGAGCATGAAGCTGCAGCTGCAGAACGCGCTCAAGTTCGCGCAGGAGCGCAAGCAGTTCAAGGCGCCCATCGCCACCTTCCCGCTCATCCGCGAGAAGCTCGCGCGCATGGCCACGCTCGTCTACGCGGTGGAGAGCATGACGTACCGCACGGCGGGCCTGGTGGACGGGCGGCTCGCGTCGAAGGAGCGCTCGGACGCGGACTACGACGCGCACGTCATCGCCGCGATGGAGGAGTTCGCCACGGAGGCCTCCATCATGAAGGTCTTCGGCTCGGAGGCCCTCAACCTCCTGGTGGACGACGCGGTGCAGGTGCACGGCGGCGCCGGCTACATCGAGGAGTACCCGGTGGAGCGCGCCTACCGCGACGCGCGCATCAACCGCATCTTCGAGGGCACCAACGAAATCAACCGCATGCTGATCACCGGCATGCTGCTCAAGCGCGCCGTGAAGGGCGACCTGCCGCTGTTCGCGCAGGCGCGCTCCGTGGCGGAGGAGCTGGGCCGCGGCGAGCGTCCCCGCGCGGGCCGCCAGGACGCGCTGGCCCACGAGGAGATCGCCGCCGAGTGCGCCAAGCACCTGGCCATCCACGGCATGCGCCTGGCCGCGGAGACCTTCGGCACGGAGCTGGACAAGCACCAGGAGGTCATGGCCGCGCTGGCGGACGTGGTGATGGACGCGTACGCCCTGGACTCCATGGTGACGCGCACCCGCCAGGCCGCCACCGGCGGCGTGCTGGACCCCGTGCGCGTGGCGCTGGTGCGGCTGTACGCGATGGAGTCCACCACGCGCGCCTTCGAGCGCACCCGCCGCGCGCTCTGCGCCACGCTCAAGGGCGACGCGCTCGCGCTGGAGCTCAAGCGCCTGTCCGCGCTGGACGCCTTCACGGCGTACGACCCGGCGGAGCTGCGCGAGACGCTGGTCACCGGCCTGGAGGAGGCCGGCGGTTACCCGTACAACCCGCTGTAGTCCGCGGAGTCGGATCGCGCGGGGGGCCCTGACAGGGGACATCAGGGCATCCGCGACACGGCATCCAGGCCGAAGCTGACCCGGGCCCGCCAGGGCGCGGGCGGCAGGTGCTCCAGCACCATCAGGGCCTCCAGCCGCTGGAGCATGTCCGGCCGCAGCCGGCCGAACGTCGCGCCGAAGCCCGGCGTCATCGCCTGCGCCGCGCCCTTGCGCGGCACCGACGACGTCCACGCCACCTCGCCGTGGAGCAGGAGCGGGCCCTCCGTCATGTCCATCTCCATGAGGAAGGGCGCGCCCACCTGCACCTCGCGGGGCAGGGTGGGGGCCTCCACCTCCAGGCCCACGCCGCCCCGGGAGATGTCGCGCACGTAGAAGAACGGCGCCCGGGGGTCGGCCTCCCTCGCGCGCAGGTGCAGCGGCATGCGCGGGAAGCGGCGCAGGCCGTTCTGCTCCTCCTGGGCGAAGATGAATTGGAGCACCGCGTCCAGCGCGCTGCGATCCTCCGCGCCGTCGTAGCGCACGGTGAGCAGGAAGCGCTCGCCGGGGCGCGGCTCCACCTTGACGACCTCGCCCAGCACCTCCACCGGACGCGGCATGCCACCCGCGTGCAGCTCGAAGGTGAAGCGGGTGCCCAGCGGCAGGGCCTTGCGCGTCTCCAGGGTGACGCCGCCCTGACCCACGCTGCGGGTGTACTCACCGACCAGCGACTGCGGGGTCTTGTAGGCCACCTTCAGTCGAACGTTCGTGCTCACGGGCCAGGGACTCTCAGCCTGGGAGCGGAAAAACTCAAGTTTGCCCCATCCTCGAAGGTAGGCCGTCCCGCGCGTGCCCTGGGGGATGTCCGGCGCCGGGCTCGCGGTGTTCCAGCCTGTTGCGCGCTTTCTTGACCCCCCTGGGGGGGGCGCGTATGTATGCCGGCCGCAGAGGGGTAAGAAGTGGGAAGGAGTGGTGGTCCGTCCCGTGCTGGGCTGAAAAGGTGGATCGTCCCGCGTGTTCCGAGGCGTCTATGAGCACCAGATCGACGCGAAGGGGCGCACCAGCCTCCCGGCCAAGCTGCGGGAGACGTTGGTGGGCGCCTACGACGAGCGGCTCATCGTCACCACGGCCCTGGACCCCTGCCTCCACGCCTATCCGGTGCGGGAGTGGGAGGCGTTGGAGACCGCGCTCGCCCGGCGCAACCCCATGGAGCCGGGGGTCAAGACGTTGATGCGGCTGTACGTGGCCAGCGCGCAGGAGTGCCCGCTGGACAAGCTGGGCCGGTTGCTCATCCCGCCGTCGCTCAGGGCGTACGCGAAGCTGGAGAAGGACGTGGTGTGGGCGGGGATGGTGAAGGTGATTGAGCTTTGGAGCCAGGAAGGCTGGGCGAAGGCGCAGGAGGACGCGCGCCAGGAAGCCACCTCCCCGGACGTGTTGCGGGTGCTGGGCGAGCTGCGCCAGCCGTAGCCAGGAAGTCGACAGCCTCAAGTTCGCAGGGAAGAAGGGTGGGCAGGCGCATGGACCAGGTGCAGGAGGTTCGTCGGAACAGGGCGGTGGTGGCGGCGTCCGAGCGCGTGGAGACGCTGATGCTGGAGGGCGAGCTGGAGGAGGCGGACCTGCTCAAGCTGTGCGAGGACCTGATGCACCGGCTGCACCGGGGCACGCGCCAGGTCGTCCTGGACTTCGCGGACGTGGCGCACCTGAACTACCGCGGCGTGCGCCCGCTGATGGCCCGCACGGAGCAGTTCCGCCGCGCCGGTGGCGACGTGAAGCTGTCCGGGCTGTCGCCGTACCTGGCCGCCATCTTCCGCGCGGCCGGCGCCCACGACACCTTCGAGCTGTACCCGCACATGAACGATGCCCGGGCCGCCTTCCAGCTCGCGCGCGCTCCCTTCGTCTGACCCGCACCCAAGGCCCCCCTCCCGTGGACTTCCAGCACCAGACCGTCCTGCTCCACGAGACGGTGGAGCTGCTGAACCCGGCGGAGGGCAAGGTGATCATCGACGGCACGCTCGGCGGCGGCGGCCACACCCAGGCGCTGCTCGCCCGGGGCGCCACCGTGGTGGGCGTGGACCGGGACCCCGTGGCGCTGGCGGCGGCCACCGCCCGAATGGGCGGCAACGCGCGCTTCCAGGCGCGGCAGGGCAACTTCGCGGACCTTTCCCGTGTCGCGCACGACCTCTTGCCCGTGGACGGCGTGCTGGTGGACCTGGGCGTGTCCTCGCCCCAGCTGGACGTGGCCGAGCGCGGCTTCTCCTTCATGAAGGACGGCCCGCTGGACATGCGCATGGGCGACACCGGCGTCACCGCCGCGGAGCTCATCGCGGAGACGGACGAGCGCGACCTGGCGCGGCTGCTCAAGGATTATGGAGAAGAGCCCTTCGCGCGGCCCATCGCCCGGGAGCTGAAGAAGGCGCTGCCCCAGCGCACGCTGGAGGCCGTGGAGGTGGTGAAGCGCGCCGTGCCTCGCAAGGCGTGGCCGGACCGCATCAACGTGGCCACCCGCACGTTCCAGGCGCTGCGCATGGCGGTGAACGGGGAGCTGGAGGCGCTGGACGCGCTGCTCGCCGCGCTGCCCTCGCTCCTCAAGGTGGGCGGCCGCGCCGCCGTCATCTCCTTCCACTCCCTGGAGGACCGGAAGGTGAAGGAAGCCTTCCGCGCCCTGGTGGGCGGGTGCACCTGTCCGCCGGGCTTCCCGGTGTGCGTGTGCAACAGCCAGGGTGATTTCGCCCTCGTGTCCAAGAAGGCCGTCGCGGCTTCCGAAGCGGAAGTCGAGGCCAACCCCCGCTCTCGCAGCGCGCACCTGCGCGCGGTGGAGAAAATCCGATGAGCAAGGCCCTCTCGCGTCCCTCCGTGTCCGTGGCCGGCGTGCTGATGCACCTGTTGCCCGCCGTCATGCTCTTCACCCTCTTCGCCGGCGTGGGCATCCTCCACGTCACCAGCCGCGTGCTGGTGGTGGACATGGGCTACCGCCTGTCCAACGCGGAGGGCGAGAGCCGCTCGCTCACCCGGGAGAACGACCGGCTGAAGCTGGAGCTGGCCACGCTCAAGGCCCCGGGCCGCCTGGAGCGCGTGGCGCGTGAGCAGCTGGGCATGGCCATGCCCAAGGGCGGCGCGGTGGTGTCCCTGGCGGACGAGCGCGTGAAGGGCTCCGGCACCGCGCAGGCCCGCTCCGCGGCGCCGGCCGTCCGCGTGGCGGAGCGGGGGACCGGGCGGTGAGGGACCTCAAGAGCGCGCGGATTCCAGAGTCGAACACGAAGGGGCTCCGGCTGCGGGTCCAGCTCTTGTTCGGGCTGTTCCTCACGCTCCTGGGCACGGCGTTCGGCCGCGCGGTCTACCTCCAGGTCTTCCAGCAGGAGAAGCTGCGCGGCCTGGCGCAGGACCAGTACGTCCGGCAGATCGACATCCCGGCCCGGCGCGGAGACATCTTCGACCGGCGCGGCACGCCGCTGGCGCAGAGCGTGGAGGTGGACTCCATCTGGGTGGACCCGTCCATGCTCCCCGACGTGCCGCAGGCGGCCCGGCAGCTCGCGCGCGCCGTGCACCTGGACGGCAACGACGTGGCCGCGCGCCTGTCCCGCGCCAAGCGCTTCGCGTGGGTGAAGCGCCAGGCGAAGCCCCAGGAGGTGGAGGCGGTGAAGGCGCTGGGCCTGCCCGGCCTGGGCTTCACCAAGGAGCCCAAGCGCTTCTATCCCCAGCGCGAACTGGGCGCGCACATCGTCGGCATGGTGGGCACCGACGGCCACGGCCTGGAGGGCCTGGAGCTGGCCTTCGAGGACGAGCTGTCCGGGCAGAACTCGCGCACCTCCGGCTTCCGGGACGCCAAGGGCCGCAAGCTGATGGTCCAGGGCGCCATGGATCCGCTGGAGCGCCAGGGCGCCGCGGTGACGCTCACGCTGGACCGCCACCTCCAGTACGTCGCGGAGAAGGCGCTGGCCAAGGCCGTGGAGGACGCCAAGGCCGTCGCGGGCATGGCGGTGGTGCTGGACCCTCGCACCGGGGAACTGCTGGCGCTGGCCAACAACCCGCGCTTCAACCCCAACACGCCGGAGGACGGCGTGAAGAACGCCATCCGCAACCGCGCCGCGCTGGACGCCTTCGAGCCCGGCTCCACGATGAAGGCCTTCGTGGTGGCCGCCGCGCTGGAGCAGAAGGCCATCACCCCGGACCAGCTGTTCTTCTGTGAGAACGGCGCCTTCCGCATTGGCCGCCACACCATCAACGACACCCACCCGCACGGCTGGCTCAACGCGCAGGGCATCCTCCAGGTGTCCTCCAACATCTGCGCCGCCAAGGTCGCGGAGGCCCTGGGCCGGGAGAAGATGGTGGCCGCCTACCACGCCTTCGGCTTCGCGGAGCGCACCGGCCTGGCGCTCACCGGCGAGAGCCGCGGCGTCATCCCGTTTCCAAAATCGGACATCTCCCTGGCCACCCAATCCTTCGGCCAGGGCATGACCTCCACCGCCGTCCAGCTGGCGGCGGCCTACGGCGCGCTGGCCAACGACGGCGTGCTGATGCGCCCGTACCTCGTCTCCAAGGTCGTGGACCCGGACGGCGTGGTGCTGCTGGAGAACCAGCCCACGGAGCTGCGCCGGGTCGTTTCCCAGAGGGTGGCGCGCCAGGTCGTGGGCATGCTCGAGAGCGTGGTGGTCAAGGGAGGGACCGCGCCCAAGGCCGCCATGGACGACTACCGGGTGGCCGGCAAGACGGGCACGGCGCAGAAGGCGGACCCCGTCGCCCGGGGGTATTCCGACAAACGCATCGCGTCGTTCGCGGGCATGGTGCCAGCCGAGGCACCGCGTGCCGTGATTCTCGTGGTGGTGGACGAACCCAAGACAGACGTATACGGGGGGAACGTGGCTGCCCCTGCCTTCAAGGAAATCGCTACCGCTGCCATGGCCCACCTGGCCGTGCCCCCGTCCCGGACGGTGGCACCCGCCGAGGTGGCCGCGGCCGCCGTGCCCGTGGTGCCCCCTCCGGCACCGAAGGCGCTGGCGAAGGCCGTGCCCGTCCGGGCCGGCCTGGAGGATGCGGTGACCGAGACCCCGGAAGCCGGCACGGTGCGTGTGCCGGACGTCCAGGGTCAGGCAGGAAGAGAGGCCGTGGTGAAGTTGCTCGCCGCGGCGTTGGAGCCACAGCTGCAAGGCAGTGGACGAGTCGTATCTCAGACCCCCCCCGCCGGTGCGCTGGTGGAGAAGGGGGCCCGGGTGACGCTGGAACTGGCGACGCGGCAATGAGGCCGTGTCCTTTCCAGGCCCCGCATCAGCAATGCGTGTGAAGGGGAAGAGATGAAGCTGACGGATGTCCTCGCAGGGTGTGGAGCCGAGCAGACCTCGGGCGGCCGTTCCGCGGTCGACGTCACGGGAGTGACGCAGGATTCGCGGCGCGTGAAGCCGGGGGATCTCTTCATCGCCGTGCCGGGCCTGAAGGAAGACGGGGCCCAGTTCATTGGCGAAGCCGTGTCGCGCGGTGCCGTGGCCGTGGTGTCGGAGAAGCAGGGGCAGTCCTCGCAGGTGCCGTTCTTCAAGGTGAGCAGCGCGCGCAAGGCGCTGGCCCTCATCGCGGCCAACTTCCACGGCCGCCCCGCCGACAAGCTCACGCTCCTGGGCGTCACCGGCACCAACGGGAAGACGACGACCACCTACCTGCTGGAGGCCATCCTCGCGACGGCCGCCATGTACACGGGTGCCAACCCGCCGGGCGTCATCGGCACGCTGGGCTACAAGTTCAACGGCAAGACGACGGAGCTGGCCAACACCACGCCGGACCCGCTGGAGCTGCACCGCATCTTCCGTGAGATGGTGGACGCGGGCGTGGAGACGGTGGTCATGGAGGTCTCCAGCCACGCGCTCGCGCAGGAGCGCGTGCACGGGCTTACCTTCAAGGCCGCGGGCTTCAGCAACCTGTCCCGCGACCACCTGGACTACCACAAGGACCTGGAGGAGTACTTCCAGGTGAAGCGCAAGCTCTTCGTGGAGAACCTGGGCGCCTCCGGCACCGCCGTGGTCAACGGCGACGACACCTTCGCCAGCCGCATCTACAACGAGCTGCGCGGCCAGAAGCGCATGGCGTGGAAGTTCAGCCGCACGGGCGCGGGGGAGATTTCCGCCGCGGACGCCGCCTACTCGCTCAAGGGCATCGAGGCCACCCTGAAGACGCCCGCGGGCGACATCAAGGTGAAGAGCAAGCTCTTGGGGCCCCACAACCTGGAGAACATCATGCTCGCCGCCGGCATCGCGCTGGGCGCGGGCATCAGCCGCTCGGACGTGAAGAGCGGCATCGAGCTGGTCTCCCAGGTGGCCGGCCGCATGGACCGCGCGGAGAACCACCGCGGCGGCCCCGCGCCGGCGGTGCTGGTGGACTACGCGCACACGGATGACGCGCTCAAGCGCTCCATCGAAGCGGCGCGCACGCTGGCCAAGGGCCGCGTCATCGTCGTCTTCGGCTGCGGCGGCGACCGCGACAAGGGCAAGCGCCCGCTGATGGGCACCGTGGCCGCGGAGGGCGCCGACCTGGTGATGGTGACCAGCGACAACCCGCGCACGGAGGACCCGGAGGCCATCATCGCGGAGGTGACGCCGGGCCTGGAGAAGGGCGGCCTGCGCCGCATCTCCGCGGGCAAGGCGAAGGTCGGGGAGAAGGGCTACCTCGTGGACGCGGACCGCCGCGCCGCCATCGAGCAGGTCATCAACCTGGCCAAGGACGACGACGTCGTCCTCATCGCCGGCAAGGGCCACGAGACCTACCAGACGGTGGGCACGGAGAAGCTCGCGTTCGACGACCGCGAGGTCGCCGCGCGCGCGCTGGCCAACCGCATCCCGGGCTGAACGCCCCAGGCCACACCCCCCTCCATGGCCGCTCGATTCTCCGATGACGAGGTGGTGCAGGCGACGGGTGCGACCCGTCGCGGGGAGCCCGTTGCCGCGGGCTTTCCCGCCGTCTGCACCGACACCCGGTCGCTCACCCCCGGGTGTCTCTTCGTGGCGCTGCAGGGCGAGCGCTTCGACGCCCACGACTTCGTGGACGGCGCCCAGCGCCAGGGAGCGGCCGGGGCGGTGGTGAAGCGGGGGAGGGCGCTGCCGGCCCTGCCCCCGGGCTTCGCGCACTACGAAGTCGACGACACCCTGGCCGCGCTGGGCGGGCTGGGGGCGCTGCACCGCCGCCGCTTCCAGATTCCGGTGGCGGCGGTGGGGGGCTCCAACGGGAAGACGACCACCAAGGAGATGGTGGGCGCCATCCTGGCCACGCGGGGCCCCGCGCTGAAGACGGAGGGCAACTTCAACAACGAGGTGGGCGTCCCGCTCACGCTCTTCCGGCTGGAGCCGTCCCACGTGGCGGCCGTCATCGAAGTGGGGATGAACCAGCCGGGCGAAATCGAAAGGCTCACCCGGAAGGTGCAGCCGGACGCGGGTGTCATCACCGTGGTCCAGCCGGAGCACCTGGAGGGGCTGGGCAGCCTGGAGGGCGTGGCGGAGGCGGAAGGGGAGATGTTCCGCGAGCTCTTGCCCCAGGCCACCGCCGTGGTGAACGTGGATGACGCGCTCATCGTGCGCCAGGCCGCGCGCAGCGGCGCGAAGCACCTGACGTTCGGCCGGGCGGAGGGCGCGGACGTGCGGCTCGCCGCCGTCCACACGCTGGGCCGCGACGGCATGGTGGCCACCGTGCGCTACCAGGGGAAGGACTGGCCGGTGCGCCTGCACTTCGTGGGGCCGCACAACGCGCAGAACGCGACGGCGGCGTTCGCGACGGCGCTGGCCCTGGGCTACTCCCCGGAGGAGTGCGTGAGGGGCCTGGAGTCCGCGCGGCCGTACGCGCGCAGGCTCAACATCGTGGACGGCAGGAACGGCGTCACGGTGGTGGACGACTGCTACAACGCCAACCCGGCCTCCATGGAGGCCGCGCTCGTCACGCTGGGCACGCTGGTGCCCGAAGGCGGCCGGGCGGTGGCGGTGCTGGGCGACATGCTGGAGCTGGGCTCGGGTGAGGCGGAGGAGCACGCCCGGCTGGGTGCGCTCGTCGCGCGGCACGCGAAGCTGGTCGCGTTCTTCGGCCCCCGGTCCTCGGGCGGCCTGCGGAGCGCGGACATGAAAGATTCCGCCGCCCACTTCACCGAAGTGGAGCCATTGGTGGCGTGGTTGACGCCCCGGCTCTCTCCCGGTGACGTGGTGCTGGTGAAGGCCAGTCGCGGCATGCGATTGGAGCGCGTGGTGGCGGCCCTCACCGGCGCGTCCCCCCCCGGAGGGAGTCACTAGTGCTGTACCTTCTGTACGAGCTCATCCAGAACACCGAGGCCGGGCGCGTCCTCAACTTCCTGCGCTACCCGACCTTCCGCATCATCGCCGCGGGCGTCTTCGCCCTGCTCCTGGGGATGCTGATTGGCCCGCGCCTCATCGCGCGGCTGCGCCTGAAGCAGCACGGGCAGAGCAACGTGCGCGAGGACACCCCGGACACGCACCAGAAGAAGAAGGGCACGCCCACCATGGGTGGCGCGCTCATCCTCATCTGCATCGCGGCGGGCACGCTCCTGTTCGCGGACCTCAAGTCGCGCGGCGTCTGGGTGATGATCCTCCTCACCTTCGGCTACGGCTTCATCGGCTTCCTGGACGACTGGCTCAAGCTGTCCAAGCGCAACTCCAAGGGCCTGGCCGGGCGCAAGAAGATGGTGCTGCAGACCGTCTTCTACCTCATCGCCATCTTCGGCCTGATGTGCACGTGGACGAAGGCGGACGGCTCCTTCGGGCCCACGCTGCTCATCGACACGCGGCTGACGCTGCCGTTCGTGCCCTCGCACTGGTTCAACCCGGACCTGGGCTGGTTCTACGTCGTGTTCGCGTGGGTGGTCATCGTGGGCACGTCCAACGCGGTGAACCTCACGGACGGCCTGGACGGCCTGGCCATCGTCCCCACCATCGTGTCGGCGGTGACCTTCTGCGTGCTCTGCTACGTGGCGGGCACCACGCTGCACATCGCGGACACGGAGACGGTGAACGGCGTCGCCAGGCTCACGGCCACGCCGCTGTACCGCTACCTGGGCATCCTCCAGGTGCCGGGCGGCGCGGAGCTGGCCGTCTTCTGCGCGAGCATCGTGGGCGCGGGCATCTCCTTCCTCTGGTTCAACACCTACCCGGCGTCGGTGTTCATGGGCGACATCGGCTCGCTGGCCCTGGGCGGCGCGCTGGGCGGGCTGGCGGTGTTCTCCAAGAACGAGGTGGTCTCCGCCATCATCCACGGCATCTTCTTCGCGGAGGCGCTCTCCGTGATGATCCAGGTGGCGTCCTTCAAGATGACGGGCAAGCGGGTCTTCAAGATGGCGCCCGTGCACCACCACTTCGAGCTCAAGGGACTGGCCGAGCCGAAGATCATCGTGCGTTTCTGGATTGTCGCCATCCTCTGTGGTGGCGTGGCCCTGCTTTCCCTGAAACTGCGCTAGTCGCTTAGCTCTCGTAGACGAGGTCGGCCCGCCCCATGAATCCCTCGCTGTCCGGTCGGAAGGTCGCGGTGTTCGGGCTGGCCAAGAGCGGCGTCGCGGCGCTCCGGCTGCTCGTCCAGCAGGGCGCGAAGGTGACGGCGCTGGACGCGCGCTCCGAGGACGCGCTCGGCGACGTGGCGAAGGAGCTCCGCGCGAAAGGCGTCGAGCTCGTCACCGGCGCCACGCCCGAGGGGCTGCTCACCCGCCAGGACCTGGTGGTGGTGAGCCCGGGCGTGCCGCTGTCGCTGCCGGAGCTGGAGGCCGCGCGCACGTCGGGTGTCCCCGTGTGGGGCGAGATTGAACTCGCGGGCCGCTACCTCACGGGCACGCGCTTGCTGGGCATCACCGGCACCAACGGCAAGAGCACCACCACGGCGCTCACCGGCGAGCTGTACGCGAAGGCGGGCCTGCGCACCTTCGTGGGTGGCAACCTGGGCCGTCCGCTGGCGGAGGCGGCCATGTCGCCCGGGGACTGGGACGCGCTGGTGGTGGAGCTGTCCAGCTTCCAGCTGGAGGGCATCCACCAGCTCAAGCCCACGGGCGCGGCCATCCTCAACCTCACGCCGGACCACCTGGACCGCTACGCCAACCACGCCGAGTACGGCGCGGCCAAGGCGCGCATCTTCATGAACCAGGACGCGGGCAGCGACTTCGCCGTGGTGAACGCGGACGACGCGGCGGTGATGGGGCTGGCCACGTCCGCGCGCGCGCCCGTGTACGGCTTCAGCCTCACGGGCCGCCCGGTGGTGGACGCGCCGAAGCTGGCGGGGCTGGCCATCGCCCGGCCCGGCGGCTTCGAATTGGAGTTCGCGGGCGAGTCCTACACGCTCACCAACCGCTCGCTCCGGGGCGCGCACAACGCGCAGAACGCGATGGCGGCGGCGCTGCTGGCGCGGCTGGGCGGCGTGGCGAAGGACGCGGTGCAGGCGGGCCTGGACAGCTACCCGGGCCTGGCGCACCGGCTGGAGAGCGTGCGCGTGCTGGACGGCGTGGAGTGGGTGAACGACTCCAAGGCCACCAACGTGGACTCCGTGCTGGTGGCGCTCAAGGCGTTCGCGGGCGACGTGTGGCTCATCGCGGGCGGCAAGGGCAAGGGCGCGCCGTACGCGCCCATGGTGGAGGCGGGGCAGGGGAAGGTGAAGGGCGTGCTGACCATTGGCCAGGACGCGGACGCGCTGGCGCGGGCGTACGCGAACGACGCGCCGGTGCACGCGTGCGGCACGCTGGACGCGGCGGTGGCGAAGGCGCGTGAGGTCGCGCGGCCCGGGGACACGGTGCTCCTGTCCCCGGCGTGCGCGTCGTACGACCAGTTCAAGAACTTCGAGGACCGGGGCGACACGTTCAAGCGCCTCGTCGGGGCGCTCTGACCGTGATGAAGACCTCTCCTCCGGCCGCCCCCGTGCGGTTCGATCCGATTCTGCTGTGCGCGGTGCTGGCGCTCGTGGCGCTGGGCCTGGTGATGACGTACTCGGCCAGCGCGGTGCTCGCGCAGGACAAACTGGGCGACAGCCTCTACTTCCTCAAGCGCCAGCTGTCCGCCGCGGGCCTGGGCCTCGTGGCCATGGCGGTGGCCATGAAGCTGGGGTGGCGGAAGCTGGCGCGGCTGGCGTACCCGCTCCTGCTCATCGCCATCGTGCTGCTCATCGCGGTGGCCATCCCCGGCATCGGCACCACGGCGGGCGGCGCGCGGCGGTGGATCCGCCTGCCGGGCTTCAGCCTCCAGCCCGCGGAGATCGCCAAGTTCGCGTGGCTCGTCTACCTGTCCTATTCGCTCGCGAAGAAGCGGGAGAAGGTGGCCACGTTCTCCATCGGCTTCCTGCCGCACCTGGCCCTGTGCGGCATCCTGGTGCTGCTGTGCATGCTCCAGCCGGACTTCGGCAGCAGCGTGCTGCTGGTGTTCATGCTCTTCGTGCTGCTGTTCGCGGCGGGCACGAAGCTGTCGTACCTCGTGGGGTCCGTGCTGCTCGCGCTGCCGCTGGCCTTCGTCGCCATCGCGACCAGCCCGTACCGCATGAAGCGCATCCTCGCGTTCCTGGACCCGTGGGCCCACCGGCACGACGTGGGCTACCAGGTGGCGGAGTCGCTCATGTCCATCGGCTCCGGTGGCATCACCGGCCTGGGGCTGGGGGACGGCCGGCAGAAGCTGTTCTTCCTGCCGGAGGCGCACACGGACTTCATCTTCTCCATCCTCGGTGAGGAGCTGGGGCTCATCGGCGTGGGGCTGCTGGTGGTGCTGTACGCCGTCGTCCTCTGGCGCGGCATCCGCGCGGCCCTGGCGGCGGGGGAGACCTTCGGCACGTACCTGGGCCTGGGCATCAGCTCCATCATCGCGTTCCAGGCCACGGTGAACATGTGCGTGGCCATGGGCCTGTTGCCCACGAAGGGCCTGACGCTGCCGTTCGTGTCCTACGGCGGCACGTCGCTGGTGGTGCTGATGGGCTCCGCGGGCGTGCTGTTGTCGCTCAGCGCGAACACCCAGGGCGCGGCGCGGCCGGTGCGCACGGGCACGACGGACCTGCGGGAGGTGACGGCGTGAAGGTGCTCATCGCGGGCGGCGGCACCGGCGGCCACCTGTTCCCGGGCATCGCGCTGGCGGAAGAGGTCGTCACGCGCCATCCGAACAACCAGGTCGTCTTCGTGGGCACCGAGAAGGGCCTGGAGGCGCGCGTGGTGCCCAAGGAGGGCTACCCGCTGGAGTTCGTGAAGGTGCAGGGGCTCAAGGGCAAGGGCCTGCTCGGGCTCATCAAGGGCCTCATCGCGCTGCCGCTGGCGTTCCTCGCGTCGTTCCGCATCCTGTCGCGCCAGAAGCCGGACGTGGTGGTGGGCGTGGGCGGCTACGCGAGCGGGCCGGTGGTGCTGGCCGCGTGGCTGATGGGCATCCCCACCGCCATCCAGGAGCAGAACGCGCTGCCGGGCCTCACCAACAAGGTGCTGGGCCGCATCGTGAAGGTCGTCTTCACCGCCTTCGAGGAGGCGCGGACGTACTTCCCCGAAGCCAAGGTGCAGATGATTGGCAACCCCATCCGCAAGAAGCTGATGGACAACTACCTGCGCAGCAGCGCCGCGCACGAGAAGTTCACCGTCCTCATCTTCGGCGGCAGCCTGGGCGCGCGCGGCCTCAACAACCGCGTGCTGGACGCGCTGGACTCGCTGGGGGACGTGAAGGAGCAGCTCGACATCGTCCACCAGACGGGGAAGCTGGACCTGGAGACGGTGAGGAAGGGCTACGCGGACAAGGGCTTCGCGGACGTGGCCCAGGTGGTGGAGTTCATCGACGACATGTCCTCCGCCTACGCGAAGGCGGACCTGGTCATCTGCCGCGCGGGCGCCACGTCGCTGGCGGAGCTGACGGTGTGCAAGAAGGCCAGCATCCTGGTGCCCTTCCCGCACGCGACGGACAACCACCAGGAGGTGAACGCCCGCGCGCTGGTGGACGCGGGCGCGGCCCTGATGTTCCGCGAGTCGGAGCTCACCGGGCAGAAGCTGGCGCAAGAGCTGCGAGGCCTGATGACGGACCCGGCGAAGCTCAAGCAGATGGCGAAGAAGGCGGGCATCCTGGGCCGCCCCGCCGCCGCGAAGGAGCTGGCGGACGTGTGCGTGGACCTGACCACCCAGGCCTGGGGCCCGGGCGGACGGGACCGCGGACCCAAGGACGTGAAGAAGGCCCCCGGGAGCAAGGCATGAGCAGCAAGACCGTCAGCAACAAGCCCGGCAGCCTCTTCAAGACGCGCCACGCGGCGCACGTGCACTTCGTGGGCGTGGGCGGCATCGGCATGAGCGGCATCGCGGAGGTGCTGCTCAACCTGGGCTACCGCGTCTCCGGCTCGGACCTGCGCGAGAGCGACATCACCCGCCGCCTGGCGAAGCTGGGCGCCACGCTCTACGAGGGCCACAAGGCGTCCAACCTGGTGCACGCGGACGTGGTCGTCATCTCCTCCGCGGTGCGCAAGGACAACCCGGAGGTGGTGACGGCGCGCCAGCGCAAGATTCCCGTCATCCCTCGCGCGGAGATGCTCGCGGAGCTGATGCGCCTGAAGTACGCGGTCGCCGTCGCCGGCAGCCACGGCAAGACGACGACGACGTCCATGGTGGCCACGGTGCTGTCCGCGGCGGGCCTGGACCCCACGGCGGTGGTGGGCGGCAAGGTGAACGTGCTCGACTCCAACGCCAAGCTGGGCAAGAGCGAGCTGATGGTGGTGGAGGCGGACGAGTCCGACGGCAGCTTCCTCAAGCTGCACCCGTCCATCGCGGTCGTCACCAACATCGACCCGGAGCACATGGACCACTACGGCGACCTGGAGACGCTCCAGTCCGCCTTCGTGGAGTTCTGCAACCGCGTGCCCTTCTACGGCCTCAACGTGCTGTGCCTGGACAACCCCAACGTCCAGGCGCTCTTGCCGCGCATCGAGAAGCGCTTCGTCACCTACGGCAGCTCGCACATGGCGGACTACCGGCTGGAGGGCATCGCGCTGGACGGCTTCACCACCACCTTCCGCGCCTTCCGCCGCGAGGAGGACCTGGGCGAGTTCCGCGTGCGCATGGTGGGCGCGCACAACGCCTTCAACGCGCTGGCGGTGGTGGCCATCGCGGAGGAGATGGACATCCCGCTGGAGACGGTGCGCGGGGCGCTGGCGGAGTTCGGCGGCGTGCAGCGCCGCTTCACCGTGCGCGGCGAGGTGGGCGGCATCACCGTGGTGGACGACTACGGGCACCACCCCACGGAGGTGATGGCCACGCTGTCCGGCGCGCGCCGCGCGTTCGGCCGCCGGGTGGTGGCCGCCTTCCAGCCGCACCGCTACACGCGCACGCACGACCTGATGAAGGAGTTCGCCACCGCGTTCAACGACGCGGACGTGCTGCTGGTCACCAGCGTCTACGCGGCGGGCGAGGAGCCGATTCCTGGCGCCACCGGCGATGCGCTGGCGGAGGCCATCCGCGCGCACGGCCACCGCGACGTGACCTTCGTGGAGAAGCGCGCGGACGTGGCGAAGGCGCTGCTGGAGCGCGTGCGCGAGGGCGACCTGGTGCTGACGCTGGGCGCGGGCGACATCACCCAGGTGGGCCCGGACCTGCTCACCCTGATGGGCGCGGCGAAGGGCGGGTAGGGGATGGAGCCGGGGCAGGTGACACCGCTGGCGGCGCGCGTGGCGCGGCTGCCGGGCCTGGACGTCAAGCCGGGGGAACCCCTGGCGCCGCTCATCAGCGTGCGCGTGGGCGGCCCGGCGGAGGCCCTGGTGCGGCCGCGCTCGCCGGACGCGCTGGTGGACCTCTTGCGCCTGGCCCGCGACGAGGGCCTCCCCGTGACGGTGCTGGGCGGCGGCGCCAACACGCTGGTGGGCGACGGCGGCGTGCCGGGGCTCACCGTGAAGCTGCCCCCGGATTTGTTCCCGGAGGTGCTGGACGTGGGCCCGGACGACGGGCGGGTGACGCTGGGCACGGGCGCGGCCATCGCCCGGCTGGTCAACGTCATGCGCGCGCAGGGACTGGTGGGCGCGGAGTTCCTCGCGGGCATCCCCGGCACCCTGGGCGGCGCCGTCACCATGAACGCGGGCACCAAGAACGGCGAGTGCTTCCGCGTGGTGGAGGCCATCGAAGTGGCCACCGCGGACGGGGTGGGGTGGCTGACGAAGGCGCAGGTGCCGCACACCTACCGTCACGCCACGCTGCCCGCTGGAGGTATCGTCACCCGCGTGCGCTTCCATCTTCCCAAGGGCGATGTCGTGGCCAGCAAGGCGGCCATGGACGCGGACTTGGGCTACCGCAAGCGCACGCAGCCCTTGAGTCAGCCCAACTTCGGCAGCGTGTTCACCAACCCGCCGGGCGACCACGCCGGGCGGCTCATTGAACTTGTCGGCCTGAAGGGGCACACCCTGGGGCGCGCGCAGGTGTCCACGCTGCACGCGAACTGGATCGTCAACCTGGGCGGCGCGGCCGCTCGCGACGTGCGGGGCCTCATCACCCTGATGCAGGACCGGGTACAAGAGGCCACCGGCATCGTCATGCACCCCGAAGTCAAATTCGTCGGAGTCTTCCTTCCATGACCATCGGTCCTCGAGGCTTCACCCCGGCTGAGTTGAAGGCCAAGCGCGTCGGCGTGCTGTACGGCGGCCTCTCCAGCGAGCGCGAGGTGTCCCTGCGCACCGGCGCCGCCGTGGCGGGCGCGCTCAAGGGGCTGGGCTACGACGTGGTGGAGATCGACGTGGGCAAGGACCTGCCCGCGCGCCTCATCGCGGAGAAGGTGGACGTGGCGTGGCTCGCGCTGCACGGCCGCTTCGGCGAGGACGGCTGCGTCCAGGGCCTGCTGGAGGCCATGTTCATCCCCTACACCGGCAGCGGCGTGATGGCGTCCGCGGTGGGCATGGACAAGGTGTACGCGAAGGAGATCTTCGTCGCGCGCGGCATCCCCACGCCGCCCTACCGGGCGTTCGACTCGGCGGAAGCGGCGCTCGCGGAAGCGGACCGCCTGCCGTTCCCCTTCCCGGTGGTGGTGAAGCCCAGCCGCGAGGGCAGCAGCGTGGGCGTGCACATCTGCAAGACGCGCGAGGACTACACCGCCGCCGTCCAGGACGCGGCGAAGTACGCGGGCACGCTCCTGGTGGAGCAGTTCATCAAGGGCCGGGAAGTGCAGGGCGGCGTGCTGGACAACGAGGCCCTGGGCGTCATCGAGGTCAAGGCCGCGCGCGAGTTCTACGACTACGAGGCCAAGTACAAGGCCGGCAGCGGTACTCAGTATCTCTTCCCCGCGCCGCTGCCCCCGGACCTGTACGCGCGCGTCAACGAGGTCTCCCTGGGCGCCCACAAGGCGCTGGGGTGTTCGGGTGGCTCGCGCTCGGACGTCATCGTCACCGAAGCTGGCGACGTGTTCCTGCTGGAAATCAACACGCTGCCCGGAATGACGGCCTCCAGCCTCCTGCCCAAAATCGCGGCGGGGCGGGGCATCGACTTCCCGGCCCTCTGTGAGCGGCTGCTCCAGGGCGCTTCGCTCAAGGCCTGAGCCGCTCCGCGTTCTTTCCTGGAGTTCCGGACCCTTGCAGGGGCGGGGTGTCCCCTCGTGCCGCTACAGCGACGTGCCTGTAGCCAAAAACTGGCGTGGTTCGACGTCCGCACGCAGCATGCGCCTCCCTAGTCATGGCCTTCGGAAAATCCAAGAACCGCCGCCGCCTGGACGCCGCACCGCGCAATGACGCGGTGAAGGGCGCGGTCCGTTCGCACGGGCCGTCGGTGGCGAAGGCGCTGGGGCTGGCCGTCGCGACGGCGGGGCTCATCTGGGGCGGCATCGAACTGCGTGCCTGGGCGGTGGTGACGCCGCGCTTCGCGCTGGAGTCGGTGAACTTCTCCGGGCTGGAGCGGGCGTCGCGTCCGGAGCTCCTGAAGCTGTCCGGGCTGACGGCGGGGCAGAACCTGTGGACGCTGGACCCGGCCGCGCTGGCGAAGGCGATGGGCCAGCACCCCTGGGTGCGCACGGTGGAGGTGACGCGGCGGTTTCCGCACGGCGTGTCCGTGGAGGTGACGGAGCACGCCCCCGCGGCGCTGGCGGTGCTGGGCGACCTGTACGTGCTGGACGAGGAGGGCGAGCCCTTCAAGCGCGTCACCCCGGGGGACGGGCTGGACCTGCCGCTCGTCACCGGCGTGGAGCGCGACGCGTACGTGGCGGACCCGGACGGTGTGCGCGCGAAGTTCCGCGAGGCGCTGGATGTAACCCGTGCTTATGCGCGGCTGTTGCCGGGACGATCCGAGCGGCTTTCTGAAGTGCGCCTGGAGAACACCGGGCTTGCGCTGGTGACGGCGACGGGGCAGGAGGTGCGCCTCGGCGCGGGCGAAACGGAAGTCAAGCTCCAGCGGCTGGCGCGCGTTCGTCGCGAGCTCAGCACAAGGGGGCTTGCGGCCGCGATCATTCGCCTGGATAACCGTGCCCGACCGGGTTGGGTGGCGGTGAGGCTTTCGAGTGGGTCCGACTCCGTGCGGAGCGGGGACTCGACGCAGTGAGGATGCTTCCTTCACGAAAGTGAGGGAGCCTGGGAGGAGTCATGGCGAAGCAGAAGTCGGGGGAGATCATCGTCGGCCTCGACATCGGCACGACGAAGATCTGCGCCATCGTCGGCGAGCTGACCGATAGCGGTATCGACATCATCGGTATCGGCACGCATCCGTCGAAGGGATTGCGCAAGGGCGTCGTGGTCAACATCGAGGCCACGGTGTCGTCCATCCGGCGCGCCGTGGAGGAAGCCGAGCTGATGGCCGGGGCGGAGATCTCCCACGTCTACACGGGGATCGCCGGCGGCCACATCAAGGGCTTCAACTCCCAGGGCATCGTCGCGGTGAAGGACAAGGAGGTCCGCGACGCGGACATCGCGCGCGTCATCGACGCGGCGAAGGCGGTGGCCATCCCGCTGGACCGGGAGGTCATCCACGTCCTGCCGCAGGAGTTCATCATCGACGACCAGGGCGGCATCAAGGAGCCCCTGGGCATGGCCGGCGTGCGCCTGGAGGCCAAGGTGCACATCGTCACGGGCGCCGTCTCCAGCGCGCAGAACATCGTCAAGTGCGCCAACCGCACGGGCCTGAACGTCTCCGACATCGTGCTCCAGCCGCTCGCCTCCGCCGAAGCGGTGCTGAGCGAGGACGAGAAGGAGCTGGGCGTGTGCCTCGTCGACATCGGCGGCGGCACCACGGACATCGCCATCTTCTCCGGTGGCTCCATCGTCCACACGGCCGTCATCGCCCTGGGCGGCAACAACCTGACGAGCGACATCGCCATCGGCCTGCGCACCCCCGCGCACGAGGCCGAGCGCATCAAGCAGAAGTACGGCTGCGCGCTCGCGTCCATGATCAACAAGGACGAGACGATTGAAGTGCCCAGCGTGGGCGGCCGTCAGCCGCGCGTCCTGGGCCGGCAGATTCTCTCGGAGATCCTGGAGCCGCGCGTGGAGGAGATCTTCCAGCTGGTGCACCGGGAGATCCAGAAGTGCGGCTACGAGGACCTGCTCGCGTCGGGCATCGTCATCACGGGCGGCAGCACGCTGCTCGCGGGCATGCCGGAGCTGGCGGAAGAGGTGCTGGGCCTGCCGGTGCGCCGGGGCATGCCGCGCGGCATTGGCGGTCTGGTGGACGTGGTGAAGAGCCCCATGTACGCCACGGGCGTGGGCCTGGTCGTCTACGGCGCCAAGCACATGGACCGCCGCATGTTCCGCATCCGCGAGGACGGCAACGTCTACAAGAAGGTGAAGGGCCGGATGCGCGAGTGGCTGGAAGAGATCTTCTAGGCCGGTTCCCGGAACCGGTGATGCGCTGAGTCAGGGCTCCCTTCGGGGGGCCCTTTCGCGTTTCTGGGGTGGCTGGGTCCGGCGCGCGCCTTGACGCGTCAGGGAGGACGCTGACGCGTCAGTCCGGGACGCGGTGGGTTTCCAGATTCCAGAATCCGGATCCGGCTTTCGGACGCCCGCCCTAAGCACGAGCGTCCGGCCGTGCAAGTTCCAGGATTTGGACGGATCGGGAATTCGACAGAGGATGGCGCTCGGCTTGCTAGGGGGCCTGTGGCTCCCGGAACACATCCCGCAGTTCCAGGTGGGCCTCTGAACCTATGACTCCACAAAAGACTTCGCGGTTGCTGACGCCCCTACTGGGAGTACGCGGCTCCGCCGCGGCGCTGTTGGCCCTGCTGTGTGCCGTGTTCGCGGCGCCACCCGCCTACGCGGATCCGGACAGCTTCGGCAATGGTAACGGCCACAACGGCGCGCTGACGGTCAACACGGCCAACAGGGTCATCAACGCGTATACACGGCTGACGGCGAACGCGAATGCAGGCGCCACCACTGTCACGGTGGATTCCAGCGCCGGCTTCGCTGTGGGCGACCTGATCATGATCTACCAGTCCTCCGGTTTTACGGGGACGGTGGTGACTGGAGAGCAGGCGCAGTTCAACGCTGCGGCGACTCCGGTAGGCAACTGGAACTTCGCGCGTGTGTCGGTGGTCGCCGGCGGCACCCTGACGTTCGCCCCTGCGCTGACGTCGAACTTCACCGGAGGCACTCCGGACAATGACATCGCCCTTCGTAGCTCTGCGCAGGTCATCCGGGTTCCTGAGTACACGAACGTGACAATCAATGCTGGGGCCAGCCTCCGCGCGAGGGCTTGGTCCAGTGATGTCGACTCCCGGGACACCGTGGGTGGCCTCGTGGTGTTCTTCGCGACGGGAACGGTGACGAACAACGGCACCATTTCCGCAGCTGGAGCTGGTTACCGAGGTGGCGAGAAGTTCAACGGATCAGGGGATAGCTGCACCCAGCTCGACCAGGAATGGGAGGGCGGGGCGATGAAGGGGGAGGGGTTGGTTCCCCTCCGTTACAAGGTTCCCGGTGACTTTCCGGAGGTGGGGCACCTCTTCGCGGGGCGGGGCAACATCCTCAACGCTGGCGGTGGCGGCGTCTGCCACAACTCAGGTGGCGGTGGTGGTGGCAATGGTGGTTCGGGTGGCATCGGCGGCCGGACCTGGACGGGGGATGCCGATCCCGCGCGCGCCGTAGGTGGGTTGGGCGGCGTCAAGATGCTCTTTTCTCCCTCGACCCGGCTTCTCTTCGGCGGCGGCGGTGGCGCGGGTCATGGCAATGACGGGGTGAGCGGCAAGGGCGGCAATGCTGGCGGCATCGTGTTCGTGCGCGGCGCTGCCCTGGCCGGGACTGGCAACATCACGGCGGACGGTGTGGCTGGCACCAATTCCCAGAATGACGCCGCGGGTGGCGGTGGCGCGGGTGGCACGATCTCCTTGAAGTTCACGGGGGCGCTATCCTGTGGTGGCACGGGCACCATCTCCGCGAGGGGCGGTAACGGCGGCAACAGCACCTTCACCGCGTCGCCGCATGGGACGGGTGGTGGGGCGGGTGGTGGCAACATCCTTCTTCAGGGCACGACCCTCTCGTGCCTGACGTCCGTTACGGGCGGTGTGGCAGGTGTTCAGCCGAGCGCGGCCGCGATTGATGGTGTGACGTACGGGTCCGCCCCGGGTAACCCGGGCGTCGTCAACCTGCCGCCGACCATCACCACGCCGGCCAACGGTTCGACGACGGCGAACACCACGCCCACCATCACCGGCACGACGCCGGATGGCGGCAACCAGACCGTCAACGTCTATGTGGACGGCACGTTGATTGGTTCGACGACGTCGAACGCATCCGGTGTCTTCACCATTGCGTCGCCCGTCCTGACCCCGGGCGCTCACACCGTTTACGCCGTCACTCTTTCTGGTGGCAGCCCTCTGCTTCAGAGCAACACCAACAACTTCACGGTGCCAGGCGGCACGCCGACGCCGACGGTGGCCATCACCACGCCGGCCAACGGCTCGACGGTGGCGAACCCCACCAACGTGGTCATCGCTGGCACGGCCGCGAACGCGACGTCTGTCTCGTTCACGTTGAATGGGACGAACTACGGCCCCTTCACGGTGACCGGAGGTAACTGGACCGCCACGGTGCCGGGCCCGCTGGCCAACGGCTCGTACACGGTGAATGCGGTGTCCACCAATGGCACCAGCAACAGCACCACGGCCACCTCCACCTTCACGGTGGCGGGTCCGACGGTGGCCATCACCACGCCGGCGAACGGCTCGACGGTGACGAACCCCACCAACGTGGTCATTGCTGGCACGGCCGCGAACGCAACGTCCGTCTCGTTCACGCTGAATGGGACGAACTACGGCCCCTTCACGGTGACCGGAGGTAACTGGACCGCCACGGTGCCGGGCCCGCTGGCCAACGGCTCGTACACGGTGAACGCGGTGTCCACGAACGGCACCACGAACAGCACCACCGCGACCTCCACCTTCACGGTGGCCGGTCCGACGGTGGCCATCACCACGCCGGCCAACGGCTCGACGGTGACGAACCCGAACGTGACGGTGACCGGTACGGCCGCGAACGCGACCACGGTGACGGTGACGTTCCAGGGCACCAACTACGGCCCCATCACGGTGACGGGCGGCAACTGGAGCCAGGCGCTCCCCGGTCCGCTGGCCAACGGCACGTACACCGTGACCGCGGTCTCCCGTAACGCCGGTGGCAACACGAGCACCACGGCCTCCTCTACCTTCACGGTGGCGGGCCCGACGGTGGCCATCACCACGCCGGCAAACGGCTCGACGGTGACGAACCCCACCAACGTGGTCATCGCTGGCACCGCCGCGAACGCGACGTCCGTCTCGTTCACGCTGAATGGGACGAACTACGGCCCCTTCACGGTGACCGGAGGCAACTGGACCGCCACGGTGCCGGGCCCGCTGGCCAACGGCTCGTACACGGTCAATGCGGTGTCCACGAACGGCACGACCAACAGCACCACGGCCACCTCCACCTTCACGGTGGCCGGTCCGACGGTGGCCATCACCGCGCCGGCTAACGGCTCGACGGTGACCAACCCCAACGTGACGGTGACCGGTACGGCCGCGAACGCGACCACGGTGACGGTGACGTTCCAGGGAACGAACTACGGCCCCATCACGGTGACCGGCGGCAACTGGAGCCAGGCGCTGCCCGGCCCTCTGGCCAACGGCACGTACACCGTGACCGCGACGTCGACGAACGGCACGACCACGAGCACCCAGGCCTCCTCCACCTTCACGGTGGCGGGCCCGACGGTGGCCATCACCACGCCGGCCAACGGCTCCACGGTCAACACCCCGAACGTGACAGTGACGGGCACGGCGGCAAACGCCACGTCCGTGACGCTGACCTTCCAGGGCACGAACTACGGGCCCATCACGGTGACTGGCGGCAACTGGACCTACGCGCTGCCGGGCAACCTGGCCAACGGCACGTACACCGTGACCGCGGTGTCCACGAACGGTACGACCAACAGCACCACGGCCACCTCCACCTTCACGGTGAACGTGCCGGCGCCGACGGTGGCCATCAGCACCCCGGCCAACGGCTCGACGGTCAACACCCCGAACGTGACGGTGACCGGTTCGTCCACGAACGCGACGACCGTGACCCTGACCTTCCAGGGCACGAACTACGGCCCCATCACGGTGAACGGTGCGGGCAACTGGAACTACGCGCTGCCTGGCCCGCTGGCGGACGGCACGTACACCGTGACCGCCGTGTCCACGAACAGCGCGGGCACGAACAGCACGACCGCGACCTCCACCTTCACGGTGGACCAGACGCCTCCGACCGTCGCCATCAGCACCCCGGCGGACGGCTCGACCATCAACACCCCCAACGTGACGGTGACGGGCACGTCCGCGGGCGCGTCGTTCGTGACGCTCACCTTCGACGGCGCCAGCTACGGCCCCATCAACGTGGACAGCTCCGGCAACTGGAGCTACGCGCTGCCCGGCCCCCTGGCCGAGGCCACGTACACCGTGACCGCGACGGCCACCGACGCGGCGGGCAACACCAGCACGCCCGACAGCTCCACCTTCACCGTGGACCTGACGGCGCCGACGGTGGCCATCAGCAGCCCGGCTGACGGTGCGGTCATCGGCACCGACACGGTGACGGTGACGGGTACGTCCACGGGCGCGACGTCCGTGACGCTGACCTACAACGGCACCGACTACGGTCCCATCCCCGTGGATGCCTCCGGCAACTGGAGCTTCCAGCTGCCCGTGACCTTGCCCGAGGGCAGCCACACCGTGACCGCGGTGTCCACGGACGCGGCGGGCAACGAGAGCACGCCCGCGACCTCCACCTTCACGGTGGACCTGACGGTCCCCACGGTCGCCATCAGCACGCCGGCCAACAACACCTCGGTGAACACCGCCACGGTGACCGTCACTGGTACGACGACCAACGCGACCTCCGTGACGCTCACCTTCGACGGTGCCAGCTACGGCCCCATCAACGTGGACGGCTCCGGTAACTGGAGCTTCCCGCTGCCCGGCCCCCTGGCCGAGGCCACGTACACCGTGACCGCGGTGTCCGTGAACGGCGCGGGCACCACCAGCGCGACCGCGACCTCCACCTTCACGGTGGACCTGACCCCGCCGACCGTCGCCATCAGCACCCCGGCCGACGGTGCGGTCGTCGGCACCGACACGGTGACGGTGACGGGGACGTCCACGGGCGCGACGTCCGTGACGCTGACCTACAACGGCAACGACTACGGCCCCATCCCCGTGGATGGCGCGGGCAACTGGACCTACCAACTGCCGGTGTCCCTGCCGGAGGGCCCCATCACCGTGACCGCGGTGGCCACGGACGCGGCGGGCAATGAGAGCACGCCGGACGACACCACCTTCACGGTGGACCTGACGTCGCCGGAAGTCGACATCACCGCGCCGGCGGACGGCACGACGGTCGCCTCCAGCACGGTGACGGTCACCGGCACCTCCGTGGGCGCCACCTTCGTGACGCTCACCTTCGAGGGCACGGACTACGGCCCCATCCCGGTCGACGCTTCCGGCAACTGGAGCCAGGCGCTGCCCGGCCCGTTGGCGGACGGCACGTACACCGTGACCGCGGTGTCCACGGACGCGGCGGGCAACGAGAGCACGCCCGACAGCTCCACCTTCACGGTGGACACGACCGCGCCGGTGGTGGCCATCACCACGCCGGCCAACGGGTCCACGGTGGGTGCCAACGTGACGGTGACCGGTACGGCCTCGGGTGGCGCGACGAGCGTGACCGTGACGTTCCAGGGCACGAACTATGGTCCCATCCCGGTGGACGCCTCCGGCAACTGGAGCCAGGCGCTGCCCGGCCCCCTGGCCAACGGCTCCTACACGGTGACGGCGGTGGCGGTGGACGCGGTGGGCAACACCAGCCCGACCGCGACCTCCACCTTCACGGTGAACACGGCCGCGCCGACGGTGGCCATCACCACGCCGGCCAACGGCTCCACCCTCACCAACCCCAACGTGACGGTGACGGGTACGGCCGCGAACGCGACCACCGTGACGGTGACCTTCCAGGGCACCAACTACGGCCCCATCACGGTGACGGGCGGCAACTGGAGCCAGGCGCTGCCCGGCCCGCTGGCCAATGGCACGTACACCGTGACCGCGGTGTCCACGAACGGCACCACCAACAGCTCGACCGCGACCACCACCTTCACCGTCAACCCGGCGGGCACGGTGGACACGGACAACGACGGCCTGACGGACGACGAGGAGATCGCCCAGGGCACCGATCCGAACAACCCGGACTCCGACGGCGACGGCATCCCCGACGGCGTCGAGGTCAAGGTGGGCGGCACGGATCCGCTCGACAGCGACTCGGATGACGACGGCATCCTCGATGGCAACGAGGACAAGGACCACGACGGCATCGTCGATGCCGACGAGACGGACCCGAAGAACATCGACACCGATGGCGACGGCCTGACCGACGGCGTGGAGACGGGTCTCACCGAGCCCCAGGGCGACGACACCGACCCGTCCAAGTTCGTGGCGGACAAGGACCCGTCGACGAAGACGAACCCGCTGGACGACGACACGGATGACGACGGTCTGCTCGACGGCAACGAGGACGCCAACCACGACGGCCTCAAGGACCCGACGGAGACCGACCCGAACAACAGCGACACCGACGGCGACGGCCTGACGGACGGCCTGGAACTGGGCCTCACCCAGCCCCAGGGCGAGGACACCGACCCGACGAAGTTCGTCGCGGATCAGGACCCCGACACCAAGACGAACCCGCTCAACCCCGACACCGACGGCGGCAGCGTGCTCGACGGCATCGAGGACAAGAACCACAACGGCCGCGTGGACGTGCTGGAGACGGACCCGAACAACGCCGCGGACGACAAGGACGCGGACGGCGACGGCATCGACAACGCCACGGAGCTGGAGAAGGGGACGGATCCGTTCGACTCCGACTCCGACGACGACGGCGTGCCGGACGGCATCGACGGGCTGACCGACACGGACGGGGACGGCCTCATCGACGCGCTCGACCCCGACAGCGACAACGACGGCATCCTCGATGGCACGGAGCTGGGTGTCACCGTGGAGACCGCGCCGCCGGGCACCGACACGTCGTCCCCGAACTTCAAGCCGGACGCGGACCCGACGACGAAGACGGATCCGAAGAAGGCGGACACCGACGGCGACGGCCTGAAGGACGGCGAGGAAGACGCCAACCACGACGGCCGCCGTGACGCCACGGAGACGGATCCGACGCTGAAGGACACCGACCAGGGCGGCATCGACGACGGCACGGAGGTGAACGGCGGCTCCAACCCGCTCGACGCCAACGATGACTACCTGGTGGTGGGCCACGGCTGCAGCACGGGCGGCTCCGGTTCGCTGGCGCCCTTCGCGCTGATGCTGCTGGCGCTGCCCCTGGTGGGCCGCCGCTTCCGCCGCGCCGGGAACCTCCTGGCGCGCGCGGGTGGGGCGCTGGCCGTGTTCGTCACGGCCCTGTTCGCGGGCACCTCCGCCCACGCGCAGGCCACGGCTGTGTCGCAGGCCATTGACGTGCAGCAGTACAAGCCGGGCCCGGGCGTCGCGGATGTTCTCGCGGTGCACGGCGCGAAGGTGCAGCGGCACCTGGGGTGGAACGTGGGGCTGTCGGTCAACTACGCCGACAAGCCGCTCAACTTCTTCGACCCCCGCTCGGACACGTACATCACCTCCGTGGTGAAGAGTCAGGTGGGCTTCGACCTGATGGGCGCCGTCGGCCTCTACGACCGGTTCGAGATCGGCGTCGTGCTGCCCATCACGCTCCAGAGCTCGGAGAACTCGCCGGGCGTGGACGCGTCGTTCGCCAACGGGGTGAGCGGGGGCGGCATCGGCGACCTGCGCCTCATCCCGAAGGCGCGGCTCCTGGACGGTGACAACTACGGCCTGTCCGTGGTGGTGCCCGTGTCGCTGCCCACCGGCGGCGCCTCGGACTTCCTCGGCGGGTCGGGCGTGTCCGTCAACCCGCGCGTGGTGGCGGAGTACGGCCGGCGCTTCCGCGTGCTCGCCAACGTGGGCGTGGACATCCGCAAGGCGGAGCAGCTGCGCAACCTGAACGTCGGCAGCGCGCTGGCGTACGGGGTGGGCGCGGAGGCGCCGCTCGGTGACCTGCCGCTGGCCGTCCAGGCCTCGCTGGTGGGCGCGATGGGCTTCAAGCAGCAGGACGCGGAGGAGCGTCCGCTGGAGCTGCTCGCGGCCCTGAAGTACCGCGGCCTCACCGGTCTGTCCGCGCAGGTGGGCGCGGGCCCGGGCCTCACGCACGGCTACGGCACGCCCACCTTCCGCGTGCTCGCGTCCGTGGGCTACAGCACCCCGGAGCGCGCCCCGGCGCAGCCCCGGCCGGTGTGCCCGGAGGGCCCCGAGGACTTCGACGGCTTCCAGGACCAGGACGGCTGCGCGGACCCGGACAACGACGGCGACGGCATCGTGGACACGGCGGACAAGTGCCCCAACGAGCCGGAGACGGTGAACGACTTCGAGGACGCCGACGGCTGCCCGGACACGAAGCCCGCGCCGCCTCCGCCCGCGCCGGTGGACTCCGACGGCGACGGCCTGATGGACCCGGACGACAAGTGCCCCAACGCGCCCGAGGACAAGGACGGCTTCCAGGACGAGGACGGCTGCCCCGACCCGGACAACGACAAGGACGGCATCCCGGACACGGCGGACAAGTGCCCGCTGGAGCCGGAGACCATCAACGGCGTGGAGGACGAGGACGGCTGCCCGGACAAGGGCAAGGTCAAGGTGCTCGTCGAGGGCGAGCGCATCCTCATCCTGGAGAAGGTCTACTTCGCCACGAACAAGGACGTCATCCTGCCGCGCTCGTTCCCCATCCTGAAGCAGGTGGCGGCCGTGCTGCGCGCCAACCCGCAGGTGGAACTGCTGCGCATCGAGGGCCACACGGACAGCCAGGGCAGCGACGTCGCCAACCTGGACCTGTCCAAGCGCCGCGCCGCCAGCGTGAAGACGTTCCTCGTCAACGAGGGCATCGCGAGCGAGCGCCTGGAGTCCGAGGGCTACGGTGAGACGAAGCCCGTGGACACCAACAAGACGGCCGCAGGCCGGGAGAACAACCGCCGCGTGGAATTCAACATCGCGCGGATGGGCAAGGTGGAAGTGGAGAAGCCCGCCCCGTAGCTCGCGCTCGCAGGAATGAAAAACGGAAGGCCCGGTTCCCCCGAGGGAGCCGGGCCTTTTCGTCATCCGAGCCCCGTCCTGTCACGTCATGCGTGCGCGAAGGGCGTGGACGACTGGCCACGGCGAGTCACCGGACGCGAGTCAAGAGGGTGTTTGCACGCGCGCGATGTCCGCATGCCCGCTGATGCCACACGCGTAAGTGGGCGTCAGGACTCGGGCGCGCAGCAGGGCGCTACAGGCTGGTAGCGGAATACTTGCCAAAGCGCCCGACTTCCTGATGATTGTCGACGGTGGGTGTTTCCGCGGACGGCGCCGCGGTGCTTCCGCCACGAGGACGACATGGACCAGTTCGAGCAGAACAAGCAGGCCGCGAAGATTCGTGTCGTGGGCGCGGGCGGGGCGGGCTGCAACGCGGTCAACACGATGATTCTGTCGAAGCTCGACCGCGTCGACTTCATCGCCGCCAACACCGATGTCCAGGCGCTCGCCGCGAGCAAGGCGCCCACCCGGCTGCAGCTGGGCCAGGCGCTCACCAAGGGCCTGGGCGCGGGCGCCAACCCGGAGATGGGCCGCGAGGCCGCCCTGGAGTCGCGCGATCAGATCGCCGCGGTGCTGGAAGGCGCCGACATGGTCTTCGTCACCGCGGGCATGGGCGGTGGCACCGGCACGGGCGCCGCGCCCATCATCGCGGACATCGCCAAGAGCCTGGGCTGCCTCACGGTGGGCGTCGTCACCAAGCCGTTCCTCTTCGAAGGCAACAAGCGCCGCAAGCAGGCCGAGCAGGGCATCGTGGAGCTCAAGGCCGCGGTGGACACGCTCATCACCATCCCCAACCAGCGCCTGCTGTCGCTCTCCAACGAGCCCATGCCGCTCTTGGAGACCTTCAAGCGCGCGGATGAAGTCCTGCTCAACGCCGTGCAGGGCATCAGCGACCTCATCCAGTACCACGGCTACATCAACGTGGACTTCGCGGACGTGAAGACCATCATGAGCGACAAGGGCCTGGCGCTCATGGGCACGGGCCACGCCTGCGGCGACCGCCGCGCCATCACCGCCATGCAGCAGGCCATCTCCAGCCCGCTGCTGGAGGACGTCTCCATCGACGGCGCCACGGGCCTGCTCATCAACATCACCGGCGGCCGCGACATGACCCTGCAGGAGGTCAACGAGGCGCTGACGCTGGTGCACGACGCGGCGGACGGCGAGGCGGAGATCATCTTCGGGTCGCTCATCGACGAGCAGATCCAGGACGAGGTGAAGATCACCATCATCGCCACGGGCTTCGTGCACCGGGACGCGCCCAAGGCGCGCCCCATGGCGCAGGTGGTCCAGGTGCCGCTGGTGGGCCGTCCCTCCACGCCGCCCCTGGCCCTGTCCTCGCCGCGCGAGGAGGTGGCCAGCCTGGTGCCCGCGAAGAGCACGCCGCGTCCGACCATGTCCACCGTGGAGACGCCCAAGTCGTCCATGCAGAGCGCGCGCACGGCCGTGGTGAAGGACGCGGCGCTGCCCCTGGACGAGGATCAGTTCGACATCCCCACGTTCCTGCGCCGCCAGGGCCAGACGGAGCTGCCGTAATCAGGCAGCCGGGACGCTAGCCGCGGGGGAGGCGGGCCACGCTCGCCGTGCCCCTGCCGGTGAGGCGGTCGCACTTGGTGAACAGTCCGTCCACCTCGTCGTAGAGCGCGTCGATGCGCTCCGACACGCTGGGGGCGGGCAGCAGCCCCTCACCGGACAGCTCCTCCAGGCGGGTGCCGGCCCGCTGCAGGAGCTGCAGGGCCTTGAGCAGCGAGCGGCCCTGCTTCGTGCCGTCGGGCGTGAAGAGGGTGCCGCCCTCGTAGAGCGTCACCAGATTGGCGCGGGTGTCCTGCTGCCGCTGGTTGAGCCGGTTCCGGTACAAGTCCAGACGGCGGGCGCGGCGGGCACCATGCAGGTCCACGACGCTGTGCGTTCCTGTCGAGGGAGGCTTCACGTCGGGCAAGGTACGCCAGGGGTTCGCAAGTCCGCAAATTTACGGGACTGTACGGACCTGTTGCGCACCTGCCCGAACGCTTGTCAGTCAAGGGGGTGGGGGTTAGTTTGGCCGCCCTTCGCAACGCCAGGGTGCCTGCCATGTTCCAGAAGCTGCTCATCGCCAACCGGGGTGAAATCGCGCGTCGCATCGGGGCCGTGGCCCGGGGCATGGGCGTGAAGACGGTGGCGGTGTACTCGGACGCGGACGTGAACCTCCCCTTCGTGAAGGAGGCGGACGAGGCCGTGCGCATCGGCCCCGCGCCCGCGAAGGACAGCTACCTGAGCATCCCCGCCATCCTGGAGGCGGCGAAGAAGACGGGCGCGCAGGCGGTGCACCCCGGGTACGGCTTCCTGTCGGAGAACGGCGAGTTCGCGCAGGCGTGCGCGGACGCGGGCCTGGTCTTCGTGGGCCCGCCGCCGGAGGCCATGGCCCGGATGAAGGACAAGAGCCAGGCGCGCAAGCTGGTGTCCGCCGCGGGCGTGCCGGTGGTGCCGGGCAGCGACGGCGTCCTGCCGGACGTGCAGAGCGCCCTGGAGGCCGCGGAGCGCATCGGCTACCCGGTGCTGTGCAAGGCCGCCAGCGGCGGTGGCGGCATCGGCATGGCGGCGGCGAAGGACCCCGCGGAGCTGGAGAAGGTCTACCGCCAGTGCACGGACCGGGCGAAGGCCGCCTTCGGCCGCGAGGGCGTGTACCTGGAGCGCTACTTCCCGGCGCCCCGCCACATCGAAGTGCAGATTTTGGGCGACACCCACGGCCACCTCATCCACGGCCTGGAGCGCGAGTGCTCCATCCAGCGCCGGCACCAGAAGGTGGTGGAGGAGGCCCCGTCGGTGCTGTTCGCCAATGGACGCAACGCGGCGCTGGCGGACACGCTCTTCACGGCGGCCGTCACGGCGGCGAAGACGTTCGGCTACGCGAACGCGGGCACGGTGGAGTTCCTGTACTCGGACGGGCAGGTGTACTTCATCGAGATGAATGCCCGGCTCCAGGTGGAGCACCCGGTGACGGAGCTGACCACGGGGCTGGACCTCATCGGCTGGCAGCTGCGCATCGCCTCCGGTGAGAAGCTGACGGTGAAGCAGGAGGACGTGAAGCGCAAAGGCGCGGCGCTGGAGTTCCGCATCTACGCGGAGGACCCGGTGAAGTACTTCCCGTCCCCCGGCCCGCTGAAGGTCTTCCAGCCGCCCACGGGCGAGGGCGTGCGCCTGGACTCTGGCTACGCGGAAGGGGACGTGGTGACGCCGAACTACGACCCCATGATTGCGAAGCTCATCATCAGCGGCGCCACGCGCGACGAGGCCATTGCCCGCGCGGTGAAGGCGCTGGAGTCCTTCCGCATCGAAGGCATCAAGACGAACATCCCGCTCCACCTGCGCATCCTGAAGGACCCTGCCTTCAGCGCCGGTGAGCTGGACACGCACTTCCTGGATTCTCACGCGAAGCCTTAAGTATCCCACCCGAGGAGGGACGGTTCATGGCGGACGTTGCGGCGCACATCACGGGCACGGTGTGGAAGATTGAAGTGAAGGTGGGCGACACGGTGGAGTCCGGCACCACGCTGGTCATCCTCGAGTCCATGAAGATGGAGATGCCCGTGGAGGCCGAGGAGGGCGGCACGGTGAAGGAGATCCGCTGCAAGGAAGCGCAGGCGGTCAACGAGGGCGACGTCCTCGTGGTGCTCGGGTAGTCACGGGCTTCACGAAGGGGACGGGGAGCGACGCCAGGGATGGAGCCCACGCTGGAGGTGGAGGATCGCGAGGGCGGTGTCCGGGTGCTCACCGTCTCCAACCCGTCGCGGCGCAACGCGCTGAATGACGCGTTGCTGGCCCGGCTGGACGCGGCGCTGGAGCCCGCCGGCCACGTGCGCGCGCTGCTGGTGCGCGGCCAGGGCGGGCACTTCTGCGCGGGCTATGATTTGACGCACCTGGGGCCCCCGGGCGCGGACGGGCGGCTGCCGGATGACCCGCTGGTGGCGTGCCTGCTGAAGCTGGAGCGGCACCCTGCGCCGTCGGTGGCGCTGGTGCAGGGCGGCGCGGTGGGCGCGGGCTTCGACCTGGCGGCCTCGTGCGACTTCCGCGTGGGCGCGGGCGACGCGTTCTTCCTCATGCCTCCGGCCCGGCTGGGCATCGTGTACTCGCCGGAGGGGCTGGCGCGGGCGGTGCGGCTCGTCGGGCTTTCGCGCGCCAAGCAGCTGTTCCTCACCGCGCGGCGGCTGCCGGCGGCGGAGGCGCTCGCGTGGGGGCTCTTGGACGAGTGCCCCGAGGACGCGGAAGCGCGCGCGCTGGCGCTGTGCGCGACGCTGGCCGCGGGGGCGCCGAAGGCGGTGTCGGGGATGAAGGAGGCGTTCGGGCTGCTGGCGCGCTCCGGGTTGTCCCCGGAGGACGTCGCGCACCTGCGTCAGGTGCGCGGCGAGGCCTTTGGCAGCGAGGACGCGAAGGAGGGGCGCGCGGCCTTCCTGGAGAAGCGCGCGCCCCGGTTCAACGGCCGCTAGGTGTCGCCGAACAGCTCGCCCATCCGCAGCTGGAGCGCGGAGGCGATCTTGTAGAGGGACGAGATGGACGCCGAGGACTCCGCGCGTTCAATCTGGGACAGCAGGGACACGGACAGGCCCGTGCGGCGGGCCAGCTGCTTGAGCGTGAGCTCCTGCGTCTTGCGCGCGTCGCGGATGGTGCGGCCGATAGCGCGGTGCAGGTCTGCTTCCGGGTCCTGGGACAGGCCCTTCTTCTGCAGCGCGTTGCGCACGGCGGCCGTGAACTGCTCCGGCTCCATGGGCTTCTTCACGTAGTCGGACGCCTGCGCCTTGAGCGACGCGACGGCCGTGTCCACGGTGGGGTAGGCCGTGGCGACGATGACCGCGATGTCCGTGTCGTACTTGCGGATCAGCTCCAGCACTTCGGTGCCAGACATCTGCGGCATCATCATGTCGAGGATGACGAGGTGGAAGTCGGAGCCCCGGAGGATGTCCACCGTCTGCGTGGGGTCCGTGGTGGTGACGACCTCGTAGCCTTCACGGGTCAGCACCAGCTTGAGGTAGTCGCAGTTGTCCTGCTCGTCATCAACTACCAGGATGCGAATCTGCACAGCGTCTCCTCGCTGCAGGGTTGAGGGAAGTGCTGCGGGGGGGACTACTCGCCATTGCTCGAGGCGGGGGGATTGGGCGCTTGCGGCACCGCCGCGGTGCCATCACCCTTCGTGCTGCGGTTGCTCAAGATCTCCACCACGCGGGCCCGGTGCTTATGATCCGGCGGGCAGAGCGTGAGGAACTTCTCGTAGTGCTGCTCACTCTTGGCCGTGTCACCGAGCTTCGCGTAGAGCACTCCCAGCATCAGGTGACATTCGGGGACCTTCGGAGCGATCCGCGCGCAGTCCTCGGCGATTTCCAGCGCGCCGCGCGTGGCGGATTCCTTGTTGAGGCGGTTTACCTCTTTCTGGATCTCGACCTTGTCCCGCTCGACGTCGGCGGCCGTCTTGCCCTTCATGTACTCGGACTTGGCCTGGACCGTCTTGCCCGGCGCTTCCACTGCCGCCGCGCGCTGGGCCTCGTCGACCTGCTTCTTCAGCGTCTCGTAGCGGCTGTTGAAGGAGTCGATCTTCGAAGAGAAGCCCTTGAGGGCGGTGGCTGCCTCGGTGGCCTGGGTGTTCTGGAGCGCCGCCTCTGCCGTGTCGAGTTGCTGCCTGGCCTTGTCCTCGGAGTCCAGCCGCTTCTGGAGACTCGTCGTCTTGCTGGCCGGGTAGCCCTTCGCCTGCTGCAGCGAGGTCAGCGCCGTGCGGGCCTTGTCGAACTCCGCGGCCGCGAGCGCGGTGTTGAAGTCGTCTTCCAGCACCTTCGTGTCGACGGCGGGAGGCTCCGGTGCCTTCTCCGGCGTCGCGGGCGGATTCGCGGCCACGGTCTCCGGAGGCTTTGTCGTGGGCGGCGTCTCCGTGGGCGGCTGCGGATCCGCGGCCACCACGGGCGGAGGTGCGTCCGGCGGCTTGGGCAGCAGGTCCTGGCCCTTCACCACGAAGAGCGCCGCGCCCGCGCCGATGGACAGGAACGCGATGACCGCTGCCACCCACATCTTCTTGGACCCGCCGCGCTCCTGCGCGGCGATGTCGTCCGCCAGCGAGCCCGGCCCCACGAAGCGCAGCTTCACGTGGCCCATCTCGATGACGTCGCCGTGGGCGAGCGTCGCCTGGGCGTAGCTCTCACCGTTGACCGTCAGCCCGTTGGCCGACTGCATGTCGATGACGCGCCACTCGCCGGTCTCCTCGCGCACGATCTTCGCGTGCGTGCGGGACAGCGAGCGGTGGTCCAGCGCCACGTCGTTCTCCGACGTGCGGCCGATCCGCAGCTCCGTGCGGTTGCAGTCGTACTCCTGGCCCTTGAACTCGGCGGGGGCGAGCACCAGCAGCCGGGGCTGCTCGTCCTCCGGCACGCGCTCCACGCGCCGGGGCCGGTCCGCCTCCATCTGGTCCATGCGGATGATGGACGTGGCGTTGCGGCGCGCCTCCGCGGACACCGGCGTGTGGCCCGGCTCGTCGCCGTCCTCCTCGTCGGGGTCCTCCGCCTCGTCCTCGCCGTCCACCATGGTGTCGCGGGGGGCGGGGCCGCCGCGGTCGTCCTCCTCCTCCGGCTCTGGCCGGCGGGAGGCGGGCACCTTGGCGGTGATGGCGCCAGTGGGGGCGGCCGCGTTGGCCGCGCCCTCGACCTGCAAGGCCAGATCGTAGTCGCCGATCTGGATGAGGTCGCCCTCCTTGAGAGGGAGCTGGCCTGCGACGCGTTCACCGTTGATCCGGGTGCCGTTGTAGCTCCCCAGGTCTTCGAGCACGACGTGTCCATTGAGGCGCACCAGCCGGGCGTGTCGACGTGACACGTTCCGCTCGGTCAGGCGGATCGTGTTGCCCTCCTGACGGCCAATGGTGATTTCGTCGCGCACGAAGGGAACAACGGTCTTGCGCCCCTCGTCGTCTTCGATGATGAGCTTCAGCACGGGTCCGGTCCGAGTACAGCTATAGCAGAATGCCCTTTGCCGAGACAAGCCATGTATCCCCCGAGAACAACAGGGTTTTTCGCCCATCCCAGGGTCAGGGGGGCACTGTTGTCCATCGGTCGATTGGCCGGAAAGGGTGGGGAGCGCAGGCTACCGGGGCTCACGATAGCGCTGATCGCGGCGCAGGCCATTCTGTACGCAACGCTGGCGTCCGGCGGGCCGCCCGGGGTGGACGCGCTGCTCCGCTGGGGAGCCAAGTCGGGCCCCCTGGTGACGGACGCGGGGCAGGGCTGGCGCCTGCTGTCCGCCAACCTCCTGCACCGGGACGCGCTGCACCTGGGCCTCAACCTGCTGGTGTTCGCGGGGGTGGGCACGGCGGTGGAGCGGGCGTGCCGGTGGTGGGACTACGTCGCACTGCTGGTCGTGTCGGGGCTGGCGACGATGACGGGCTCGCTCTGGTGGTCGCCTGCGGTGAGCGTGGGCGCGTCCGGGTGGGTGTTCGGCTGCGTGGGGGCGCTGCTGGTGCTGGGGCGGCGCGCCCGGAACGGCCCGGGGGCGCGCTTCCGGTGGTTCTCCGGGGAGAACGCGCTGCCCACGGTGCTCGTCTTCCTGTGGCTCGGGTGGACGAGCGTGGGCGTGGACAACGCCGGGCACCTGGGGGGGCTGATGGCGGGGCTGCTCATGGGGGTCCTCCCGCGGTCGCGGGCGTGGGGGCCGGGGCTGTCGCGGGCGGTGTCGCTGGTGGGGCTCGCGGTGCTGGGCGCGGCGGTGGTGGTGACGGAGCGGTCGGGGTGGCGGGTGGAGCGCGACGACGGCTTCGGGGTGGCGGTGGCGCTGCCGGACGGGTGGCGCCGCGAGGAGGATGGCCAGGGCCGGCGTGCCTTCTCCAACGGCCTGACGGGCCTGGGGCGGGCCACGCTCACGGCGGAGGCCATCGAGGCGGGTGAGCCGGGGGACGGCTCCGCGCAGGCCCGGCACTTCCTGGACGAATCGCTGGTGCCCGGCAGGGCGGGGCCCGAGGGGCGCACGGTGTCGGTGGGCGCCGTGGAGCCCGCGTCGCTGGGCGGACGGCCCGCGCAGCGGATCCGCGCGGAGCTGGACGGGGCGGGCCGGCGGACGCACCTGGTGGCGTGGTTCGTGCCACGCGGGGAGTGGGTGTACCGGCTCGTCTTCACCTGGCCGCAGGCCTATCCGGCCTATGCGCGGGTGGTGGAGCGGATGACGGCGGACGTGCGCTTCGAGGAGCCCGCGAGCCTGCGGATCGCCCGCGCCCGGGCGCTGCTGGTGCCAGGGGTCGCGGGGCCGCTGCGCGAGCTGGGGCATTCGCTGCGCAGGTGGGGGCTGGCGGCGGACGCGGTGGAGCCCCTGGCGTCGGCGGTGCGGCTGGCGCCGACGCAGGTGGACACCCGCGTGGAGCTGGCCCGCGCGTACTTCGAGTCCGGGCAGGTGGAGGAGGGCTGTCACGCGGCGGCGGAGGCGCGGGTGTACGGGCCGTCCGACACGGGCGCGCTGGAGGCGGGCGTGCGCTGCGCGCTGGCGCGGGGGGACACCGCCGGGGCCCTGCTGCGGCTGGAGGAGGCCCGCCGCGTGGACCCACGGGATGCGCGGCTGCGCGCGGCCGAGGGCGCCTTGAAGGCCGCGCTCGAACCGTCGGGGCCATAGCCGGACGCTGGAGCAGCGCGAGGGAGCGCCGCTTCAGCGCTGGCCGAACGGGCGCACCGCGAGCCCCACGCCCAGCAGCCCTTCGTCACGCCGGAAGAGCCCCGCGTCGTTCTTCACGCCCGTGGCGGCGAGCCGTACGAACACCGGCGCGTCGTTGACCGCGAGGAGCACGTGCTCCAGCGCGACCTCGCCGCGCGCCCGGAAGTGCGCGCCCCCGTCGAATTCGAAGCTCCAGCCCGCGAGCCCCGTCGCGCGCAACGCCCACCGTCCATCCCGCGTCTCCCAGCCCGCGTCGAGCAGCAGGGACGTGAAGGGGGACACCTCGTTCCGGGTGCCGTCCGGCGCATGGCGCAGGGCATGACTCGCGGCGGGGCCCACGGCCAGCCAGCCCCATTCGGTGTTCGTGCGAAGCGGATCCAACAGCAGCCCCACGCGGCCCGTCTCCAACGTCCAGCCCGCGCCCTCCCAGGTGCGCCGCTCCAGGTGCGCCGCGCGCGCGGCGAGCGCCACGTCGAACGGGAAGGGGATGCGCCGGGGCCGCCCGATGGAGACGAGGATGGCGCCTTCCTCCACGTGTCTGCGCAGCAGGCCCTCGTAGGCGGTGAAGGTCAGCCCAGGCTGCTCGCCGCCCCAGGCCTCCGTCATGAGCAGCCGGTGCGAGTCGAACCACAGCGAGTCCGCCTTGCTGCCGCTCGAACGGTCCGCGCGCACCAGGAACCCCGTGCGCACGGCGAGGGCCTGCGTGTCGTCCTGCACGCGCAGCGCGGTGCCCAGCACCCAGCCGGTGCCGGGGTCGAAGCAGGTGGGGAACGTCTCCCCGGCCGCCGTCCGGCCCTCACACGACAGGCCGGGCACGGTGCCCAGGAGCAATGCCAGCGCGAGCGCCACCATGCCGTGCCTAGCCCTTCCCGGGGGACGACGTCGGCGCGGACCTTCTCGCCGGAGCCCACAGCGAGAAGCGCAGGCCCGCCTGCGCGGACCATTCCCAACCCGCGGGCGCGTTCGCCACGTCGTCGCGCCACGTCCCGCGTCCGTCCAGCGTCAGGCTCACGGGCTGGTCGTTGATGGCCAGCAGGATGACCTCGTAGCCCGCGCGCAGTCGCAGCCGCTCCGGACGCAGGGGCCGGCCGTCCACGTGCTCCGCGAGCAGCACCTTCTGGGCCTCCGCGCCGAAGCGCACGTGGTGGAAGCCGTCCCGGTCCAGCGTGAGGTCCCCCTCCAGCGCCGCCGCGGGGACGAGCGTGAAGAAGCCGTTCGTCCGGTCGCGCTCCACGGCGGGCCCTGCCCGCACGCGCACGTAGGACACGAGGTCGCTCGAATGCCACAGGTCCAGCGTCAGGTCGGTCGCGGCCAGGGAGAGGAAGTCCGCGTGCACGTCCTCGCGGCGCACCTGCTCCCCGTGGAGCACCTCCATCCAGAAGCCCAGGTTGGCGTAGACGTCGAAGCGCCGGGGGCGGCCGTAGAAGGTCGTCACCCGGAAGAGGGGCGCGTCGTGCTGGCTGCGGAAGTCGTAGCGCAGGAGCGTGGCCTCGTAGGATGCCGCGTCTCCCAGGTACAGCTCCGTGTCCAGCAGCGTCATCCGGTGCAGCCGGTCCGAATCGCCGGGCCACTCCAGGTCCACGCCGAAGTCCACCCGCACGCGCTCGTCCACGCCGTCCGTCCCGCGCAGCCAACGCGGCGCCCACGCTCCGCCCAGGTAGACGCGCCGGTGCAGGTCGAAGTTGTACTGGAGCACCCGTCCGCGCTCGTCGCGGTACCAGCCCGGCGGCGCCTCCGCGATGGCGGGCACCATGCGGTACTGGCGCGCTGTCTCCGTGGGCATCAAGTGCGACACGCACCAGTCCACCCGCTGCAGGGGTTGATCATTCTCGTGGCCCTCCGCGTCCAGCTCATTCGCGGGCGACACCAGGCACTCCTTCTTCGCCTCGTCGCAGCGGGCGCGCCACTGACCGGAAGGCACGGCGGGCGTGGGTGGCAGGGTGAGGCACCGCACCTGCCCGTCAAAGGGTTGCTGGGGAGACGACGCGTTCGGAACGGCCATCTGGAAGTCCCACGGCTCCGGCGCCACGGGCGGCTCCGGCGTCGTGGCCTGCGTCGCGTCCACCGGCGCTTCTGCCGGAGCCTCGGGCTCCGCCACCTCCTGCGCCTCCACCTGCCCGAGCAGGAGGGCACATCCCAGGGTCACCGCTGAAACCAGCATCACTGCTCCTCATGAGCGGCCTTCCGCGCTCCGGCCACGCGGTCAGGCTTCGTGATGGGGTGCCTCTACAAGGCCCGTGCCCCTGGCAGGAGGACGGGCTTCCGCGGACTTGCCCGTGCGACTGTGCAGGCGCCTGCACAGCACCTGTGCACGCGGAAGCGCGCGCTGGCGCGAGAACGACGCACCCCCTTCCAGGTCGGTCGACCGGCGAAGGTGGTGGGGATATAAGCCCCCCGGCCCCATGTGGTGCACGGTGGGCCCGTCCCGGACGACGAAGGAGCACGCGCGCGTGGCAAGCGACGGCGAAAAGAACTCGCAGGGGGAATCCACCTTCGCCCAGGCCATCCTGGGTGACGACACCCTGACGTCTTCATGGGCGAGGCGATGGCTGGCCCTGTCCTTCAGCACCCGCGTGGTCCTGGCGACCGCGGGCTTCGCGGCGCTGCTCTTCGTGCCCTACCTGGGCGCCGTGGGACTGTGGGACCCCTGGGAGACGCACTACGGCGAAGTGGGCCGGCAGATGATCCAGCGCAGCGACTACGTCTATCCCTTCTGGGAGAACGCGTGGTTCTTCTCCAAGCCGCCGCTCACCATGTGGATGCAGGCGCTGGGGATGAACATCGTCGGCGCGCTCAGGGGCGACGGCGCCATGGGCCTCTACACGGAGTGGGGCATGCGGATGCCCTTCGCCCTCTTGAGCATCACCGCCGTGGCGCTCTTGTCGCTGGCGGTGGCGAGGGTGGTGAGCATGCGCGCGGGCCTGGCCACGGGCTTCGTGCTGGCCACCATGCCGCTGTACTTCCTGCTCACCCGGCAGACCGTCACCGACACGCCCTTCGTCACCACCTTCGTGTGCGCCATGGCGTGCGCGCTCATCGGGCAGTTGGACGACACCACGAAGCACCGTGCCGGCTGGTGGTACGCGTTCTACGTCTTCGCGGGCCTGGCCACGCTGGCCAAGGGCCTTTTGGGCGTGGGCCTGCCCGCGGTCATCCTGGTGCTGTACGCGGCCGCCGCCGTCATCCCGTGGAGCCGCGAGAGCCTGGAGGCGCACCTGCGCTGGCTCTTCAACGGCGAGGACCGCGCCCAGGTCCGCGCGGGCACGCGGCCCATGCCCGTGCTGTGGGCGCAGATGTACCGGATGAAGCTGGGCACGGGCATCCTCGTCTTCTTCGCGGTGGCGGTGCCCTGGTACCTGACGCTGTGCCTCTTCGACGGCGTGGACGACGAGGGCAAGCTGTTCTGGTACCGCTTCTTCATCCATGACCACCTGAACCGCCTCACCGCGGGCGTGCACACCACCACGCCGGGCGGGTCGTTCACCTACTTCATCGAGCAGGGCGGCTTCGCCATCTTCCCGTGGGTGGCGCTGCTGCCCGGCGCGTTCGCGGTCGTGTCGCGCCTGAAGCTGCGCTCGCGGGACAAGGCGGACCACCTGGCGCTCATCGCCGTGCTGTGGGTGGCGTTCGCGTTCTACCTGCTGGCCTCCAGCGCCACGAAGTTCCACCACTACGTCTTCCCCATCCTGCCGGGCCTGGCCATCCTCATCGCGCTGTTCGTGGACCGGCTGTGGAAGGACGGCATCTCCGAGCACGCCGTGAGCCTCATCTTCGGCCTGGTGCTCTTCATCCTCGTGGGCAAGGACCTGGCGGAGAACCCCAAGGACTTCACCGACCTGTTCGTCTACAACTACGACCGGCCCTACCCGCAGGACCTGGTCTCCCGGCCCATCGCGTTCTTCTCCTCGCGCCCGCTGTGGATGGGCGACCTGGTGACGCTGGTGCTGCTGGCCTTCGGCGTGTACCTCGCCTTCGACGCGTTCTCCTCCAAGGTGAAGCAGGAGCGTCCGGCCGCCGGGCGTGCCGTCGCGCTGGGGCTGCTGCTCACCGGCGGGGCCACGCTGGCCGCGGTGGCCACGCAGGGGCAGGTGTCCGCCATGGGGCTGTGGGGCGTGGCGCTGCTGGCGCTCGCGGGCTTCCTCATCTGGCAGTCGTCGCGGCCGGAGGAGGCGCCGGGGCGCACGGTGCTCCAGGTGGTGGGTTTCGGCCTGGCGATGGTGGGCGTGGCGCTGGCGGTGCGCGGCTTCAAGGGCCCGCCCGCGTCGGACGCGCTGTTCAAGGCCCTGTCCGGCACCATCAACGTGAAGGTGGGCATGGGCTTCGCTTTCGGCGTGGCCGGTGTGCTGGCGGTGGTGGCCGCGCTGCAGCGCTCGCGCGTGCTCTTGTTCAGCACGTTCTGGGGCCTGGCCGCGGCGTTCGCGCTCTGGTTCAACTGGGGCCACTGGGTGGACCTGTCCCACCACTGGACGCAGCGCGACCTGTTCTGGCGCTACTACAACCAGCGCCAGGCGGGAGAGCCCATCGCCGCGTACATGATGAACTGGCGCGGGGAGACGTTCTACTCGCGCAACACGGTGGAGCAGTTCCGCGCGGGCGACGCCAACACGCGCATGCGCCAGTACGTGGCGCGGCCCGGCCGCGAGTGGGCGCTGGTGGAGCACAACCGCGTGAACCTGCTCAGGACCGCGGTGGGCTCCGACAAGACCGTCACCCTCATCGACCGGGACATCAACAACAAGTTCGTGCTGGTGACCATCGAGTGAGCCGCCCCCTGCCCGCCGTTCGCGTGGAGTCCCCCGGGGAGGGAGGCCTGCGCGTGCGCGGGCTGGCGAAGCGCTTTGGCGAGCGCACCGCCGTGGAGGACCTCACCTTCGACGTGCGGCCCGGTGAGGTGTTCGGCCTGCTGGGCCCCAACGGCGCGGGCAAGACGACGACGGTGCGCATGCTGACGGGGCTGCTCCAGCCCTCCGGCGGCGACGCGGAGGTGTGGGGCCACTCCGTCACGCGCGACGGCGAGTCGCTGCGCAAGGTGGTGGGCCTGCTCACCGAACAGCCCGGGCTCTACGACCGGCTCACCGCCCGGGAGAACCTGCGCTTCTTCATGAAGCTGCACGAACTGGACGAGTCCGTCGCGTGGCCCCGCGCGAAGCACTACCTCGACCGCTTCGGGCTGGGCGGCCGCGAGGACGACCCGTGCGGCGGCTTCAGCAAGGGCATGCGCCAGAAGCTGGCCATCGTGCGCACGCTGGTGCACGACCCGCGCGTCATCTTCCTGGACGAGCCCACCAGCGGCCTGGACCCCGAGTCCGCGCGCACCGTGCGCGACGCGGTGGCGGAGCTGGCCTCCGAGGGGCGCACCATCGTCCTGTGCTCGCACAACCTGGCGGAGGTGGAGCGGCTGTGCGAGCGCGTGGCCGTCGTGCGCCGCCGCCTGCTGGCGCTGGGCCCGGTGCGTGAGTTGCGCCGCGCGGGGCAGGCGCTGGACGTGCGCGTGGAGGGCGACGCGGAACGCTTCCTGCCCGCGCTGGCGGCGCTGCCGTTCACGCCCAACGTGCTGGTGGAGGGCGGCCGCCTGCGGGTGATGGTGGCGGACGAGGCGCAGGCGCCGGACGTGGTGGCGTGCCTGGTGGGCGCGGGCGCGCGCGTGCACAGCGTGGTGCCCGCGCAGCGGCCGCTGGAAGAGGTGTACCTGGACCTGCTTCGGGAAGAGGAGACGTGAGCATGGCCTTCCGGCCGCGACGCGCGTTGGCGGTGTTCTGGAAGGACTCGCTGGACCTGCGCAAGAACGTGGGCCTGCTCCTGTCCATGGCGGTGCTGCCGCTGGTGATGGTGACGGTGCCCATCGGCGTGGTGTGGACGTACGTGCGGCAGCCGGACCACTCCGACCTGCGCACGGTGGCCCTCTTCTACGACCCCACGCTGCCCCTGGGCGCGAGCGCGGCGCGCTTCCTCATCGACAAGTCGCTCACCGACTGGTTCGGCATGTTCCTGGTGATGCCCGTCTTCATCCCCATCCTCATCGCGTCCCAGAGCGTGGCGGGGGAGAAGGAGCGGCGCACGCTGGAGCCGCTGCTCGCGTCGCCCGTGTCCGCGGCGGAGCTGGTGGCGGGCAAGAGCCTGGCCGCGCTGGTGCCCGCGGTGATGATGACCTGGTTCGCCTTCGCCCTGTTCTGCGTGGGCGTGGACTGGGTGGCGTGGCCGCTGGTGGGCGCGCCGCTGATGCCCAACGCGCTGTGGGGCTTCGGCGTGTTCGTGCTCGCGCCGCTGTTCGCCTTCTTCGGCAACGGCGTCGCGGTGCTCATCTCCGCCCGGGTGAGCGAGGCGCGCATGGCGCAGCAGTTGTCCGCGCTGGTGGTGCTGCCGCTGGTGGGCCTGGTGGGCGGGCAGGTGGCGGGCGTGCTCAAGGCGGGCCTGGGCTACTACGCCATCCAGGGAGCCGTCGTGCTGGTGCTGGACCTCGTCCTCTTGGGGGCCAGCATCCGGCTCCTGGACCGGGAACGTCTGGTCAGCCGCTGGGGTTGAGTCACTGGCGGGTGGGACAGTGGACTGCCAGGGGGCCGGCCGGACGGGCAGGCGCCCGTGAAGCTGGTATGTTCCAGGGGAGGATGCCGGGGGAAGCGCGGTGGCGCTTTCGCGCTGGCGGCCCCGCATTTAGGGGTTGGGGTTACGAAGCTTTGAAGACCTGCCGCCCAGGCGGCCACGGAGGCGCTGAAACAGACATGGGGATCTTCGACAGCATCAAGGGCGAGGCGCAGCGGAACTTCATCGCCCGCGCGGACAGCGCGAAGGGCGAGATCGTCTACAAGTATCCGGAGAAGAACGTCCGGATGAAGACGCAGCTCACCGTGGACGCGGATGAGGTGGCGCTGTTCGTCAAGGACGGCAAGGTGGAGGGGAAGCTGGGGCCCGGCCGCCACACGCTGGACACCAACAACATCCCGTTCCTGTCGCGCCTGCTGGAGGGCTTCACCGGCGGCAACATGTTCATGGCGGAGATCTTCTTCGTCTCCAACCGCGAGCACACGGGCGTGAAGTTCGGCGGCCCCATCGGTGACGTGCGCGACCCGGAGACGGGCCTGGGCATCGGCACCATGGTGTACGGCGACTTCTCCATCCGCGTGACGGAGCCGGAGAAGCTCGTGGTGGGCCTGGTCGGCATGGGCCGCGCCTCCAACGAGGAGTTCCTGGGCTGGTTCAAGGGCCAGGTGCTCAAGGTGACGCGCGACCGCACCGCCGAGCTGCTGGTGAAGAAGAAGTGGCCGCTGCTGGACGTGACGAGCGGCGCCTACGTGGAGGAGATGGAGCAGGAGATCCTCGCTGGCCTCAAGCCGCACGTGGACTCCTACGGCCTCACCATCGTCCGCATGGGCAACTTCGTCGTCAGCATCAAGCCCGAGGACGAAATCACCCTGAAGAAGCTGTCCAAGGACGTCGCGTACTCGCGGCTGGCCGGCGGCTTCCAGCAGTACGCGCAAGGCCAGGCGATGCTCGGCGCGTCCGAGGGCATGGCCAAGGGCGGTGGCGGCTCCGACGGCGCCATGCAGGGCATGGGCATGGGCATGGGGTTCGGCATGGCGCAGATGTTCGCCAACCAGCAGAACCAGCAGCAGCAGCAGCGCCCCGCGGAGCCCGCGCAGGCGGCCGCTCCGGCGGACACGCGCAGCCCGGCGCAGCGGCTCAAGGAGATCAAGGAGCTGAAGGACGCGGGCGTGCTCTCCGACGAGGAGTACAACGCCAAGCGCGCGGAGTTGATGAAGCTGCTGTAGTC